>JAEYON010000119.1 GCA_023411645.1 Bacillota bacterium | reverse complement strand
CGAGAAATCTCTGTTGCAATGAGGCAGAATAATTACCAGGTAACAACGGTGAGCTATAACGGCAGTGTTATATCGGTTGAACCCGGGGATACAACCGGAAAAGTCTTTGGAATTGCTTTTGATATCGGAACTACTACTCTAGTCGGGTACCTGTTGGATTTAGCATCCGGACGCAGAGTAGACGTATATTCAGTTCATAACCCACAAAAAAAGTTCGGTGCGGACGTTATTTCAAGAATAGCCTATACACAGGAATCGCAAGAGGCACTTGAAAGCATGAATCAAACAATAATAGACTGCATCAACGATATAATCGGCCATTTGACAGAAAATCAACGTATCAGCCGGCATGATATTTATGCCGCTGTCTTTGTCGGTAACACCACCATAATGCATTTTCTCATGAAATTCCCCGCGAAAAATATTGCAGTATCACCATTTATACCTGTATCAACTCAAATGCACCGGTTTAAGGCCTTACAGCTTGGAATCAGAATAAACAGGCATGGTATTGGATTAGTTCTACCCTCTGTCTCGGCATATATTGGAGCTGATACGATTGCCGCTGTTCTGGCAAGCGGAATGTATGAACGGGAAGACATTTCGCTGCTTATGGATATTGGAACCAACGGTGAAATTGTATTGGGGAACAGCCGGTGGATGTACTCATGTTCGGCGGCAGCAGGACCGGCCTTTGAAGGTGCGAATATCAGAAACGGTGTGGCGGGCATTTCTGGGGCCATAGATAAAGTCAGATTTACCCCCGATTTTACTTATACTACGATCAATAATACAAAGCCAATCGGCATTTGCGGTTCAGGTGTGGTGGACATGATTTCCGGAATGCTTTCCGCGGGAGTCATCGATGAAACGGGAAGGGTTCTTGACGCTGTGGAGCTCGACGCTTCTGTGCCGGAGGAATTAAAGAGAAGGCTGATAAAAATTGACGGACTCAATGCTTTCCTCATTGAAAAAACCATCGGGCAAGGGCCTGACACAGATATCGCCATTACCCAGAAGGATGTCAGGGAGCTTCAGAACGCTAAAGCTGCTATTGCTGCAGGCGTCAGAATACTTGTAAGGCAGGCCGGAATCATGATGGAGGATATTCAAAGAGTTTTTCTTGCAGGCGGCTTCGGGAGCTATATAGATATTGAAAGCGCACTGAATATAGGATTACTTCCCAAAGAGCTGCGAGGCAGGGTGGAGTCCATAGGAAATGCGGCAGGAGCCGGTGCGATCGGAGGTCTTCTTTCGAGAAAGCTGCTCGGCATAGCGCAGGATATAAAAGCGAAAATGAAGTATATCGAGCTGTCCGCATGCGATGAATTTATGGATGAATATGTGGAAAACATGATGTTTGAACAGGTGAGCCCATGATGTTTGAATAACATGAATCTGTTTGTTATTATTTGCCTCTGGATTCCCGGTACCGTCCGGGACTCATACCCGTGATTTTCTTAAAGACCTTGTTAAAGTAGCTCTGGTCCTCATAACCTGATATATTGGATACGTCGACGATCGATAATGATTTATCCATTAATAATCTTTTGCTTGCGTCGATTCTTACTTTATTGAGGTAGTTGTTGAAGCTGCATCCCACCCCCTCATTAAAAACCTTGCTGAAGTATGATGCGCTGAGAAAGACATGGGAGGCTACATCCTCAAGGGAAATTTTTCTCATATAATTGTGCTTGATATAATTGATTGCCTTGTATATCACGTCTACATGCCTATTATCTGCCAAATTAAATACGCAATCCGTGAATCTGGTCAAAATGCCCGACAGCCAGTACGTTAAATCATCTACGGATTTGAAGCCGTGAATCTGGCTGAGAAAACCATAATTCATACCGAAAATCTGTTCTACATCTGCACCGCCTTCGAGCGCAGCACGGGAGAGAAGGACGATCAGCTCAAGCACATGTGATTTTATTACCTCAAAATCTCCGTTTGATGAAAAGAAGATATAGCCCAGTATCTCATTAAGAATCTTTTGTGAAGCGGCCTTATCTCCCTGCGATACAAGCAGCAGTAATTCCTTTTCCTTTTCCATTGGATATCCGGTCAGGCTTGCTTCATCTCCGCCCATGGTATTAATATATCCCAGGTACATGGATATATTAAGTATCTGTTCTTTGTCTTCAGATGTTTCCGGGTTTTTCTCCTGTTCGTCGGCGGTAATACTTGCTGTGACAATGTATAAAAGCTCCGATAGGCTGTTCACTCTGTCAGGCTGAATTATTGGAATTTCTTTTATGTTCATTTTAATTAAATTTATTACCTTTGGTTTTGTTTTATCTGAATTGATGATGTCAAAAAGCAGGAATTCATCAGGATCCATCATAAGTGCGGGTCCGCTGATCAATGCGCCCTGCATCGTCCCTTTGATCATAATTGGAGAAGCCCAGTATGTCAGACCAAGAGAGCAGAAATAGATGTACTTGCCGTTAAACCTTTCCGCCTGATAAGCGCCGTAAAGGTGTGCATTCCTGCAGCTGCGGTCAGCGGACCTGCTCAGTCCAAGCTCCATGCAAAGGTTGCAGATACTGTTTTGAATATTCGTTGCATACAATAATTCGCCATGAGAATTAATGATCATGCAGCCGGTTCCTATGGATTTCGCATAATCATTACAGCATTTTATTGCCTTACTCAGATCAAATTCCATATCATTGGCAACGTCTGTTTTAACTGACATTAAACATTATTCCTTCTATAGACTAAATTTCATTTCTTTTCTTCATTATATCCCATGAAATATGATAATGCATTGGAAAATAATTTTGCGATTTGTATTATCTTAAGATGACCTG
>JAEYON010000080.1 GCA_023411645.1 Bacillota bacterium | reverse complement strand
ATCTATCCGATTATGTCAATAGCCTTTTACCGAATTTTCTGGCATCCTTCACAATAGTAAATGCTGCCGCCCATGTAAGCTTCCTTTTTGATAATAGTTCCGCAGGCAGGACATGGCTTGTCCGCCGTATTCTTACTGAGGATGGTTTTATATCCGCCAGGACATCCGAAAAGATCACGTTCTGTATCTCTTCCGCCTTGAAGAATCATTTCACCAATCACGCTTTTTACAGCTGTATACATCCCTTTAATTTCAGTATCCGACAAGGTTGACATTTTGCGTTTCGGATGAATTTTCGCGGTCCAGAGTATATCCTGGAGCACACCATTTCCAAGACCTGGTATGCGCTGTTCCGTAGCAAGAAAAGCTTTTGCCGAAAGAGATGAGAGTTTTAGATCTTTGAACAAAGACTTAAAATACATTTCATCAAAGCTATTATCTAACGGAGATGGACAATCTTTAATTGTATGCTGTTCCGGTATGCCACCCTGTTCTCCGTCTTTAAAACAGAACATACAGCCCCACATCTGTATTGTGCATGTAATGGCGGTGAAATCATTAAACTCAATTAAGAGTTGGTGCTTTGTGGGCTGCTTCTCTCCTGCCATGTAGTATCTGACAGGAGTGCTTATGAGCATCACCATATCTTCCGCTCGTATTCTCAAGCTCCCGCTATATATGTCTGCACAGGTAATCGTTTTTCCTGTTAGCTTTTCTGGATAATCAGCCGGATTTCCTGTGTACCACGCAAAAGCATGCGGAGTATGGTTGGCTTCCACATTCATAATGGTTTTTCCTTTTAATGTGCGGTTTATCTGTTCCGCTAAAACATAAGATTCAGGTAGCTCTATCATCTTTATTTCCACCCCCAATAGTCATCATTCTTGCGACCGTCAGTATTAGCTCCGTGTAAATCCAGGCCTTTCATGGACATTGCACAGCTCTGGCAATATTTCATATCCGTACTATCAATAATCCCTGTCCCCTTTTCAATTTTGATACTGATATTTTAATCTATCAGACTTGACAACAGTATGTCAAATTCGAAACTATTCTCATAAAAGTTCCAATATCTTTCTCATCCTGTCTACAACTATCTTCCTTTTATTGTCTGGCTCTTGGGTTGATTATAAACGGTACAAGAGAGTCACAACGCACGGCCTCTTAATTGGCAGGAATAAAAAACAAGGAAATCCGTCTATACGGTAAGGAGTATGGTAATACTACTTTATGAATAAATACCTACGGCATGTTTGACTTTTTATTAAAAGCTGCATATAATAACCACATAAAAGCGACGATGGAGAGAGTAAATAGCATTCAAATGTCACAGTGAACCGGGAACAGTGAAAACCTGGTACGTGTAGGATGCTTCTGAAAATCACTCCTGAGCAGCGCACCGAAAGGTTTGCCAAGTAGGTTGCGACGGATTTCCTCCGTTATAGGGGACGCATATGCTTGTATGGCGTAATGGGTGGTATAACGATAGCCCGATCAGGTAAGGATCAGCTTTCGTCCCGTGCGTAATCGTATTGGGTGAAGGCTTTTTTATTTGCCCCATACTCTGCGAGGAGGTGATTGGGCTATGGGCATAGCCAGTGCAATTGACGACCTTTCGGACATTAATAACAAACTAAAATCTGAAAGGAAGCGTCTATATGTCAAACGAAGCAAAACAGGATTTTTTAAAAATGGAGCATGCTGTCCTCAACTTTTGGGAGGAACATCAATGCTTTGACAAACTCCGTAAAAAAAACAAAGCAAACAAGCGATTTCGTTTTCTGGATGGGCCGATAACGGCTAACAATCCCATGGGTATCCACCATGCATGGGGCAGGAGTATCAAGGATATCGTACTGCGATATAAAGCAATGAACGGGTATTCGTGTCAC
Source organism: Bacillota bacterium (assembly GCA_023411645.1). Lineage (GTDB taxonomy): Bacteria > Bacillota > Clostridia > Acetivibrionales > DTU013 > JAEYRF01. Next base: position 2,933 of record JAEYON010000080.1, on the reverse strand, counting down.
TATCGTAACGGCTTTGACACGCAAGGACTATGGGTTGAAGTTGAAGTCGAAAAAGAGCTTGGCTTCCGCGATAAAAAGGATATAGAAGCATACGGCATGGAAAACTTCACAAGGAAATGTGTTGACCGCATTAAGCATTTTTCCAGTGTCATCACAACACAGTCCAAAAGGCTTGGTCAATGGATGGACTGGGGAAATTCCTATTTTACACATACTGATGAGAATATATCCGCCATCTGGCATTTTCTAAAAACATGCCATGAAAACGGCTGGATAGTTAAGTCGTACCGGCCTATGCCTTGGTGCCCGCGCTGCGGCACATCATTATCCGAGCATGAAATGTCAGGCTCGCATAAAGATATGACCCATTCCGCCGTATTTGCCATCGCTCCGGTAAAGAACACGGATTTCGATATGCTTGTCTGGACAACAACGCCATGGACACTTGCGGCAAATGTAGCACTTGCTATCAATCCCGAGCTGGATTATGCCCTCGTCAAATGCACAAGCTTTGAAAGGCCGCTTGTCATGGCAAAATCCGCACTAAAGCATATTGAAGGCGAAAGACAGGTATTGAAGCTTCTTAAAGGAAGTGAGCTTGTCGGGCTTGAATACGAAACCTTTTTCCCAGACTTGTCAGTCCAAAAAGATTTGATTCACACTGTAATTCCATGGGATGAAGTCGACGCCAATGAAGGCTCCGGCGTTGTCCATATAGCACCTGGCTGTGGCGCAGAAGATTATGAGTTGGGGAAGACATTTTCACTTGAAGAGATATGTCCTATTGATGAGAGCGGTATGTTCTTCAGCGAATATGGCTTTTTAAGCGGCAAATCCGCCGCACAGGCCGCTCCGCTTGTATTTGAAAATTTACAGAGGCTCGGGAAGCTTTATAGAACGCATGAATATACCCACAGCTATCCTGTATGTTGGCGCTGTAAAACTGAAGTGCTGTTCCGTTTAGTCAGGGAGTGGTATATTAAAACTGACGATATCAGGCCAAAGCTTATTAATGCGGCTGAGACCGTCAAATGGGAGCCTGCGTTCATAGGAAAGCGCATGATAGACTGGCTGCATAACATGGGTGACTGGAATATTTCGAGGAAGCGGTTTTATGGTTTGCCCCTTCCTTTCTATCCGTGCGAGTCCTGTGGAAAGCTCACAGTGATAGGATCTAAAGAGGAGCTTATAAAGTTTGGGGGCGACGCTGTATATAAGTTGCCAGAGCTCCACCGTCCATGGATTGACGGTATAAAGATACAGTGTCCACATTGCAAAGCATTGGTTTCCCGCGTTCCGGAAGTCGGTGATGTATGGCTTGACGCCGGTATCGTTCCGTTTTCAACGCTTGGGTATTTTGATAACAGGGATGAATGGGAGAAAAACTTCCCTGCTGAATGGGTTATTGAGATGCAGGAACAGGTTCGACTGTGGTTTTATGCCCAGCTTTTTATGAGCGTCACTATAACTGGTCGTGCGCCTTATGAGAGAGTGCAAACCAACAACTGGGTCCTTGCAGAAGATGGGACAAAGTTTTCCAAAACAGGATTCATGGTTCGCTTTGACGAGGCGGCAGAGAAGCTCGGTTCTGATGCGATACGCTATTTGTTCGCTGGAGCATCCATGGCAAGCGATGTGCGTTTCGGCTATAATCTCGGAGAGGAAGCCCGCCGGAAGCTTCTTAACTTTTGGAATATCTATTCGTTCTTTATGACCTATGCGGATATCGACAAACCCGTCATATCCGAGCCGGAATCTACCGATGCGACGGACTGGTGGCTAAGAAACCGCATTGATGATTTTGTCTTAAAGGCCATAAAGTATTATGAAAAATATAGCTATGCTGAGCTCATACGGGAATTCGAGCTTTGCACAGACGATGTTTCCAATTGGTATATCCGCATTAACCGCAGGCGGTTCTGGAAAAACACACTTGACGCTGATAAGCGAAGCGCATATAATTCCTTGTTTAATGCGATTAAAATAATGGCTCAGGTAATGGCTCCCATACTGCCGTTCATGACTGAGCACATCTGGCAAAGCATGACGCTGAAATACGGTTCGGGCGAGGAATCCATCCACCTGTCTGACTTCCCTAAAGCTGACGACATTGATGAGACCATACTAAAAAATGTTGAGAAAGTGCGCACAGTTATTACTCAGGCACTGAAGCTGAGAAACGACAGGAACATCAAGGTGAAGCAGCCATTGCCTATATTGTATTTGGGTAGAGAGCTTGAAACTGTCTGCGCTCCATATTTGGACGTTATTAAGGATGAACTCAACATCAAGGAAATCGTTTATCTCGCTGATTTCGGTTCTCTCAGCACTGAATACCTGTCGCTAAACTTTCAAATTGCGGGGAAGAATCTTAAGGGTGATTTGAACCGAGTCAAGACGTTGTGTGAGAACCTGACAGAGGAAGAAATGGCCTCCTGCGTTTCTGCTTACAGAAACGGCCATTCAATAATGGTAAATGGGTATGAAAAGCCTCTCTCTACAGAGTTTTTCATTCTTTCATCCAAAGAAAAAAATCACATAGTCAAATTTCAGAACGAGGTGTTAGTCGCTCTCAATACCGAGATAACGGATGAGCTGAGAACTGAAGGACTCTATCGTGAAATACTGCGGCACTGTCAGATTTTACGCAAGGAAGCGGGGTTTGCCGTTTCTGATAAGGTGTTGCTGGATTTTGAAACAATATCACCCTCCTTGGCCTCTGCCATCAAAGAATATAGCGCCGACATTATGCGTGAAACCTTATCGGAGATACGGCGCATACAGTCGCCTTTGATGAAAAAGGAAATTCAGGTTGATGAGGGTTCACTGACAATTAAAATAATGAGGATCGAACCGGCGTAAAAAAGTATACACATCAAATTATCATAGTAAGACCAAAGGCAAGGGAGTGCTGTTCTCCCTTGCCTCTCTTT
>JAEYON010000059.1 GCA_023411645.1 Bacillota bacterium | reverse complement strand
CAATGGCCTCTGTAGCTGTGTCAACCGCAGTCATAAAACCAAAGGTCGTATCAGTAGCCGACAGGTCGTTGTCTATTGTTTTAGGAACTCCAATCACATTCATCCCTTTTCTTGAAAAGTCCCTTGCGCTTGTGAGCGTACCGTCTCCACCGATCAATATCATACAATCGATGCCGTGTGTATGAACATTCTCCATGACCTTGTCTGACATATCTACATAGTTGACCTTTCCGTTGCTCTCGACCCTGAATTTGAACGGATTGTCCCTGTTGGAGCTGCCTAGTATGGTGCCTCCCTTGTCCAATATACCTGAAACATCTCCGGATTTGAAATGTACATAATCATTGAGAACCAATCCCCTGTATCCGTCTCTGAAACCGATGACCTCATAGCCATATTTGACCATAGCCGTTTTAACAACCGCTCTGAGCACTGCATTTAATCCAGGGCAATCTCCGCCCCCTGTCATAACCCCAATTCTTTTAGACATACCAAACCTCCTTGTTAAAATTCCTAACCCATTTTACCTTTTAAACTCATATCACTAAAGCCTTGCTGCCTTAAAGCCTCATAGAGAATTATCGCAACAGAATTAGACAGATTTAACGAGCGTATTCCCTCTCTCATGGGAATCCGTATACACGACTCCCTATTAGCCTCCAGCAGCTCTTCCGGCAGCCCTGCAGTCTCCTTGCCAAAAACAAGAAAGCAATCCTTCGGATAAGCTATGTCAGTATAGGTCTTTCCTGCTTTTGTCGAGGCATAAAAAAAAGAGTGCCCTCTGTATTTTTCCTTAAGTTCGGTAAAGCTGTCACTGCAGCTTACCAGCACCTCATTCCAGTAATCCAGGCCTGCCCTTTTCAGATACCTGTCCTCGATGGAAAACCCGAGCGGTTTGATCAGGTGCAATCCGGCTCCCGAAGCTGCGCAGGTGCGGGCAATATTGCCTGTATTCTGTGGTATTTCGGGCTCTACAAGTACAATATGTATGGACAATGCCGCCTGCCTCCGAATAATTTTTTTCATACCCATTTATATTACCACAAATAGATAGGTTTTAATTAACAATTTTATTCAAGTTATTTGCTCGAGATGCAAGCATTCAAATATTATACGAGCATATCATTCTTAATCTTCTCTGATAACTCAGGTCCCTTCAGAATCTCCACCAGCTTCAACGCAAACTGTATTGAAACACCCGGGCCACGGGCAGTTACGACCTTTCCATCATGTATGACAGAATCATATTTGACCTCCGCTCCCTGCAAACTATCCTCAAAACCGGGGTAACACACCGCAGATTTTCCCCTTAGAATTCCCAGTTTGCCAAGAATTGATGGCGCAGCACAAATGGCACATACCCATTTGTCATCCTTTGCATGTTGTGTTATGCTCTGAATGAGTCTCTGATGGGATGTCAGGTTTGTCGTTCCGGGCATCCCGCCGGGCAGTATAAGCATATCTATATCTGCAAAATCAATTTCTTCATATAAAGCATCCGCAATAACTGTAATCTTGTGTGCCCCTGCCACGGCCAATTTATCTGAAACAGACACTACTTTTATGTCTACCTTTGCACGCCGCAAAACATCTATTACTGTTATTGCCTCTATTTCTTCAAAACCTTCCGCCAGAAAAATTACCGCTCTCATTGAAATCATCCTTTCTTTTATAGCATAACACTTATAACTAATTATAACCCTATAAATCGTTTTCTGCATCATATAAGTAATTTCAAAAACTTTACACATTACTGCTCAGAGGTTCTGCTATGTGGATACTGTGCAATAAAATGAAGCTCTCGTTTCCGCTATTGCACAATATCCATGATGTTTCCAGCAATAACCTGCACACATCAACTTCACCATTATTGACATTGAAAAAAAGCATTGCTATAATTATGGCATATTTGAAATCAACTAAACTATAAAGGAATTGATTTGTCTATTGAATGGGCATTTCATCCATACCGGGTGAGTGCCCATTGTTATCAGGCAAAAGATACCACATATAGTATTAGTTGTTTTCTATTATGTGCATTATTTACATTAAATAACAAATTCAAAACGTATTGGAGGATCAAAATGAGTACATCAACCTATAACCCTTATGAAACCGCTCAGGCCCAATTCGACAAGGTGGCGTCGCTGCTTGATCTGGACGAGGCTACCTGTCAATTGCTGCGCCAGCCTATGAGGGAGTATCATTTAGCCATACCGGTGCGCATGGATGATGGAAGCGTTAAGGTTTTTAATGGCTACCGCATACAGCACAACGATGCCAGGGGTCCGGCTAAAGGCGGAATCCGCTTTCATCCGATGGAGACAGTAGATACAATTCGAGCTCTGTCGATGTGGATGACCTGGAAATGTTCTGTTGTGGATATACCTCTGGGCGGTGCAAAGGGCGGTATCATCTGTGACCCGCACAACATGACAGAGCGCGAGCAGGAAGCGCTTTGCCGCGGATGGATACGCCAGCTTTCCCGCGACATTGGCCCTAACAGCGATGTTCCGGCCCCGGATGTCATGACAAGCGGAAAGCATATGCTATGGATGCTAGATGAATTTGAAACCATTCATGGCGGCAGATATCCGGGCTTTATAACCGGGAAACCCGTCGGAATGGGAGGCTCTCTTGGAAGAACGGAAGCAACGGGTTTTGGTGTCATTTATGTATTGCGTGAAGCACTCAAAAAGCTTGGGATCGATCTTGCAAATACCAGCGCAAGCTTCCAGGGCTTTGGCAATGTCGCACAGTACGCTGTCAGACTTTATCTGCAGCTCGGTGGAAAAGCAGTCGCCATCTCCTGTTGGGACAACGCTGACAAAAAATCCTATACCTTCCGCAAGACCGATGGGATGGATATCAATGCATTGACCGCCATTACAGATAGATTTGGAAGCATCAATAAAGAAAAAGCAAAGGAACTGGGTTATGAGATTCTCCCGGGAGAAGCCTGGATTGAGCAGGACGTAGACATTCTTATCCCCGCAGCGCTCGAAAACCAGATCACCTCTGAGAATGTTAACAAGATCAGCAAAAGTGTGAAGGTTATACTCGAGGCTGCTAACGGTCCTACGACAACCGATGCCGACAAGGTGATCAATGAGCGCGGTATATTCCTCATTCCCGATTTTCTGGCAAACGCAGGCGGTGTAACCTGCAGCTATTTTGAACAGGTACAGTGCAATATGAATTATTACTGGGAAAAGGATGAAGTCCTCGAAAAGCTGGACACTAAGATGACTTCCGCTTTCAATGCGGTGTACGAAACCGCTCAGAGCAAAAAGCTGACTATGCGCGACGCCGCATATGTCATCGCCATCAGTCGTGTGGCAACAGCAGTAAAAAGCCGTGGATGGGTTTAAACTCGGCCGGATCATGAAATAATATATTATAAAGGCGTCAAAAGGGGACGTTTCTCTTCGATAAAAGGAATACCTCCTTGTTGAGAATCGTCCCCTTACTTTTACGAAACGGGGGCTTCCAAACATGGACGACAAAACAGGAGCAGCAGATCATCTGCTTGATATTCTGAAGGAGCGGGAAAAAGAACTGAACTGCCTGTATCAGGTCGACGACGTCCTGGCAAATGGTCAATTAACCATACCTGAGATGTTTGAACGCATCCTGAAAATTCTGCCTTCCGGTTGGAGGTTCCCCGAATTCTGCCAGGTAAAGATCGTCTATAACAATCGAAGCTACCAGTCTTCAAACTTCATCTCCTCTCCCCTTTCGGATGAGTGCGCCATAAAAGCAGACGGAAAAACTATAGGCAGCATTGAGGTCGTTTATACAAGTAATGTCCCTGAAACAGATGAGGGATTTTTCCTTGAGAAAGAACATGTTCTAATAAGGGCTGTCGCCGACCGGATCGGACAAATGATCACCTATAGACAGATGAAGTCGTTTATAAATGACTGGTCAAACATGCGCAAGCAGCACGATACCAGCGGAAACGGGAAAAGCAATCTTGCGGTGATTCTAGATTTTATCAGGCACTCCGATCATTCACTGCTGACACATATCTGCAGAAAACTGACGAACCACCTTCTGATCAACGGTGTCAGCGAGGCCGTAGATATATTCAACAGTTCTCTTGAGAAAAAGTTTGAAAATTCCGGATACGCTAACTTCCCAACCGTCAGAGAGCCGGCGCAGGATATGATGAGCGCAAGCGACAAGCTGTTCTCCATTGCGGAGAAGAATCTTGGTGCAGAGGAAACCACTGCATTGGTTAAAAGATGGATTCAGGAAGAGAATACCTATTCGCTGATCAAAGCTATTGGCAGTATTTCTCCTTCTCTTCGCAATATCATTGAAGAAATCGGGAGGCTGCAGTCCGTTATCAAAGACGGAGATCTGAATTATTCGCCCAAGGAGAGATGGCTGAATGTAGGCCTTATCAGTCGTTTTTTATCGGATAGATCTGACTTTCTTAGCATCGCAAAGCAGTTCATAAGCTTCAAGGACTTTTTCGAGATCATCAATAGGATCATTTTCCCTGTAAACAGTCAGGGCAGACTGGGCGGAAAAAGCACAGGTCTGTTTCTTGCCCGCAAAATACTGGAATCCGAATACAATACCGCATCCCACCTGTGCTGCGTGAAATTTCCAAAGACATGGTATATTACCACAGACACTATTTCAGAATTCCTGCAGTATAACAATCTGGAAGAACTTAATGAGCAAAAATATAAGGACCTTCAGGAAATTCGCCTGGAATACCCAAACATCATTCAGCTTATCAAAAACTCAAAGCTGCCTCCGGAGATCGTCAGAAGCCTCTCAGTCGCATTGGATGATTTTGGTGATGTACCCTTGATCGTCCGAAGCTCAAGTACGCTTGAGGATCAGGCTGGTTCCGCATTCTCCGGAAAATACAAGAGCCTGTTCCTTGCAAATCAGGGCCCGAAGAAAGTACGTCTGGAAGCACTGATTGATGCTGTTCTTGAAGTATACGCCTCCGTTTTTAGCCCTGACCCAATTCAATACCGTGCAGAAAGAGGTTTGCTTGACATTCATGAGGAGATGGGCATTCTGCTGCAGGAGGTGGTAGGAAACAGAGTGGGCAAATACTTTTTCCCACTGTTCTCAGGCGTTGCCTTCAGTAATAATGAGTTCCGCTGGTCTCCAAGATTGAATCGTGAGGATGGCCTGGTCAGGATCGTTCCAGGGCTTGGAACCCGTGCGGTGGACCGTCTCAGCGATGATTTTCCGGTTCTTGTTTCACCGGGACAGCCAGGCATAAGGGTCAATGTCGTACCGGAGGAAATTAAAAAATACTCCCCAAAGAAAATTGACGTCATTGATCTGGAAGAGCGCACATTTCGCACGATAGAAATCGAAACATTGCTGCGTGAATATGGTGATCAGATAGAATATATCGAAAAAATTATCTCCGTAATGGATTTTGATCATATCAAAAGGTCTAACAGATTTGAAATAGATTTTAAAAAGGATGATCTTGTAGTCACCTTTGACGGTGTATTCACGGGAACGAAATTCCTGAGGCAGATCGGAACGATCATGAATCTGCTCAAAGATAAAATGGGGCAGCCGGTCGATGTGGAATTTGCATCCAACGGAACCGACCTGTACCTGCTTCAATGCAGACCGCAGAGCTACAACAGGGACAGCGTTCCTGCTTCCATTCCACGTGATATTCCTGAAAGAGATATCTTGTTTTCAGCAAATAAATACATCTCAAACGGATTGATAAGGAATATTTCCCACATCGTCTATATTGACGCAGACGGCTACAATACTCTTAGCAGCATTGAAGATATGAGGCGTGTAGGGCAGATTACCGGTATGCTCAATGCAATTTTGCCTAAACGGCAATTTATACTGATGGGACCGGGGCGCTGGGGCAGCAGGGGTGATATCAAGCTGGGTGTTCCTGTGACTTATTCAGATATATGTAACAGCGCCGCTTTGATCGAGATGGCTGTAAAGAAAGGCGGGTATATGCCCGAATTGTCCTTTGGAACACATTTCTTTCAGGATCTGGTCGAGGCTAACATCCGCGTCCTGCCGCTTTATCCCGATGAGGAAGGTATTCTTTTTAATGATATATTTATTTCCAGATCACCGAATAGCCTTGCTGATATTTTTCCGGAGTTTCAGTCTTATGAGAGCGTCATCAGAGTTATAAACGTGCCTGCCTGCGCAGACGGAAAAATGCTGAACATCGCCATGAATGCAGACCTTAGTGAAGCCTTGGGGTATTTATCCTCGCATGCGGTAGAGCTTCCGAAAGAAACTAAAACATTTCAGTATGACGATTATTATAGTGACGGTAATTCCTGGCGCTGGCGATTCCATATGGCAGAGCAGCTAGCATCTGAGCTGGATCCGAAACTTTATGGTGTAGAAGCGCTCTATCTTTTTGGAAGCACGAACAGCGGCAATGCAGGACCTGGAAGTGATATAGATCTATTGATCCATTTTAAGGGTACTGAAAAACAGAAATCCGATCTGCAGCTATTGCTCAACGGCTGGAGTTCCTGTCTCGCTGAAATGAATTATCTGAAAACAGGCTATAAAATGGACGGTATGCTTGATGTACATTTCATCAGTGACGAAGACATCCGTATGAAAACATCGTTTGCACTAAAAATTGATAACATCACAGAGCCGGCACACCCGCTGAAATTGAAGCATTAATTAAGCCCGGAATCTATCGAAAAACGCCGGACTTTATACTACAAACTACGGTCTATAATTACTATGAAGGTTTCTTATACCTCGCTGGAAATATCAAGCTCTATCTTGTCGTTATTATCAAGCAACAGAGGTATACAGATGGTTTTCATCTTGCTGGGAGTGATCTGCATGTTTTCACCCATCAACAACGACGGCGGTGTGATGTCGATATTAATCCCCCTGTTGTAGAGGATCGTAGCCGCATTGCCCATTATCATATTGGCAAGCTCGGAAATTGCGCTTTTTGAGAGTTCGTCAAATTCTGTGACTTCCATCCCCATCATCATGAAAGACGCAATTTTCATTCCCAGTTCCCGTGTCATAGAAAAAATCGCTTGTCCGCGAATCTTACCGGTCAATCCTACCATGATAATTAAATCTTCACTCCTATATGGAGCAGTCTTCAAATATACCTTTCCAAGTTTTGCATTCAGTGATGCGATCTGTTTGATAACTGTCTGACTGGCCTCAATAAATGGATTGATGTATTCAATATTCATAAAATTAACCCACCTCTACTCGAACGCTGTCGCTTATGTTTCCTGCTATCTATTCTATATTAATATTTAAAATACCTTTTTTCAATATACAATTCATTTACATGTAAATGGGGATCGTTTTATAATGCTTTTATCGTTGCCATGCATCCAGTATGATTCTTAATGCTTTTGTAGTGATAGGCGCACCTTTTCTGACATCATCCTGATAGTCCATTTTCCCGGGATCACCCATCCCAACGATAAATAAGTCCCGCCTGGATTTCAATATACTGAGTGTATCACCGCATACCTTGTTGTTTTTTGTATCATCTCCGTTTTTGTTTACTGCATTCTTTACCACTTTCCCTGCTTTTGTAACAGATAATTTGATATCAAGCCCGTTACAATCCTTACCCATTGACGAAACTGCCACGATACCAAGCACATCAAGCTGCTTGTTTTCAAGCATGAACTCCATAACCGCTTCCCCGGGACCTTTTCCCAGAGCTCCTTTATCGTCGACCATAACTACGACAGGGTCATTTGGCGCCGTCAAAATCCTCCGCACAATCTCCTCACCGCTCAGAACCGTTGGGTTGCCTGCAGAGGACGAGATGCATCTGCCTCCGATATTGGCAGCTGCTTTCTCGACGGCCTCCTTTGCTGCTCTGTCTCCGTCAGTAACAAGAATCACCTTGCGTTTTTTCATAGAATTTCTATCACGCTTTTGCCTTGGGTTTGAAGGTAATAGCAACCAGATAGCCAAAAAAGATGGCTGCGGCCACACCTGCTGCAGTTGCTCTTATACCTCCGGTAAATATGCCTAGAAGTCCGTGCTTATCAATTTCTTTCATAGTCCCTTTGGCCAGGCTGTATCCAAAGCCCGTCAGAGGAACTGTGGCGCCAGCGCCGCCAACGTCAGCGATTTTTTGATAAATTCCAAGACCTGTCAGGAAAACACCTATTGTGACAAACAGCACCAATATCCTTGCTGAAGTGAGCTTCGTCTTGTCTATCAGGATCTGCCCAATGGCACATATCAGTCCGCCTATTAAAAATGCATTGATGTATGGTGTTATCGCTTTCATCCTATTGCCTCCCTGCTATATTTTCTATTGATACCGCATGAGCAACACACGGGATGCTCTCTCCCTGCTGAACACTTGTAGGGCTCAATAATGCGCCGGTGGGAACGAATAGTATTTTATTCAGTTTTCCGGTTTTGAGCCCGTCATACAAATATCCGGCAAACACAGTAGCTGAACAGCCACATCCGCTTGCGCCGGCATGTACGTCTTGACTTTTGTCGAATATTAAAAGACCACAGTCATTGAGAATACCTCCTATACGAATTCCGTTTGAGGATAGGAGATCATCCAGTATTTCGCTTCCGATGGAGCCCAGATCACCTGTAATTACCATATCGTAATAGTCCTGAGCAAGTCCAGTATCTTCAAAGTGAGCATAAATCGTATCCGCTGCGGCAGGTGCCATTGCAGCTCCCATGTTATTCTGATCCTTGATACCCATATCTACGATTTTACCTGTTGTGATCTGTGTGACAAAAGGACCCATTCCCTGCGCAGACAGTAAAACTGCTCCGGCACCTGTGACTGTCCATTGTGCAGTTGGCGGCCTTTGTGAACCCAGCTCCAGTGGAAATCTGAACTGTTTTTCAGCAGAACAGAAGTGGCTGGAGGTCATACACACTACATTGGCTGCAAACCCACCATCTATCAGCATGGCTCCAAGGCTCAAGGACTCTCCCATTGTCGAGCATGCACCATAAATGCCAAAAAAGGGCACATTTGATTCCCTCAGTCCAAAATTTGCTGCGATACATTGATTCAACAGATCTCCTGCAACGATGAAATCCAGTCCGCTCATAGCCATGGACGCTTTTGTTGTGACTTTGGCCAGCGTTTCCCTGACAAACTTGCTTTCAGCCCTTTCCCATGATTTTTCACCCCAGAACTCATCATCCGTTATTTGGTCGAAAAAACCGGATAGTGGCCCTTTACCTTCCTTTGGTCCGACAATGGAAGCCGTTGCAGTGATAACCGGCGGATTCTGAAGTCGTGTCGTCTGCTTTCCAACTTTTTTCTCCAGCATACTTGTATACCCTTTCTATTTATTTCAAATGCTTTGCGATATAGTAAATGATCCCAAGCACGATAGATGAGCCTATTCCATATACCAAAACAGGCCCTGCAATTAGAAACATCCTCGCTCCGATACCAAGCACATACCCTTCGCTTTTATACTCCATCGCAGGAGAAGCTATGGAATTTGCGAATCCTGTGATCGGCACAATTGAACCTGCGCCTGCAAATTTCCCCAGGTCGTCATACAGATTGAGCGCCGTAAAAAGAACGCCGAGAAAAACCATAACAACGGCAGTCAGTGATCCCACTGTCTCTACATCAAGACCCATGGCTTTAAATGCATTGGAAAAAAGCTGCCCCACCACACAGATCAGTCCCCCGACCAGATATGCCCTGAAAAAGTTTCTTGCCAGCTTTGAGTCAGGTGATTTACTGTCTACATATTTTTTATACTCGTCCTTTGTCATTACCTGCTGCATTCAAGCATCTCCTTCCCGTGCTTATCCAATCATCCGCAAAATTACAAAGACGCCCCTGGAAGGCGTCTTGTTGCCGCTCTGCGCACTAATAAACATCCATAGCAGTACTATCAAAGCTATAACTGCCAAAGTAATCAGAAAGATCTTGTATCTGTCCAATATGGCCAGCATATAAAAAACCTCCTTGCTATTTTCAGTTTATTTATTATTGGAATAGCAAGAAGGAAGTATGCAGACAAATAATGCTAATTGAAATGTTCACGATGTGGGTTTTTGAATCAGAAAGTAAACTGAGGCAAGTATTCTCTGTTTGCCAAAAGCATTTCTTTTAGAGCTGGCAGAGCTTTATCATAATCTCCAATGATAGGGTGAACCATCAGTGCAGACAACGCATCGTTGAAGCTGCCATTAAGTGCTGCTTTTATAGTCAGTTTTTCATACATTTTAACCGCTTTCATCATGCCGATGATATATTCATTTGAAAAATTTCTGAGCTTGACAGGCATAGGGCCATCCTTGCCCACAGTGCACTTCACCTCAACGACATCGTCGCTGTTCATAAACTCATATGCTTCGTTATTGAGCACATTAACAACATGTGTGTCCCCTTTATCGTTAACTATGGAATCAATAACCGAAACCGCTGCTTCTGAATATAGAGCGCCACCGCGTTTGTCAAGAATCTCAGGTTTTGACACAAGCGACGGGTCGCTGTAAAGCTTTAAAAGTTCATTTTCGATTTCCATGCAAACTTCTCCGCGAGTTTTTTCGGCTGATTTGCATTTTTCTATCTGCTGTTCTCTGAAATAATAATAATTCAAATAGCTGATGGGTAACCCTCCGGTCGCACCCATGAGATCAGGCGAATATTTTCTTCCCGGAATGTTCTTTAGCGCAATGGATTCTATGTCGTCTTTAAAAAGCTCACGTAATATCTCGCGTCCATCCGCGTATATAGCGGTAATCCAGCAAAGATGATTGAGTCCCACAAAGTCATAATCAAATTGCTTTGTCCCTTCAGGCACTTTGGTACGTGCATCTTTTATCATATTGATCGGCCCATTGCACAATCCTATCGTCTTCACGCGGCTGTGATGAAGCACTGCTTCCGCAATTATGCCGGAAGGGTTTGAAAAATTGATAAACCAAGCATTTGGAGCAAGTCGTTCTATTTCCCTTGCAATGTTCATAACAACCGGTATTGTACGTAAAGCATTCATCATGCCTCCGATACCTGTTGTCTCCTGTCCAAGCAGGTTATATTTCAGGGGTATCTTCTCATCTTTGATTCTTGCTTCGAGCAGACCTACCCGAATTTGCCCGATTACAAAATCGGCGCCTGCCACCGCTTCCTGGAGGCTGCCTGTAAGCTTAACCTTTGCATTCATCCCCGCCGCTTTAAGCATACGTTGGGCAAATGCCGCAACAATCCCCTGTTTATGCTGGTCAATATCCATAAAACAAAACTCATCTATTTTCAATGAATCAGCCCTTGCAATAAATCCGCTAATAAGTTCTGGAGTGTAAGTGCTCCCAGCTCCGATTACGGCTATCTTCATAACATCATCTCCTATTTGCTTCTGCCGTTGAGTTTTAAATCTGCGAAATAAAGCCTTTCATTTTGTCGTATCTCTTACTATTAGCTCAGTTTGATATACCTTTCTTATTTTTTCCTTGTTCGGTTCAGCTATCGTTTTGATCAACGTTTTTATACTGTCCTTTCCTATATCGAACAGAGGCTGACGAACTGTTGTCAGGGGAATATTATATCTCCTGTCAGGCGGGAGGATTTTTTGGTCGTCAAAACCAACAATAGCAATATCCTCCGGTATTTTCAGCCCCTTGTCAAAAACAGCGTCAATAGCGCCGCAGGCAACGGCATCATCCACACAGAATACTGCCGTCGGTCTATTCGGCGCTTCCAACGATAGTAGTTCCATCATGCATTCATAGCCGCTTTTATATGTCATTTTGCTGTAAACAACATAACCCTCTTCAATGGTCAAACTAGCGGCGCGCATTGCATTTGAATATCCGATCATACGGTCTATTGAAATTTTAATATTGGGGTTACCGACAATATGCGCTATTTTCGTATACCCGCTGTTTATCAGATAGTTCACAGCCTGCATAGCTCCGTCGATATTATCAACCAGCAAATTGTCTATATCAAGATCCTTATACTCATTTTCTATGACAAGTATCGGAAACTTGGCCATGGCTAATTCCCTTATAATAGCTTCATCTGAAAAATAGGAGCCGTAAATAATTACTCCATCGACAAATCCCTGTCTAAGATAATTCAGATACTCCTGTCTCTTTAAGCCGCTTCCTCCGGAGTTACAATACATCAGCTTATATTTCTCATCGGCAATACCTTCTTCTATCCCTTGAAGCAAATCATAATAAAAAGGATCTACCAGCTTCTCAAGAACTACGCCTATAATATCCGTCTTTTTTCGGACAAGCGCTCTGGCGGCACTGTTCGGAATATAGTCGAGCTTTTCCACCGCTTCCATTATTCTTTTTTTTGTATCGTCGCTAATGCTTCCCTTATTGTTCAAAACCTTGGAAACAGTAGTGTCTGAAACCCCAGCATAGCGCGCAACATCCTTGATCGTAGGCAACATCATCCCCCTCCCTTTTTCTCAAATCATGTGCCGCACCTTATATTCCGTATTTTTCAATGTTACTTTTAATATTTGCGATAACATCAGCATTCAACGGGGAATTAATCCTTTTCAGCGCTTCGTATACTGAACCTATAACAGGTGGATCCTTAAACAATATAATCGAAAAATCCGGAACTTTTCTGCGTATTGACAGAATAAGAGAATCTCTCAAAAGCAAGCTTTCAGCCTTATTATACAGGCTCCCTGCAAGTACTATCGGAATATGAGTCTTGTGCAAACCGACGCGTTCAATGAAGCTTCCCAGCATTTCACCGACAGTCCGACCCATTTTAATTAAAATATCCTGACATACTTCATCCCCTTTATTCGCCAGTTCAAATATAAGCTTGACTATTCCGTTCATTTTATCATAATTTATTCCATTTGCATACATGTCATCACAAATAGCCTGCATGTTTTTGACCTGAAGAAGTTGCGGGATACGAGTTTTCAGTTGCGTCTCCTTTCCGGTTCCTTCATCGCATCTGAACGCATAATGCAAAGCCTCTCTGATGAGCTCATTGCCTCCTCCGTAATTTCCATATTCATATTGGAGAGCACGAAGGATATAACGATTACCCCTTTTATCCTTTATAGCGGCATTGTTCCCTGTGCCGCAAATGGAAACCGCACCCCACCCTTCCGGTGCCCCTCCCGAAAGCGCAATCCAGCAGTCATTTGTGATCTCATATGGTACTTCCCTGAAGATATCGCCTATGAAACTGTTCAGCAGTACATGATCTTTATCGGAATCAGCCCCTGCCAGCCCCATGAAGGCATAGGATACATCGCCAAGTGTGAGTTCTGCCATGCTTAGCGCTTCCTTGACAACAAAATCAATTGTAGACTTGACAGTATCAATTCCGACAAGCTGATGGTTGGATGACCCTCCCCGACTCAATCCAAGTATATTGCCGGAATCATCACATATTACACAATCAGTCTTTGTTCCTCCACCATCAATTGCACAAACATATCTCATTCGAAAAAACCTTTCCTTATGCATTGTTAATTGTCATAAAGCTTCTTAGAGCTTTAGCTGCGTATCTTTACAATAATTTCTATTTCCACTGGTATTTTAACCGGAAGATTCGATGTTCCCATAACTGAGCGTGCATGAACACCTCTTTCTCCAAATACTTCAACCATCAAATCCGAAAACCCATCCATTACGTTTTCTTGTCCGTAAAAGTCCGGAGAGCTGCTAACAAGTCCGAATGCTTTCACAATATAATCAACACGGTCAAGAGTCCCAAGATAATCCTGCAGGGCACCAAGAAAAATAATACCACACATCCTTGCCGCCTGATATCCTTCTTCCGGGCTGACTTCCTCACCTAACCTTCCTGTCCAAAACGGTTCACCAGTCACCTCATCCTCAGGTCCATGACCTGAAAAGAAAAGCAGATCACCCCATTGACGAAGAAGAATAACACCCCTGCGCTTAGAATTTTGGGAATATTTCTCTATTTCATTTTCGACGGACATAAGTTATTCCCCTTTCATATTTTCAATTTTCAGTCTCTTATCCGGAAAATCGCTTCGACTTCTACCGGTATATTCTGTGGAAGGCAGCACGTCCCCATCGCTGACCTTGCATGTTGTCCACGCTCTCCAAACACTTCCACCATCAGATCAGAAAAACCATTCATAACCTTTGGCTGGTTATAAAAATCCGGTCCGCTTGCAACCAGTCCCAATACCTTGACAACACACGCTACTCTATCCAAATCGCCAATAGCGTCTTTCACACTGGCAAGCATATTGATGCCGCAAAGTCTCGCAGCCTTGTACCCATCTTCCTCTGATAGCTCTATACCGAGTTTTCCAGTAAAAGCAGCCTTACCTTCAGAATCAACAGGGCCATGTCCAGATACGAATAATAAATCTCCATAGCGTTTTGTAGCTACCATTCCCTGACCATGCCTGTCCTTTCTTTGAATGACTATGCCATGCTCCTGAAGTCTTTTTTCAATTTCACTCATTTCATAAGCCTCCCTTTTAATATTCAATTACCCTTTTACAGCTCCCATTGTCATGCCGCTTATCATGTACTTCTGGAAAAAGACAAATACAATGACGACAGGTACAGTAAATACTGTAGCACCCGCCATAAGCGGTCCCCATTGCACCTCCATAAAACCTATCATAAAGCTTAACTGCACAGGAACTGTTCGCATTGCTTCCGATCGAATCAATGATAATGACATCATGTATTCCTGCCACGAAAGTATAAAGGAGAATATTCCCATTGCTACAATTGCCGGCGCGGAAAGTGGCATAATAATTTTAAAAATTGTGCTATATGGTGTACAACCATCAATTGCTGCTGCTTCCTCAAGTTCAATAGGCAGGTCATCAAAATATGATTTCAACATCATTGTAGAAAACGGTATCGCAAATGTACAGTGCGATATAATCAGTGCAATATAATTATCTATCAGATTCAGCTTAACAAAAATCGTAAATATAACAATAATTAACAAAGATAGCGGAAACATTTGAGTAAGGATTAAAAGATTCAGCACTAATGTACGGCCTTTAAAGCGGAATCTAGCCAACCCGTACGCAAAGAAAATTGAGAATATCAATGTAATGCCTGTAGTTGATGCCGCAATAATCATACTATTTTTCAACGTTGTTGGAAAGATAGTTTTTGTCCATATATATACATAATTTGCAGCAGTGGATACTTTGGGTATAATCGTAGGAACCGGAGTAAATATTTCGGTCACCGGTTTAAACGAGGTGGACATCATCCATACAAAAGGGAATATAAAAAAGAGAGTAATTAATGAGATAGATGTATAAGTGAATCCACGGCCTGAAATATCATACAATTTTCTTTTTGTTGCAGTCTTCATCTTGTTCTCACCCCCATGCCTCTGGAATTCCTCACAACATAATAAACGCCAACAACGCCTATGAGAATCAAACCTACACATGCAATTGCAGCTGCATAATTAAGCTCGTTGAAGCTGAACGCTGTAAGGTATGTGTAAACAGGAAGTATCATTGATGAGTTTGCAGGACCACCGTTTGTCATTACATTTACTATATCAAACTGATTGAATGTCCATATGACTCTTAAAAGCATTGAAGTGATAGTAACTTCCTTTATTCCGGGCATTGTAATGTGCCAGAACTTTCTAAAAATGCCGGCTCCATCAAGATCAGCAACCTCGTATAGTTGTCTGTCTACGGCCTGCAACGCAGCTAATAATGTGATTGTAACAAAGGGGCCGGCTTTCCAAACGGCAACAGTTATTACAGACGGAAGAGCAAGGTCTACGCTCCCAATCCAATCAAAGCCTCTTTGAGTTACATTAATCGTTTTTAGCACGTAATTTAAAACTCCATATTGAAAGTCATATATCCATTGCCAGGATAATGCCCCGGCAATTGTAGGAATTACCCACGGTATCAGTATCAGACTTCGGAATAATCCTCTGCCTCGAAAGTCGCGATTTAGCAGCAATGCTGATGAAAGCCCGATCAAATATTGTAATATTACTACAGCAACAACCCAAATACCTGTATTTTTCAGAGTCATCCAAAAGGAAGGATCTCCTGCTAAACGCTTATATTGCTGCAAGCCGACAAACTTTTTAAGCCCCAGAGACATAAATTCCTGTGCAAAAAAGCTTGACATAATACCCCTTGTCAGCGGATAGACAAGGATCAGGCATATGAGAAACAGACCTGGAAATATTAATATATAAGGATATATGTTTATAACCTTTTTTCTTTTTAATTTCACTTCTTTTATCAAGTCCAAACTTTCTACACCTCCCCTATTGATTTAGATTCCATACCCGGCTAAAATTCCTGTGACATGATTGTCCCTGACTGCAATTTCCCCATTTACTAAAACATATTCTATTCCCCTCGGAGCACTTCTTGATCTTAATGGCACTGCAGTATCGGCTACATTATGGTAATCAAATACTACGATGTCAGCAAAATTACCTTTTTCCAGGCATCCTCGTCCAGAAAGTCCAAATCTGTCGGATGGTACTTTCGTCATTCGGTTAATCATCTGCTCAAGCGGATATTTGTATTCACGACAGAGCCTGAGAAACTTCGGGAAAGTACCAAAAGCTCTGGGATGCGGATTATCGCCCGTCAAAATAGAATCGGATCCAACCATGTAATTCGGTCTTTTTAGGAGTTCAAGCGCATCCTGTTCTATCTGTCTGTTGACCTCGTCATCCTCCGGTGGTATATCGTGAAACCCTACACACAAAGATTCTTCACTAATAATATCGGTTAGCATTTCTCCCAATGTTTGATTTCGCTCTCTTGCAACATCACTAAAGGTCATTCCCATATATGAAGTGTTTTTGTTCAAGTACGAAAAATACGCATTAAACCCTTTCCACTTATTATCTATTTCCATTGCCAGACGTTTTTTTACTTCCGGTTCCTTCATGCGTTCCAGTGTTTCATAGTAGCCTCCCTCAACCGTCCACCTCGGTAGAAACATTTGCCCGAGCGATGAACCATATGAATAAGGGTAGATTTCCAAAGATATATCGATGCCTCGCGACATAGCTTTATCTATCTTCTCCATAATAAGCCCTGTCTTGCCAGCTGTTTTCACGTTAGTTCTGTAATGAGAAAAATGGAGCTTTACACCGGATTTTTCTGCAATTTCAATCGCCTCACATACCGGATCAAAAGCTTCTCCCCTAAACACTGTCCTCAGATGTATTGCAAAAATACCCCCATATTTGGCAGTAACCTTACAGAATTCAATTAATTCCGCTGTATCCGAATATGCGTGCGGATAATAACTCAATCCTGTTGAAAAGCCTTTTGCCCCTTCCTCAAGTCCCTGACCAAGCATTTCACATGCCTTGCTGAGTTGATTTTCATCCAGTATCACATCATTCATCCCTACTGTTTCCAGTCGCAATGAAGAATGTGGGAGCAAATAGGCCGTATTTATACCGCACCGTTTAAACTTGCTTCTGAACTCTGCTACAGTATTCCAATCAAAGCTTAGTTCTGCATGACCATTGGAGCCTGCAAGATATTTTGAGTACATAAGCAGGTTCTCTTTAGATAAAGGTGCGTATGACATACCATCCTGCCCTAATATCTCCGTTGTAATACCCTGCATAAGTGCCGGAGCATGCTGTCTGTCCCACAAAAGGGCAAGGTCTGAATGGGTATGCGTATCTATGAATCCAGGGCAAACAATATAACCTGTCACATCCACTATTTCACGAGCTTCCGGTGGTTCTTCTTCAGATTTTCCAACAAATACAATTTTGTCACCGCGGATCCATACGTCTCCGTTGAATGCGCCAGCCCCTGTTCCATCTATAATTGTCCCGTTTCTTAGAATAATATCAAGCATGGTAATCCTTTCTCATAACCGGTCTGTGGTCATACAGTATTTTACTGCCGCAGGGAACCACTATCCCTGCGGCAGCTGTTCTATACGTGAATTATGGAACTATTACCAACTTTTCGATTGCTTCATCCATCTGCTCCACAAACTGTTGCGGTTTCAGGTCTCCGCTTACCATTGACTGAATCGCGGGCACATAGAACATCTTACGGAATTGCTCATACTTTGCAAAGAGCGGTCTATTATGTCCCCATTCTGCCTGATCAACAAATGGCTTGTTCAGGGGATCTTTTGCCCATTCTACTGTGTTGGCAAAATCCTTTTCCCATGAATGCACGCCTACGATTACCATCAGTTTCTTATACTCTGAGGGCTGTCCATCTTCCTGTCTGTAGATGTATTCAAGCAGCTTTGCAGCATCTTCCTTCACTTTGCTTTGAGCAGTTATGTGCATTGTGTTTGGATATCCAAGGCAGACCTTTCCGCCGGGTCCCTCTGGAGCTTGTGCAGAAGCCCATTTACCATCAAGTTCCGGGTTACCTGTGCGGATATTATTGATAACCCACATGCCACCATACATCATTGCAGTCTTGCCCTCAACAAAGGCATTCTTTATAGGCTCCCACATCATACCGGTAACCTCTTTCGGCATGACCTTGTAAGTGTTTGTAAGATCATAATATAACTGTGCAGCCCTAAGACCTTCGGGTGTGTTGAAGTTACCAATTGTCGTGTCATCCTTTTTAATGATAATTTCATTTCCGGATTGCCACATAAACTGATTTAAGTAAGCGTCAGGCTCCCATCCGCCTGTTGGAATCATCAATCCATACTGGGATCCGTCCGGTTTGGTAAGCTTTTTAGCATACTCAATCAACTCATCCCAATTCTTTGGAGGACTATTGGGATCAAGACCCGCTTCTTCAAAAAGATCTTTTCTGTAGAAGAGACCCCATGTGCTTCCATCCCAAGGAAGTCCATATCTCTTTCCGTCAGAACCGGTCATGGCATCAAAACCATTTGGAATAAAATTGTCAACTATTTCCTTTGGCAGATAATCGTCAACACTGGCAAAGGCGCCTTTATCAACAAATTCTACTGGCCAAACGCCACCGAGCTCAACTATATCGGCAGGTATTCCGGCCATCATGGAGTTGACGAACTGCTGATAAGCATTACCCCAGTTAACAAATATTGTTTCCACTTCATTGCCCGTATCCTTCGAGTATACGTCAATAAGCTTTTGAATACTTTCATCAAATTCTGGAATTGTGCCGCCGATGTACTGGAATTGAATTTTCTTTGATGCTGTTGTTTTTTCCGGCTCAGATGTTGATGCCGGAGCTTGAGTTTGTGTCTGAGTTTGCTCCTTTTGATCCGTTACAGCTTGCTGCCCGCATGCTGTAAATACAGTGACCATCATAATCACTGCCAAAAAGATTGCAATACTACTTACTACTTTCTTCATAACCACTTTCCTCCTTTTAATTTTTAGCTAGTATAGCTATTGTTTCCTCTCACATTAATGAGAGATATAATTAAACAGGTATTTGCGTGCAGCAAAGTTACTGCGGCATCACATAAAACCTATTCAACTCGTTCAAAGGCTCTGCTTTCTGCAGATCTTATAGCAGCTTCAATTATCCGCAATATGTGTACAGTATCCTGTGTATGCCCATTATCACCCTTATCTATTGAGATTGACTTGATAAAATGGTCAACAGAACTTGTCATTGAATCTTCATAATCTCTTCGTTCAAATACTGACGGCTGCCAAACTTGCACATCTGCCTTACTATGTGGATATACTTTCAGATAGTCGTATAGATTTTCAATAACATACCTTGCCCGATCGGTGTGAATCTCTATCCTTTGGAATGGATGCTGCGTGTCGAGCGTGCCTCCTTCATATGTGTGTGATACAGTACCAATTGCACCGTTCTCAAATTCAAGTAATACTGACACGTCGGTTAAAACTGTACTGCTTATTTTTGCTGCTGCTATACACACACTCTTCGCTCTGCCGCATATCATATATATGGTATCAAACAGATGACAGCAGGAATCTGTCAATATGTGGTACTCTGACGATTGCCTGTAATTATAACCATGCTGATACATTGCTGCGGTTACCAAATGAATTGTTTCACCATTTGAGATACACTCCATTGCCCTTTGTACTGCTTTTCCATATCTCTGATTAAAGCCTACTGAAAGCTTTACATTATTATTGCGGGCAATGATATACAGCTGTTCAGCTTCATGTGAACTCCTGCAAAGCGGCTTTTCACAAAAAACGTTTACACCCTTTTGGAGCAGCCTTTTACACAGATCAAAATGCGTATCAGGTAATGTACATACTCCAGCAGTATCAAAAGGTATTCCCGATTCAAATAAATCGGTGACTGTTGTGAAGTATGGTACGTTATATACAGTTGCCAGCCTTTTAACCAACTCTTCATCAATATCGACTAAAGCAGCCAAAGTAGCGTTTTCATTGCGCAGTATAGCATTGATGAACTTTATTCCAGCCCATCCACATCCTATTACAACTGTTTTGAGTATCACAGAATCACAGCCTGTCCTAAATTTTTATTGATTTATTTGACTGAGCACTTTCAAAGGAAGCTTCGATACATTTAGCCGCATAAAGCATATCATTAAGTGTTATGCAACATTCGGACCTGCCGGAGATACAATCTATAAAATGCTCGATCTCGGCATTGCCTACTTCTGTCCTCCTCAGTGCACCTGAAGACATATCATTCTTGCCATTTAGGATATAGGTCGGATTATCAAAGTTGGCTCTTATTACGCCCTTTGTACCAACCACATCCGCCCGTACAAAAGGGTATTCCCAATTAATTGTAGCTACCAAATTTATGTTTGCTAACGCGTTATTGTGCATCCTTGCACTTATTGACAAAGTATCGTAAGTTCCAATCTGAGGATAGACAAGATTCGCTCCCATTGCATAAAGCTCTTGTATTTTCAGCCCGGTGAGCATATTTGGTATATCAAACAAGTAGACACCATATGTGCCTAAAGGTCCCCCGCTTTTTTTAGGATCCCGTTCCCATTCCTGATGAATCATCGCTTCATGGTTTACGAATAGTCGAATATTGGTTACTTCACCAATAGAGCCATCCTTGATTCTTTTGGACATCTCAATGAATGCTTCTTCGTATCTAAGCGGTTGTCCGCACAATACTACTTTTCCACTCTTTTTCTGCGCATCTATCAGCCTTCTGATGTCATCAGATTTAAATGAAGCCGGTTTTGATATAAAAACGTGCAATCCTCTATTGAGAGCTTCAACAGCATAATCCACATGCTGCCATGTCTCACAAGAAATCATTACTGCGTCAAGGCCTTCCGAATAAAGCTCATCAGTACTCTTGAAATGCTTTATGCCAAGTTCTTTGGCGAAGCCTTCTGCAGTAACAAATGCACATTCATTAACATAGTTATCAGAAACACCGAGATCACAGCAACCTACTACATCTATGTCATTTAATCTGGAAAGATGGGTGGTATATTTAACTGAATAGTATCCCTGCGAAAATCCTACAAGTCCAAATCTAATCTTTTTCATCGCATTTTCTCCAATCTGTTTTCTCAATACCATTTGCTGAATATCTCAAAGGTTATGTCCTGTCTGGTCTTTGGAACAGTTGATTTGCAGTTGTCCTTTCCACGGTTTTTTTCAATGATTGTTCTTATTGAATCTGCAATGATGGCTTCATCACCAGGATCTAGGTACGCAAAGTCAAAAATAATCCTCCCCTGATTGACAGCATAGTCATCGGTCTTTATAACAGGATCCATCTCCCCGAGTTCATCATTGATCACCCATGCCGCAACCCCTGTTTTTTCCTGATCAATTTTTACATCAAGTCTGGCTGAAGGAGAATAGAGAGATCTCTCAATGCTGCAGGTAAAGCCTTCAGTATCCGGCAGCAAAGCGGCAAGCTTTTCAGCCATCGCCCTCTGCTGTTCGAATATCTTTTCCCTGTCGCAGGAAAGCCATTGATTTATCGCGGAAATTGTACCGATCATACCTTCCTTGCCAACCTTCATAGGCCGTCCGATTCCCATCTCCTGTAAATAGCAGGCATAAACCAGATCTTTTCGGCCAGCTATTATACCTGCCGTAGCGCCTCCCAGCCATTTTTGGCTCGAATATATTGCAATATCAGCTCCCATTTTCCAAAGCATTTCGAAATCTGTAAGATAAGCCGCATCTACTACTACCGGGACATTTTTTTCATGGCATATGCTGATGAATGTCTCTAACGGTAAAAGGTTAGGTGCAAAGACATCTTCCATCACATACATTGCGCATGCTACATCGTCATCCTCAAGTGCAGCCCTTAAATGGAAAGTCGCACAGTCCAACGCTTCCCCTATTTCAACAAATTCAGCACCGGTCATACGCACAACCTGATAGGAAGGACAATCACCTGCACCGGTTACCTGCCCCTTCTGCATGACCACCTTTCTCTTTTTACCACGTATCGTTGGTAAGGCCTTGATCGCAGCTATGTTTGCGCCGGTAACAGCAGCGGCGCACGCTATCGACATTCCTGCAGAGGTACACCCAACTACACATCCCGCTTCAGCGCCCGTAAGCCTTGATATAGCTTCACTTGCACGTTTTTGAAGCTGCCAGGTTTCCACCGATGAGTCAAGCATTTCATCAATATCCTTGCGAACTGCTTCGCTTACTCTAGACGCCCCAAGCACAGTAGCCGGCCCTCTGGCGTTAATTACCTTGGTCAGATTGTATCTTTTAAAAAGGTCTCCCAAAACAAGCACCCACCCTATTCAACCATTTTTATTTTGCAAGTCCCCATTTTCTGTAAAGCATCCATTCTCTTCCCGGAATATCTGTACGGAACGTCTCTATACATCCGGTGTCAGCCATTGTTACGTAACAAGTACATCCGTCGTCACCTCCGAAGCAGATGTTACTGCAACGTTTACCATCGAGGTGCACTTCAAGCACCGGCACCGCATCCGGAGTCATTTTCAGAACGGTTCCCTTATGGTATCTGGTAATAAACAGGTTGCCATTCACATCACATCTCATGCCATCCATGCCATAATCCGGAAACTCAACAAATAATCTTTTATTTGAAACCTCACCGGAGGGAGATAGGTCATAAGCCCATATCCTTCGCTGCTCTGATTCATTGACATACAGTACCTTATCATCCGGGCTAACCTCGATCCCATTTGTTGTGCCCATATTCTCATCGAGGACCTTCATGCTGCCATCAGGCATGATTCGCCAAATACGGCCTTTTAGATTTGGCCAATCCGGATCACTTGCGAAAACAATATCAGTTGATGTGATAGCAATATCATTCGGTTGATACATACTCGGATCATGAGCATAAACTTCCAAGTTCCGTGTTTTCATATCTACTCTTAATATGTTGTGATTGGTATAATCAGCTATCAGCATATCTCCCTTACTGTTAAAACGTATGCCGTTTCCAATGCTTCCGTTGGGAAGTGTAACAAATATCTCAGCTTCACCCGACGGTGTCACCTTCCCGATATTATGATCCACTTTATAATTCACCGCATACAAATTTCCATCAACATCACAGGCAGGGCCTTCTACTCCCGACGTCCAACTTCCATACGGCATAAATAAGCTACTTTCATATGTGTTTTTACTTATTGCTTCCATACTGCCTCCTTTTTATGTTAATTAATTAATTTCTGGACAATCTGACGGTTTAACCCATTTACCACTATTGGCTGAAGCTATAGCTGCATCAACGCAAGCCGCTATATGTATCCCGTATTCTATTCCCGGATTTTGCTGTTCAACTGAGTTCCTAAGCATATCAAAGAAAAGCCTGTTCTCCTTCAAATAACCCCATGAAATATATCTGTCTTTATCCTGCCAATCTTCTTTTATTATTTTGTCGCCAAATGAGTAAGTAACCGCTCCATATGCATCAGTCTCAAAAGTCATACCATTGCCATAGGCAACGATCTCAGTCAGCTTCCGTCCACCTGAAACATGGAATGCTTCTGTACCAGAATCGTTCACCATTACTGTGCATAAGGTGCCGTTTTCAAGATGCAGAAGCATCACTGCACCGTTGTCGACATTCCGGTTGTTTGATCCAATTTTTGTTACTTTACACATAACATTACTAACAATGCTTCCGCCGATATATTCCGCAAGATCCAGTGCATGGGAGCCAAGTCCTCTGAGTACCTCAAACCCTGTATTTAAAGCTCCTTCATGTTGGTTAAAAAATGGCGGAGGTGTTATAGATATTTGTATCATATCGGGTTTATAACTGTATTCATCAAATAACTGCTTCGTTCTTTCAACAGCTGGAGCAAATCTCATATTGAAGCCAACTGCAAGCTTTGTGCCGTTTGACTGTATTAGAGCCGCTCTAATCGTTTGTGCTTCTTTTTCCGTACGGCTTACCGGTTTCTCAAGAAACACATGTTTTCCAGCTTGCAGCGCCTGCCGTGCGTATAATGCATGGGTATCGTCGTGAGTCAG
>JAEYON010000053.1 GCA_023411645.1 Bacillota bacterium | reverse complement strand
GCTCAGTCCTTATCGTAGGTGACAAGATTATGAATCGTCCATCTGACGGCAAGGAAAGAGCTGTAATCTCTAGCATCGTAGCATATCGGAAATATACGATTGCAGAACTTCCATTGCTCAAAAAGGGCTCCAAGGGTGTATATGTAAATTTGCTTCAGAGACTCCTTAATGACGCTGGCTGCAATTGTGGAGCAGCTGATGGCATATTTGGCAACGGCACTTTGGCGGCAGTAAAAAAATATCAGAAACAGTACAGGCTGCTTGTCGATGGGATAGTTGGCAAACAGACCTGGGGAAAACTTGTTGAAGGGAGAGTGTGAGAAAATGGTAAGAGAAAAATTTGCAAAACTAATCGACGTCAAAACCATGGTGACATTTGCGATTGTTGGTGCTATTATCTTTTTGGGTGTTACTGGCCAACTAGATCCGACAAAGATATTCGAGTTAGGAATGATCATTGTTACATTTTTCTTTGTTAAAAAGGCCGATGAGGGAAAGTGAAAAATAACGTACACCATGTAGAAGGTAACTCATTGCCCTCGCGGTCAATACCAATTGGATCGTGGAGGGATACTTCACTCTGTATTTTCTTAGTAGATCTAATTTGCATCAATATCTCATTTTCGATGCACCGTGCGGCATACGTAGCAAGCCTGGTGCCTTTGGATTGATCGAAGGTGGAGATCGCCTTGATCAGGCCGATAGTA
This sequence comes from Bacillota bacterium, assembly GCA_023411645.1. Taxonomy (GTDB): domain Bacteria; phylum Bacillota; class Clostridia; order Acetivibrionales; family DTU013; genus JAEYRF01. Next base: position 22,070 of record JAEYON010000053.1, on the reverse strand, counting down.
CCGATGGAAATCAAATCATCACTGTCACTACTGTATGTGCCGTACTTCTTCACAATATGGGCTACGAGCCGCAGGTTCCGTTCAATAAGTGTATTTCTGGCGTCTTCGCTGCCTTCTTTGTATGCTTCGATGAATTTTTGTTCTTCTTCCGGTGATAATGGCTGTGGAAACGAGTTGGAATTCGATACATAACCCAGCTGAAAAAACATACTGCCAAGGGCTTCACTCAACACGTTGAATAAGAAGTGCAGCAAACATAGCACCCCCTCCCACAAAATTGGTCACCATATAAGCATATGAAGCAAAACGATGTAAATTGCATGTCCAATGTAGATAAATTTTGATTGATAATAATTTTTTATCGTGTTATACTAATTAACGATTAAATACACACATGGTTTGACGGCTGGATAAGTGCCCGTGGGTCGTTTGGTCGGTTGATAACCGTGGAGGTATAAACTTAAGGAGGACATATATATGTCAGTTATTTCAATGAAACAGCTGCTGGAAGCAGGTGTCCATTTTGGACATCAGACCAGGAGATGGAACCCCAAAATGGCCGAATACATCTTTACGGAGAGAAACGGCATCTACATTATCGATCTGCAGAAAACCGTCAAGAAAGTGGAAGAAGCTTATTTCTTTATAAGGGAAATCGCAATGAACGGCGATGATGTCCTTTATGTCGGCACGAAGAAGCAGGCTCAGGACTCGATCAAAGAAGAAGCTGAAAGAAGCGGCCAGTATTATGTAAATGCAAGATGGCTTGGCGGAATGCTTACCAATTTCAAAACGATCCGCAAGAGGATCGACAGACTCAATCAGCTTGAAAATATGGAACAGAACGGATTGTTTGATGTTCTGCCAAAGAAGGAAGTCATCAAGCTCAAAGCTGAGATGGAGAAGCTGGAAAAATACCTTGGCGGTATAAAGAACATGAAGAAGCTCCCAGGGGCCATGTTTATTGTTGACCCAAGGAAAGAAAGAAATGCAATCCTTGAAGCAAGGAAGCTGGGTATTCCGGTAGTCGCCATCGTTGATACAAACTGTGATCCGGACGAAGTGGATTATGTTATTCCCGGCAATGATGATGCTATCAGAGCTGTCAAGCTTATCGCATCAAAAGTAGCGGATGCCATTCTCGAAGGACGCCAGGGCGAGCAGCTCGAAAGCGAAGATGCGCAGGCGGTTTCTGATGAAGAAGCTAAGATTAATGAAGGCGACGCTGTCGAAGCAGAGGCAGAGGCGCTCTGATTTTGTTAGAGATTGAACGCCATTTTTATGGCGAATAATAAGATTATTATTGTTTGGAGGAATTTGGATGATTACTGCAGAAATGGTAAAACAGCTCCGTGAAAGAACCGGTTCAGGCATGATGGACTGCAAAAAGGCTCTGACCGAATCGAATGGAAATATTGAAAAAGCGATAGAGTATCTGAGGGAAAAGGGTTTGGCCGCAGCAGCCAAGAAAGCCGGAAGGATCGCGGCGGAAGGCCTTGTTGATTCATATATACACGGTAACGGCAGGATAGGCGTACTTGTTGAAGTTAATATTGAAACTGACTTTGCAGCAGCAAACGAAGATTTCAAGCAGCTTGTTAAGGACATTGCAATGCAGATCGCAGCAGCCAAGCCTGAGTATGTCAGGAGAGAAGAGGTACCGACAGAGACGCTTGAAAAGGAAATGAACATTCTCAGGGCACAGGCCAGAAATGAAGGGAAACCTGAAAAGATCATTGAAAAAATGGTTGAGGGCAGGATCGAGAAATTCTATAAAGAAATCTGTCTGTTAGAGCAGCCGTGGATCAAGGATCCCGACAAGACGATACAGCAGCTTGTCACTGAAAAGATATCCACGATCGGAGAAAACATCAGTGTCAGAAGATTTGCAAGGTTTGAAAGAGGCGAAGGATTGGAAAAGAAAGAAGAGAATTTCGCTGAAGAAGTAGCCAAGCAAATAGGCGGTTAGTAAATTTCACTGCCTCACTGCGTCAAGAATAAAAGCAAAAAGCCTGAGATTACGCTATACAAACGTTTTCTCGGGCTTTTTTTGTATTGTAAACGAAGAAAGGTTATTTATGCATTTCTAGTGACCAAAACTATCAATTTTCCAACCTGTCTGAGGGGATTCATAGACCATGATGCAATTCCATGACTGCTCACCGCTGCCGATGGATACCACCGTATTATATTGAAGGTCTGCTGTTACCCTATAGATTTTGGTGTTTTTCTCGGGCTCGTCAAATAGCTCGACTTCCAGAATCTTCGCGGATCTCAGGTTTCTAAGGTCAGAATCTACCAATAATAAAGTATTCCCTTCACTGAATAATTCGTTGTTCGGCATGTTTGTCGTGAGGTTTCCCAGCATTGTCTTTTTCGAGATGCAGCCCTTTGCTTTTTGTGTGTCTTTTTCATTCAGCGCTGAGAAGTACTCTTCTATTACCTGACCGGGTTCCAGTTTTGATAGCCTTTTATCGACTGTATCTGCCTGAACTTTTTCTGCGAGCCATTCATCAAGCGATTGACCCGCCGCCTTTTCAAAGCTGTTCCCTTTCAGACTGCAGGCATTAAACGCACTGTGGCGCCCGGCACTGATGAACGCGCCGATAATTTTACCATTCTCTCTTACTACAATGCCCCTGCAATCCTGTACCGGATAAAACTCCCGCGGCATACTCTCGCGGATTCTGTAAATCTCAACATCAATATTAGCGGAATTGGAGTATCTGCTCATGTCCAGGCCAATATCCGCAGAGAGAACATTGTTATATGCGAAGTAATATGCATTCGGATTGAAGCCGGTCAGGACAGTTATGTTATTGAGCTTGTTATTCATCCCATTTATCTGGTAATCAAGTGTCCATCCATACTTCTTAAATAGAGCTGCGGCATCTGTATCGTCTATTGTAATCTTGATGTCAGTATTCTCCAGAAGGGAATCGACATAACGGGCAAAATCGGTAGTTGTTTCAGATAGGCCACCGTCTCCCACAATATATGCTTTGTTATACAGTGTATCATAATAAAGACTGTAGCTGGATCCGCCGACATCGTTTGATAATAGTAGAACGTATTCGTTGATGTAATTTTTATTTAAGTCTATGACTTCTTCAGTATGTTGCCTATCCCGGATTGCAGAATAGATATATGCCACAATCTTTGAAGCAGTCGTCTCAAATTCGTCTGCCGATTTACTCCCACTAATCCCGGAAGTAAATGTTATTTTTACCCTGTCAAAAATTGAATTGTTTGCCGGTTCTGCCGTGCCCTCAACTGCCGTGATTTGTTCCGGAAAATCGCTTACACCGCTGGATTCCACCATGTTGCTTATACCGTTGGAACTTGATGGTTCCGGAGGTTCCGATGTTTTTATGGGATTTACTGACAGAAGCAATACAGAGGCGATACAGGTAATAACCGCAATAGCGACCACCCAAAAGGCGGGCTTCTTGAAGTTCATAATATTCTTGATGCGTCCCTTGAGGTTCCCCTCACCAAACGCCAGCGGGCTGCCGTTAATAAGGCTCCGCCCCGCTGAGAGGGAAAGCAAGGATGTGGAATACGCAGTTCTAATCTCTCCACCCATTTGCTTCAGGACACTTTCATCACAAGACATCTCCATGTCCTTTGCAGCGCAGATAAATGCCACCCACACCAGTGGATTGAACCAATGCATGGTTAGCGCAAGGAAGGCAAGCATTTTGATGAAATGGTCAAGACGCCTGATATGAGTTTTCTCATGCAGGATGATATAGCTCTGTTCCTCTTCAGATATTGTTGACGGTAAATAGATTTTTGGGCGGATCAGGCCGATGACGAATGGTGTTGAGATATGGTCTGCAAGATAAATGTTATCTCGCAGGTTTACTGCGCCAATAAGTTTCCGACTTAGAAGAAGGAGGGATATTGCACTGTATATCAGCATTACAGCTATACCGGTAAGCCAGAGCAACGTTGCCATCGCCATCGGTCCTTCCAGAGGGTCGGCTGCAAGCTGTTCTTCTCCCTTGGGCAGGTTTTCGTTTATAGCTTCACTGATGGCCGGAAGAGGCAAATCTACCTTCGGATATTCCGTATGAACAATATTACGCGGTATATAAGGTATACTGCTATATGGATTATCGTTTGTCGTCAAGACCGGGGCATTAAATAATCCTATAAGTGCAATATCAGATGAGAATGACACAGGGCAGACAAGCCGGAATAGTACGACCGCCCAAAGCATATAAGAAAATATCTTTGGCACCTTTTTCAACAGCAGACGAGCAATCAGCACAAGGACTATAACTAACCCCGCTGTGATGCTCATATTGAGGATTTCAGGCAGCAGTGTGTACATCCACATCAGGACTCACCCCGCTTTTCATCTATAATTCTTTGCAGCTCACCAATTTCCTTTTTGGACAGCTTTTTTCGCATTGTAAACGCCGTCAAAAACTGCGGAAGCGATCCGTCAAAGGTTTCTTCGATGAATTTCTCACTTTGCAGCGCAGTAAACTCCTGCTTGTTCATCAGAGAAGAAACAATACCATCCCTATTTTGAAAAATACCGCGGTCGCAAAGCCGACGCAACATTGTGTAGGTCGTTGATTTTTTCCATGTAAGCTTCTTTTCACAAAGCTTCACTAATTCACCGGATGAAATTGGCTCGTTATTCCACATCAGCTCAGCGAACCTTGTTTCCATAACGCCCAACTTATAATCTTTCAATACTATTCACCTCCGAGTTTAATAACGTTAAACCTTATAATCAGTTTAACGTTATTAGACTAATAAGTCAATAGCGGTTGATTTAAATATTAACCTCATAGGCTGACTTTTTGTTTTACGCGAAGCAAACGTTCAGGGCTTCTGGATTTCCCGTTCATGCTTTCTGAGAAAACTTGTTGCATCTATATACACATGGTACAATATCATTGCTAGCCAGGCCTTTGATGCGAAAGAACGGAACCTGCTGCATTATGTGTTCAGTGTGAGGAGAGAATATCGAAAATCAGTATTTGAGGATAATTTGGGAGGGAATGATTATATGACTGATAAGCTATTAAAACAGCTTGAGTTTCTGGTTGAAGCCGACAAGATGAAAACGGTGTTCAGGCAGACACTCGTCATGGATAAATCGCGGCAGGAAAATGACGCCGAGCACTCTTGGCATTTTGCATTAATGGCACTGACCTTGTATGAGTATGCAGGCTATGACGGCGTTGACATAAACCGTGTCCTTAAAATGGCACTGCTGCACGACCTGGTTGAAATCTACGCCGGTGACACATTTGCATATGATAGTGTTGGAAGTATTGACAAGCAGAGCCGCGAGCAGGAAGCAGCAGATAGGCTGTTTTCACTTTTGCCTTCGGATTTGGCGTCGGAATATCGTCAGTTATGGGAAGAGTTTGACGCTATGGAAACACCGGATTCTAAGTATGCGGCCGCGATTGACCGCTTGCAGCCTTTTATCAGCAATTACAAGACGGACGGACACACATGGGTTAAGCATAAGGTCAGTGTAGATAAAGTTTATGCCCGCATGGCCCTTGTAAAGGATGCGCTCCCTGCGCTTTGGGAGTTTGTGGAGTATGTCATCAGGGATTCCTGTGAAAAGGGGTACATTCAGCCAGCTCCCAAGCCTTTGAGTGAACTCACCGATGAGTTGCGCACGCATGAGGAATGCACCGATGCTATATAAAGGATGTTGCGGCAACGGTTTATGTGATGTGTGATTTGTTCCGAACTCTAGCTTTGACGGTAGCTGCACATTTCGGTTATACCTACAGGCAGGAAGAGGAGGATTGAATGCGGGAGTATATGAGACTTGTCAGAGAGGACCGATAACGTTGTTTATGGAATCTTCTTACAGCACATCTCAGGAAAATTTAAAGATACCTTGCACAACGATTTTCAACTATGCTATAATTGATTTTGCCATAACAAACTGGTCAAGATCCAAAATTGACTTGCGGTTTAGCAAAGCGAGATAGAGATAAATTTGAGAGGAAGTCTAATGAGTAAAGCGGTTTAGATTGTATAAAAATGAGAGGGAGCATATAAAAATATGTTCCCTTTTTTTAAGAGTCAGTTGAAGTGTTTATTGGTAGTTGTTGTTTTATAGCAGGAATTTATTTTTATATGTAGAACAATAATAAATGAGCGGGGGTTGTAACCACATGACACCAAAATACAAAAGAGTTTTGCTTAAACTGAGCGGAGAAGCACTCGCGGGAGATTTGAAGACAGGCATTGACGCGGATACGCTCGGCACGATTTCCGACAAGATATGTGAAGCTTTCAAGATGGATGTAGAGATTTCCATAGTTGTCGGCGGGGGGAACTTTTGGAGAGGCAGAACCGGAGTGGGTATGGACAGAACGACAGCCGATCATATGGGTATGCTGGCAACGGTCATCAACGCACTTGCACTTCAGGATGCACTGGAATCCAGAGGGGTACCTACAAGGGTGCAATCGGCCATAGAAATGCGTCAGATCGCAGAGCCATACATACGAAGGAGAGCTGTAAGGCATCTGGAAAAGAAGAGAATAGTTATATTTGCATGCGGTCTGGGCAATCCATACTTCTCGACGGATACGACTGCCGCGCTGAGAGCTGCGGAAATAGACGCTGATGTTATTTTGAAGGCCACAATGGTGGACGGTGTTTACGATTGTGACCCGAAGAAAAATCCTGACGCTGTCAAATTTGAATCCATCAGCTTTGCAGATGCTCTGACAAAAAGGCTTGGCTCTATTATGGATTCCACGGCACTGTCACTTTGCATGGACAACAAGATTCCTTTAATCGTTTTCGACTTGAGCGATCCTGAAAATATACTCAGAGTAATCTCCGGTGAAAAGATTGGAACAATTTTAACATAAAGAGCTGCTAAAATACTAGTCCCGAATACTTCGGAAATTGTATTCTAGCGATTCCAAATGAATTTATTGAGGAGGGTTTTTTTATGGCAGATACTTCTTACAAGGAAATCGAAGAAAAAATGATGAAGGCGATTCAGGTTCTGAAGGAGGAGTTGGCAGGTTTGCGGGCAGGACGGGCAAATCCGGCTATATTGGACAGAATCACTGTGGACTATTATGGGGTGCGGACTCCGATAAACCAGCTTGGCAGTGTTTCTGTTCCTGAAGCTCGTGTGATTATCATTCAGCCGTGGGAGACCAAGATACTCAAGGATGTTGAAAAGGCCATCCAGAAATCCGATATCGGAATCAATCCCAATAATGACGGCAAGGTAATCCGCCTGGTATTCCCTATGTTGACGGAAGAAAGAAGAAAAGAGCTTACAAAAAGTGTGAAGAAGTATGGAGAGGATACCAAAATTGCCGTCCGCGCCATCAGGCGTGATGCTATTGAGCGATTCAAGGTCCAAAAGAAAAACAGCGAGATCACAGAGGACGATCTGAAGGTTGCGGAAAACGATGTTCAGAAGCTGACCGACAAATTTATCGCTGATATAGATAAGATTGTTGAACTGAAGGATAAGGAAATCATGGAGGTCTAGTCTGAAACCGCCAGAGTATATCATGGAGAAAAAGCAGATGCCTGATGTCTCCGGCTTGCGGCTGGAGCAGGCAATAGATATTTTAGAATCAATGGGTTTTAACAAGCTCACTATAGACATTACAGCACCACCGAGAATGAGAGGAGCTGGTTATGACGGCGGTTCAAGGGTCATCAGGCAGATGATGGCTGCTGATGGTACGATTGAGCTGCTGGTATGCAATATCATTTCGGGGTGAACTTCGGATAGGTGCGCGTTTATAGCAGGGCAAGAGTGTGTATATAACACTATATGTATACAATAGCAGGAAACAGCCGGGGACACTTCCGCAAAAACAGGTTTAATGTTTTTTCAGCGGGAATGTCCCCTTTGGAATCGGAGGGTTACCATGTGGTTTTCCAGCAGGAGGCGTAAGGAAGAACCGGTATTTGACAATCAGGCGGGTCTGCCTGAACATATTGCGATCATCATGGACGGAAACGGACGCTGGGCATCTAAAAGAGGCTTGCCAAGAAGCGCCGGCCACAGGGAGGGAGCGAATAATCTAAAAAGAATCGTTTCTGAGTGTAACAGTATCGGTATCAGATACCTTACGGTGTTCGCTTTTTCTACAGAAAACTGGTCCCGCCCAAAGAGCGAAGTGGATACACTAATGTCGCTATTGCTGGAGTTTTTACATAACTCGGACAAGGAGCTGTCCGGTAAGAATATCAGAATAAGGATTATTGGAGAATCTGAAGGACTGTCCCCTAAAATCATAAAGGAAATCGACAGGGTGGTTCGGAATACTGAAAGAAATACGGGATTGAATCTTGTGATTGCATTAAATTATGGAAGCAGGAACGAGATCGTACGGGCAGCTGTCAAAATTGCCGGAGAAATACAGAGCGGGAGTATGAAACCTGAAGACATCAACGAAAAAGTGTTTTCCAGTTATCTTTATACGGCCGGCATGCCGGATCCCGACCTGATCATCAGGCCAAGCGGAGAGAGCAGGCTTAGCAATTTCCTTCTGTGGCAGTCTTCTTACGCAGAGTTCTGGTATTCCGATACTTTATGGCCAGACTTTAATAAACAGGATTTATATCAGGCAATTGCAGATTATCAAAAAAGAAATAGACGTTTTGGAGGCTTGAAGGGATGAAAACCAGGGTAATAAGCGCAGCTGCAGCGATTGCACTGCTGGCAGGCGTTGTTTATTTGGGAAGGGTGGCGATCGGCCTTGCAATATTCGTTCTGGCGCTGATCGCAATTTATGAATTTGTCAGAGCGCTGGAAAAGGGCGGCTTCAAGCCGGTATATGCCCTTGGGTATCTGTCCTGTCTTCCTCTTTTATATCTGGCGGTTGCCAATCTGTTGCCAGAGAGCTTGACGACGTCGGTTGCTGCGAGCCCTGCACCGGCTGAAAGTCTGCTGTTAGCGGCTGCACTGGGTATTTTTCTTTTACTGACGGCGCTGTTTTGTTTAATTTTATTCACGAATGGTAAATACTCCATAACAGATATTGCACTGACGCTGTTCGGCATATTCTATGTGGTTTTCCTCATATCCTTTGTGACGATCACGAGGAATATGGACAAAGGGCATCTGTACATATGGCTGATTTTTATCGGGGCCTGGGCGACGGATACCTTTGCCTATTTTACGGGGGTCACCATTGGAAAGACGAAGATTCTTCCAAAGATCAGCCCTAAAAAGTCGCTGGAGGGCTGCATCGGAGGCGTGATAGGGTGCATCATTATAATGATGCTGTTTGGACGACTATTCTACTCTGAATTGGGAATCCAAACATTCCATTTTGCGATACTTGGCCTGATATGCGGAATTATCTCGCAGATCGGCGACTGGTCTGCATCGGCAATCAAAAGAACCGTTGGGATCAAGGACTATGGCAATATCATGCCCGGTCATGGCGGAGTGCTTGACAGGATTGACAGCATTCTTTTTACTGCGCCGGCGGTGTATTTTTACATAAGCTTGTTTTTTTAGTTCACAGCAGATTTTTAGGAGATTATTATGGCAAAAAACATATCCATTATAGGCTCAACGGGCTCCATCGGTGTGCAGACACTGGAGGTCGCGAAAAATCTTGGCATCCGTGTCAGCGCGCTGACGGCCAATTCAAAAGTGGATCTGCTGGAAAAGCAGGCCAGAGAATTCAGACCGCGTTTGGTATCCATCGGGGATGCTTCTCTTGCAACTGTACTTGAAAAAAGGCTTGAGGGTCTTGGAATAGAGGTGTGCTGCGGGCTGGATGGGATGAAGGCCGCCGCTTCGATTAGTGGGGTGGATACTGTGGTCACCTCAATTGTTGGTATAGCAGGGCTGATCCCGACCATGGAGGCGATACGGCACGGTAAAAACATCGCTCTGGCAAATAAGGAGACGCTTGTTACAGCCGGAGAAATGGTTATGGCTGAAGCGGCTGCTCATAATGTATCCATATTTCCCGTTGACAGCGAGCATTCTGCCATTTACCAGTGCCTGAATGCGAACAGGACACAGGACGTGGAAAGGCTTATTATCACTGCCTCCGGCGGTCCTTTCAGGGGAAGAACGCGAAGCGAGCTTGAAAATGTCACTTTGGAGCAGGCGCTCAAGCACCCCAACTGGAGTATGGGAAGCAAGATTACGATCGACTCTGCCACACTGATGAATAAAGGGCTGGAAGTGATAGAGGCGCGCTGGCTGTTCGGGTTTACACCTGAGAAGATCCATGTACTGGTACATCCGCAAAGCATTATCCATTCAATGGTTGAATACGTGGACGGATCTGTAATGGCGCAGCTTGGTTCACCGGATATGCGCATACCAATACAGCTTGCTCTGACCTGGCCGGAAAGGGCCTATAACAGCTTTTCCAGACTAAACCTGCTGGAGCAGCGGGCATTAACCTTTGAAGAACCTGACAGTGATACATTTGTTTGCTTAAAACTGGCGTTTGAAGCGTTGAACGCCGGAGGTACGATGCCTGCGGCAATGAATGGTGCAAATGAAGCAGCTGTTGCTCTTTTCTTACAGGAGAAAATCGGATTTTGCGACATTCCGAGGCTGATCGAAAAGACAATGGGAGCACATATTGTGAATACAATGCCCTCTCTTGATGATATAATAGAAGTAGACAAATGGGCAAGACATATGGTTGGAGGATTAGTATGAATTTGGTGATGGCAATACTTGCTTTTAATATAATTGTGATCGTACATGAGCTTGGGCATTTTCTGATCGCAAAGAAAATGGGGATCAACGTGCTGGAATTTTCTCTTTTTGTTGGACCCAAGATTTTCAGCATTGATCGAGGCGGAACGACATACTCGCTGAGGCTATTCCCGGTCATGGCCTATGTGAAGATGGAGGGGGAGGAGGAGGAATCCGACTCTGAGGCTTCCTTCAATAAAAAACCAAAATATGCAAGGGCTTTGACAATCCTTGGAGGTCCTGTGTCAAACCTGCTGCTGGCGCTGGTTCTACTGACGGCCGTATATTCAATGAATGGTTATGAATCCACCCAAATAAGAGCCGTGGCAGAAAATACGGCTGCGGCAAAGGCCGGCCTTCAGGCTGGAGATAGGATAATTTCCTATGACGGGAAAAGAACGGTTCTTCCCATTGATTTTATACAGTTTTTATATGTCTCAAAGGGGGTCCCTGCCGAAGTTGAATATGTTAGAGATGGAGAGCGCTTTAAAGAGACTCTGGAGCCTGTTTATCATCCGGAATCCTTATCGCCAAAGTTAGGCGTCTCGCTGGGCAGCGAGGGAAAGGCGGACTCCAACGTCATTACTGCTTTGTCGCCTGGAATGCCGGCTGAGAAAATGGGGCTTGAAGTGAATGACAGGATCGTGGCCTTAAATGGTATTGAGATAAACACAGCGGAAGAATTGATCGCCTATGTCAATCAAAACGGCTTGAAGCCCATTGAGGTGACTGTGCAAAGAGGTGGTGGCCGGGTAAATGTTGAAATCACGCCGGTGGAAGTTAGGTCGGAGGAATACTACGAAGTCGGATTTGCCTTCTCAATGAAAAAAGGCGGTTTTCTTGAATTAGTCAGGCAGGCTGCTGTTTTTATCGGTTCCATTGTCCGGAGTGTGGGGTACAGCCTGTTTTGGTTAGTTACCGGTCAGGCGAAGCTATCTGAACTGATGGGACCTATCGGAATGGTCAGCACCATCAGCGCAGTTGTGCGGCAAGCGCCTAATCTGGCGCAAATGCTCCTGTACCTGATGGAAATGACCGCTTTGATGAGTATTGCTATAGGCGCTACCAATCTGATTCCCTTCCCGATGCTTGACGGCGGCAAATTGACGCTGATAGGTGTGGAAGCCGTCAGAGGCAAGCCGATTAGTCCGGAAAAGGAAGGATATATCTCTATGGTCGGGTTTGTTTTGGTCATTCTGCTGGGTATTTATGCGGCTTATAATGATATTGTAAGGCTCATCACAGGATAGCTGTGCCCTTGAATAGGCAGATTATGCGAAAAGTATGAAACCGCAGCGTATAAATACGATTATATTCGAAGGGGTTAAAATCAATGACATCCGATTATGACAGAAAAAAAACAAGAAAAATCCGTGTGGGTGAGGTTTTCATTGGCGGCGGAGCACCTGTAACGGTTCAATCAATGACAAATACCGATACCAGAAATGTGGCGGAGACGGTGGAACAAATCAGAAGGCTTCAAGAGGCCGGATGTGATATCGTTCGAATCGCGATTCCTGACAATGAGGCTGCTGAAGCTGTAAAGGCCATTAAGAAGGCTATACAAATCCCACTTGTTGCGGATATTCATTTCGATTACAGGCTTGCGCTGACATGTATTGCCAACGGCGCAGATAAAATACGTTTAAACCCTGGCAATATCGGCGGGAGGGACAGAGTTCAACAAGTAGCGCAGGCTGCCATGGAGAGGGAGATCCCTATCAGAATTGGCGTCAATTCCGGTTCACTGGAGAAGCATATACTTGCAAAATATGGCGCAGTTACACCTGAGGGGATGGTAGAAAGCGCTCTGGAACATGCGCGCATGCTGGAGGAATTCGGCTTTGGAGATATTGCATTTTCATTGAAGGCCTCCAGTGTACCAATGACAATCAGAGCGTATAGGCTGATGTCCCAAAAAACCGATTATCCTCTGCATATTGGTGTAACAGAGGCCGGAACCATGTTTGCGGGAACTGTCAAGTCAGCAGCAGGCATAGGCTGCTTGCTGTCGGAAGGGATTGGCGATACGCTGAGGGTGTCCCTGACCGGAGATCCTGTACAAGAGGTCCGAGTAGGGATAGAATTGCTAAAGGCATTGGGATTGAGGAAATCAGGCGTAGAATTTGTCTCCTGCCCGACCTGCGGCCGAACCCAGATCGACTTGATCAAAGTGGCTAATGAGGTGGAACAACGTCTGGCAGGCTGTGAGAAGAATATCCGTGTTGCAGTTATGGGCTGTGCGGTCAACGGTCCCGGTGAAGCCAGGGAGGCTGACATCGGTATAGCGGGCGGAAAGGGAGAGGCGTTGCTGATCAGGAAAGGCGAGATTATTCGCAAGATCCCCCAGGACAGGATAGTTGAGGAGCTTCTGGCGGAGATAGAGAAACTTTAGAGCGGTAAGCGCATTCATAGAGAGGAATACATACAAAATTACAGATGCAGATACAGACAGAGAAAAGTAGATGCAGATAGATACAGACAGAGAAAGAGATCAGCTTTCAAAGAAAAGAGATCAACTTAAAGGGGTATGTACGAATGTCAAAACCAGTAGTATACAAAAGCTTTGCCGGGACATTTCCGGAGGTTAAGCTCGATGATACAATTCAGGAATATTTCAATGAGGTCGCCATCTCAAGCATTGGAGTAAGTAAAAAGACTGGAAAATTAATGATCAAAGCCACTTCAGACAGACTCATCCCGATTGAAGTCATTAACCGGGCAGAAGCTTTACTGGGGGAGGCTTTTTCAGTTGAGGTTGAAATCAGGATCAGATTCAGCCTGAACATGCCGATACATGATATCCTTTCGGCCTGGTGGAACGATATTGTTGCCATAGTCAATAAGAATATTGCCACCAGCAGAGGAATACTCAACGGCTGTGAATGGTCCCTGGACTCCGGTCGGCTTGATATACATCTTGCTACGGTCGGCGGCGGGATACTGAAGTCCCAGTACTGTGACAAAATGATCGAGAGTACGATCTTTGATGCATTCGGAGAAAAGGTTACGGTTACGTTCCATAATTGTGAGATGGATCAGGATTTCCGGGAAAAGTATGCCGAGTTCAAGGAAAACGAAGAAATACGCATTAATAATCTTGTTTTATCCGAGGAACAGGAATCAGGCGGTGCCAAGAAAAAGCAACGAAAAAAGGCGAAGGATGAGAGCGATTCGCAAGTAATCGAGATCATTCTCGGCAAGAACTTCAATGATAAAATGATGAAGATGAGCGAGGTAACGCAGGATTCCGGGAAAGTGGCTATTTGCGGCGACGTTTCAAACGTAGTTTTCAAGGAAATTCGCGGAGAGCGCTATATATGCACCTTTGACATGACGGACTTTACAAGCTCGGTCAGCATAAAATTTTTTGTTCAGGGGAACGATTACGATCTCAGGGCCGAGCAGATCAAGGAAGGGCTTTACTTTAAGGTGCGCGGCGAAGCCCAGTTTGACAAATACACAAAGGATTTGTCCATTATGGCCACAGACATCCTTGAATTGGATAAGACAGTCAAGATGGATACGGCGCAAGTTAAAAGAGTGGAGCTGCACCTTCATACTCAGATGAGTGCGATGGATGCCGTAACGCCTGTCGGGAAACTGGTAGAGAGGGCTGCGAAATGGGGACACAAGGCTATTGCAATTACCGATCACGGTGTTGTGCAATCCTTTCCCGAAGCATACAGCGCCGGTAAGAAGAACAACATCAAAATCCTGTTTGGCGTCGAGTGTTATCTGGTGGATAATGAGCCTCCGGTTGTATACAGGGATTCCGGCAGGCAAACAGGCTACTCGCTGGATGGCGGGTTTGTTGTATTCGATATAGAAACCACAGGACTATATGCGGCTAAGGACAGGATTACAGAGATTGGCGCGGTCAGAGTTGTGGACGGCAGGGTCTGTGATACATTCAGCACGTTTGTTGATCCGGGCATTCCCATACCGAAGCTCATTACCGATCTGACAGGCATAAGCGACGCTATGGTGGCAGGTGCGCCAGGACTGGAACAGGCCCTGGAAAGCTTCCTGGAATTCATTGGAGAACTGCCTGTGGTGGCCCATAATGCGACCTTCGATACCGGCTTCATCAAAGCCGCCGCAAAGGCTCACGATAAGAAGTTTGACAATACCATCATCGATACGCTGCAAATGAGCCGAAGCCTGTTTCCAAAGCTCAGCAAACACAAGCTGGATGTGGTGGCAAAGCACCTGGGTGTAAGCCTGGAGAACCACCACAGAGCGGTTAACGATGCCACGGCCACGGCGGAGATATTCATCAAGTGTCTCGACTTGCTTAAAGCGCAGGGGTGTAATACGATAGACGATATGGAACAGGCACTGTCCGGCCATTTTGATTATAAAAAGGCAGAGTCTCACCATGCTATTATTTTAGTAAAAAACAAAACGGGGTTGAAAAATCTCTATAAGATAATTTCAGAATCTCACCTTAATTATTTTTACAAAAAGCCAAGGGTGCCTAAGAGTCTGCTGTTGAAGCATCGTGAAGGACTGATCCTGGGAAGCGCCTGCGAAGCGGGCGAGCTGTTCAGAGCTCTGGTGAAGAATAAATCAGATCACGAGATCGAGAAGATCGCTGGGTTCTATGATTATCTGGAGATTCAGCCTTTAGGTAATAATGCATTCATGATTGATCATGGTATGGTCACAGGGCAGGATCAGCTTAAACAGCTGAACATCAGGATTGTGAAATTGGGAGAAAAGCTGGGCAAGCCGGTTGTCGCTACCTGTGATGTGCATTTTATGGATCCTCAGGATGAAGTATTCAGGCGGATTCTGATGTTTGGCCAGGGTTATACCGACGCAGACAGGCAGGCGCCGCTGTACTTCAGGACAACTGAGGAAATGCTGGCTGAATTTGATTATCTTGGAGAGAAAAAGGCATATGAGGTCGTCGTTGAAAATACAAATCTGATCGAGCAGTGGGTGGAAGAAGTAATACCCATTCCGCTGGGCACCTATCCGCCCAACATTGAAGGAGCGGAGCAGGAGATTGAAACGCTGGCATATAAAAAAGCCCACGAGGTTTATGGAAACCCGCTCCCGGAAATTGTCGCCAAGCGGTTGGATAAGGAATTGACTTCCATTATAAAAAATGGGTTTGCAGTCATGTACATAGTGGCGCAAAAGCTGGTCGCAAAGTCTAATGAGGACGGTTATATCGTGGGCTCAAGGGGCTCGGTCGGTTCATCCTTTGCCGCAACGATGACGGGTATTACAGAGGTAAATCCGCTTCCTCCACACTATATATGCAAACAGTGCAGGTATTCGGAGTTTATTTCTGACGGTTCTGTGGGTTCAGGCTTCGATTTACCCCGTAAGGAGTGCCCCGTCTGCGGAGAGCCGCTCAGGGGCGACGGGCATGACATACCATTTGAAACCTTCCTTGGCTTCGACGGTGATAAAGCTCCTGATATCGATTTGAATTTCTCAGGAGAATATCAGGCTAGGGCTCATAAATACACAGAGGTGCTGTTCGGCACGGGAAACGTGTTTAAAGCAGGAACGATTGCTTCCGTTGCCGAAAAAACCGCATATGGTTTTGTGAAAAAGTATCTGGACGAGAAAGAAATGATTGTGTCTAACGCTGAGGTCAACAGGCTGGTTCGCGGATGCACAGGCATAAAGAGGACTACCGGCCAGCATCCCGGCGGCATCATTGTCATACCGGAGGATCACGAGGTTTATGATTTTACTCCGATCCAAAGACCCGCCGATGACGTGGAATCGACCATTATAACAACTCATTTTGATTTCCACTCGTTGCATGATACCATACTGAAGCTGGACATACTGGGACATGACGATCCCACCATGATTAAGATGCTGGGAGATTTGACCGGTATAGACGTCCGGGATGTTCCGGTAAATGATGAAAAGGTCATGGGCCTGTTCCTCTCAACGGATCCGCTGGGAATCTCGCCGGATGATATAGACAGTAAAGTGGGCACCTTTGCGATGCCTGAATTTGGTACTAAGTTCGTCAGACAGATGCTGCTTGATACCAAACCGAAGACCTTTTCAGACCTGCTTCAGATCAGCGGACTGTCTCACGGGACAAACGTCTGGATCAATAATGCTCAGGACCTTGTTCTGAACGATACCTGCACAATATCCGAGGTTATCGGAACCAGGGACAATATCATGGTATATCTGATGTACAAAGGATTGGCGCCAAAGAGCGCATTTAAGATCATGGAGGATGTGAGAAAGGGCAGGGGACTTAAGCCTGAGTATGAGGAAGAGATGAAGGCGCATTCAGTGCCTGATTGGTATATCGAGTCGTGCAAAAAGATTAAATATATGTTCCCTAAGGCTCATGCTGCGGCATATGTGCTTACAGCGATGAGAATAGGCTGGTTCAAGGTTTACCATCCGCTCGCGTTTTATGCAGCTTACTTTACTGTCAGAGCAGATGAATTTGATGTGACACTGATGGGCAATGGTAAGGAAAAGGTGCGAAACAGAATCATAGAATTGGAAAGAGAGGGGAACTCTATTTCAGCGAAGGACAAGAATGTCCTGACCATATTGGAGGTCGCCAATGAGATGTACGCCCGTGGAATTAATTTTCTGCCTGTTGATCTATATAAGTCAGATGCAACCAGATTTAAAATCGAGGGCGAAGGGATCAGACCACCTCTCAATTCATTGCAGGGCCTCGGCGCTACGGTGGCTAATGCCATAACGGAAGCGCGCGAGCAAGGAGAATTCATCTCTGTAGAGGATTTGAGGATCCGCTCAAAAGCCAGCAAGACAGTAATTGAAATAATGACACAGAACGGCTGCCTGGACGGTATGCCTGAAAGCAGTCAGATGAGTCTTTTTTAAGGGTTGCCCGATGCCGGAACTGTTTTAAATATATTCATAAGCATGCTGTATAAATTAAACAAAGGAGATGTTGAGATGTCTGACAAAGTGAATGCCGCTCTGGGGAAAATTTTCTCGCTTGAGGGGAAAGTAGTTTTACTTACCGGAGCTGCGGGAGGAATCGGCAGTGAGCTTGGCAAAGGACTGGCCAGTGCGGGTGCAACAGTTTGCCTTTGCGACGTTAATGAAAGTGGTTTAAAAAAGGTCGAGGAGGAGATACGTGCAGAAGGAAATCTGGCTTGCAGCTATATCCTTAATGTAATGGACCTAAAGTCAATTAATAGCTGTGTTGATGAAATTATTAAAGATCACAAAAGGATTGACGTCCTGATAAACTGCGCCGGTGTAAACAGGCGTATTGGCGGTCTGGATGCAACGGAAGAAATATATGACCGCATTATGAATATCAATCTGAAGGGCGTATTTTTCCTGAGTCAGGCGGTAGCAAAGCATATGGTGGAGCAGAAGAGCGGAAATATTATCAATGTGGCCTCCCACAACTCCGTCTCCATGTTGGGAGGCTGTGGCATTTATGGCGCATCTAAAAGCGGTATTGCGGCACTAACGCGTGCACAGGCTGTTGAATGGGCGAAGCACGGTATTCGGTCTAACGCTATAGCACCCGGACATATCAAGACTGAGCTGACCGCACCGACGTGGGAGGATCCGGATCGAGCCGCTTATCTGACGGAAAGAATTGCAATGGGGCGTCCGGGTACACCTGAGGAACTGGTTGGGCTTACGATATTACTTGCATCTGACGCCTCAAGTTATATGTCCGGCATGCTTTATCATGTAGACGGCGGATGTCTGGCAGGCGGACAGCCATGGACATACGAGACAAAGTACTGAGATTGATGAAATTAATAAACATTTTATACAATCTGTACTTCGCTCTGACGATATATCTCTAATCTGCATTATGCTAAAGTTTCCTTATTTTTAGGTTTAAATCAAAAAGTTAATAAATTGATTGATAATTACAGACAATAGTGATATACTAATTCGTGGACTATAGTATAGTGTTTTTTGGTAAAGAGTGGGCAGACCCCACTCTTTGTCATTAAGCAGGAAGTTTAGCAGTAAGGGTTGAAAGGAATGGACTTAAAGCATGGCTAAAAGGCGTGTGGAGGATATCGTTTTGGAGCTGGCGCAGCCTGTCGTCGATGCGCTGAATTTTGAATTAGTGGATGTTGAGTTTATAAAGGAAGGCGCAAACTGGTATCTGAGGGTTTACATAGATAAAGCAGGCGGGGTCGCCATTGAGGATTGCCAGGCAGTTAGTGAGCAGTTGAGCGATAAGCTTGACGAAATGGATCCGATAAGGCATAGTTATATCCTGGAGGTATCATCACCGGGAGAAAGGCCGCTGAAGAAGGATCGGGATTATGAACGGTTCAAGGGAGAAGCGGTTGAAGTGAAGCTGTATCAGCCAATGAACGGTAAAAAGATTTATGAAGGCGAATTGCTAGGCCTAACGGGAGATGTTTTTGAGATTAAGACCGATGAAGGTGAGACAATAAGTTTCGACAGGAAAGATACCGCCTTGGTGAGGCGTATTATTCGACTTTGATAGAGAATTGTATATTTCCCGACATTCCGGGATATGACAGGAGGTAAAAAAATGAGTGCAGAACTAATTCAGGCACTGGAACAATTGGAGAAGGAAAAAGGGATAGAAAAGGAAGTGCTGATCGAAGCAATTGAAGCAGCACTTATTTCAGCTTACAAAAGGAATTTTGGGTCCACACAGAATGTAAGGATCAGCATTGACCGCGAATCCGGTGATGTGAGAGTATTTGCACTCAAAAGAGTTACTTCAAGCCCTGAAGATGAGAGCGGAGATATTTCCCTTGAGGAAGCAAAAAGAATTAATGTTGGATATGAGGAAGAAGATATTGCCGAGATTGAGGTAACTCCCAGAAAATTCGGAAGAATAGCCGCTCAGACTGCCAAGCAGGTTGTTATGCAGAGAATTAGGGAAGCTGAACGCGGTATTATTTTTGATGAATATTATAATAAAGAGGGAGATATTGTTACCGGTATCATTCAGAGAAGTGAACGGAAAAATGTTATAATAGACCTTGGCAAGACTGAGGCTGTTATGGGACCCTCAGAACAGACAATGGGAGAGGAATATCGCTTCAATGACAGGATAAAGACATATATCGTTGAAGTTAAGAAGACGCCAAAAGGACCGCAGATTATGGTTTCCAGAACTCATCCGGGTCTGGTCAAGAGACTTTTTGAGCTTGAGGTGCCGGAGATCCACGATGGTACTGTCGAGATCAGGAGCATCTCCAGAGAAGCCGGTTCCAGAACGAAGATTGCCGTCTTTTCAAGAGACCCCAACGTAGATCCCGTTGGAGCCTGTGTCGGGCAGAAGGGTACCAGAGTCCAGGCTATTGTGGATGAACTCAGGGGTGAAAAAATAGATATAATAAAATGGAGCAGCAGTCCCGAGGAATATATTGCCAGCAGCCTGAGTCCTGCAAAGGTAGTAAGAGTTGACGCAAGTGAAGACGGGAGGTCTGCAAGGGTAATCGTGCCTGATTTTCAGCTGTCCCTTGCAATTGGCAAGGAAGGGCAGAACGCCAGACTTGCGGCAAAGTTGACTGGCTGGAAAATCGATATAAAGAGCGAATCCCAGTTCAGAGCAGCTATTGAACAGCAGATGTTTAATATGGATAACAGTTATAATGAAGATGAGGATGAAGAAGAATATGATTACGAAGATATAGAGAACGAGGGCGATGGGGATTTTGAAGGAGTTCCGCAGGATTCTGACGAATATGAAACCTATGAAGATACTGAGGGTATGGAGTCTGAGGATGTATCTTTTGATGGATCGGATGAGGAACTGGAATAGGGGCGATTTAGCATGAAGCAAAAAAGAATCCCTTTGAGAATGTGCCTGGGATGTCAGCAGATGAAGCCTAAGAAGGAATTGATCAGGATTGTCAGAGACAAGGAAGGAAACACGAGTGTTGATTTTACAGGTAAAAAGGCCGGCCGAGGCGCATATATATGCAGGAGCATGGAATGCTTCGAAAAGGCGAAAAAGGGAAGAAGACTCGAAAAAGCATTTGAAGCCCGTATAGATGATGCAGTGTATCAATCATTGGGGCAGCAGTTGGAGGGAAATGATGAATGAAAGGATATATTCCTTTCTTGGACTTGCGACAAAGGCAGGGAAGCTGATCTCGGGTGAAGAAACTACCGAGAGGGCGCTGAAGTCAGGAAAGGTGTACCTTGTAATCGTAGCTGAGGACGCTTCGGACAATACTAAAAAAAAATTCAGGGATATGTGTAGCTACAGGGAAATAGAGATCCAGTATTTCGGGAAAAAGGAACTGTTGGGTAAATTTACCGGAAAAAAGATCCGTTCTGTTGTTGCCATAATTGACAGGGGGTTTGCTGGAAATCTTACGGAAATGATTGTTAACCGTGGTATAGAACTTGGGGGTGTATAGGTTTGGAAAAGGTTAGAGTTTATGAATTGGCAAAGGAATTGAATACGACAAGCAAGAGGTTGATGGAAAAGCTTGCCGAGATCAATGTTGTAGTAAAAAATCACATGAGTCTTCTTGAGGATCATGAACTGGATGCGCTATATAAGCATATCGGTATTATTAAGCATGAAGATAAAAAGGAAGAGGCAGAGGAAAAGAAAGCTGCTCCGCCTGCACCACCGCAGCCGAAGCCTGAGATTAAAAAGGAAGCAAAAAATGCACCCCGTATTATCAGGACTACAGAGATCATAATCAACAGTAAGAATGACAACAGAGATTCATTCAGGAGCGACAGCCAGAAGGGCGATGTACGCGGAGGCAGGAATGACAGGAGAAACGAATATGTCAGATCCTCAGATTCCAACTCCGGTTTGCTTGCCGGATTTGTACGAAAAAACAGGTCGGATTTTTCAATGCCAAGCACCAATGCTAAACCTAATGCCCCTGTGAAGAGCGGCATGCCTGCCGCCGACAAGAAAGAAGCTGAGAAAGAGCTGCAGTCATTAAATAAAGAAGCGGATACATTAAAAAAGGACGACAAAATAAATATGCATGAAGATATAGCAAAAACCGGAGCAGCGGAAAATAAAGAAAGTCAGAAGCAGGAAGTGTCTGTACCGCAAAGCCCGAAGAGTCCGCAACCCGAAGAAAAAACGCAGAGCGTTACAGCAGAAACAAAAATTGAGTCAAAAGCAACCGAAACAACTGTTAAGAAGCAGGAACCTGCCGCACAGGCCGTTGAACAGTCACAGCCTGATAAGGCCCAGGATCAAGCTATCAAATCCCAGAGCGACAAGCCGGGCATTCAGAACGACAGGCCGGCGATGTCTCAAGGTGACAAACCGCAGAGCGATAGACAGACAAGGCCTCTGGTCGACAGACCACAAGGCGACAGACCGCCTTATCAGGGCGATAGACAAGCAAGACCACAAGGCGACAGGCCGCCGTATCAGGGC
>JAEYON010000043.1 GCA_023411645.1 Bacillota bacterium | reverse complement strand
GAGCCATGCTCAAGCTCGAATCGGGTTCTTCTGAGGGCTTGCGAGAGGCACTGGATTCGCCGGAACTCGATGAAGAGAGGGGATATCTTTGCTTTACCGATAATCTGCTGTCCACACTGCATGAGGCACTAGACGCGGTGAATGCGATCATACGAAACCTTGAAACAAAGGTAAATCATTAGGAGAATCTTTAATATAACTGCAAAACATGGCACTCCAATATATGGAGGGCGTTACAGGGCAAACGTATGAATAATGGATAAAGATTGTCTGGTAACTGAGGCAATCTTTTTAAATGTCCGGTGACAACCATGTCCGGGTAATGGTATTTAGCAAGAATGTAAGTAAAAATGTGCAAAAAATTCGAAGGTGTTCAATTTTCTTTGAAAAGTGAGTAAAAATTTCGATTGTGTTTATCATTACGACAAAATTATACGTAAATTCTGAACACAACCGGAAATTTTGCACAGTTGACAGTTTAAATTTGAACACAACCGAAAATTTTGCTCAGTCAGCAGATTAATTCTGAACACAACCGGAAATTTTGCACAGCTGACAGCTCAGACAGCTCATTTGCTCAAAATAAAAATGAAGGTATTCAGATTACCGTTGACGAATCGTACAACATATTGCATAATGACTTGTTGAAAACAGTAATGAAAAAGTGGCAGCACAGGAGGATCATAATGGCAATTGAAAAAGTGAGAGAATACTTCAGTCAGTGGGGAATGGAGAGCAGGATACTTGAGTTTGACGAGTCCAGCGCAACTGTTGAATTGGCGGCTCAGGCGCTTAACTGCGAGCCGAAGAGAATAGCAAAGACGCTGTCGCTGATGCTGGGGGAGCAATGTATTCTGATCGTCGCGGCAGGAGATGCCAAGATAGACAATACAAAATATAAATCTCAGTTTGGTGCAAAAGCGAAAATGTGCAGTGCTGATGAAGCGCTTGCATTGATCGGACATGCTGTTGGGGGTATATGCCCTTTTGGCATTAACGATGGCATTGTTACTTATCTTGATGTGTCATTGAAAAGATTTGACACAGTTTTCCCTGCATGCGGCAGCAGCAATAGCGCTATAGAACTCACAATAGAAGAGCTTATAAAGTACTCAAATGCAGAATCCTGGGTTGATGTCTGCAAAGCCTGGCAGGGTGAGTAGACCGAAATAAAGCAGCGTTACTGAGAGGGAGCTTCTTCAAGTTTTTTTATCCAAATATATATTTCGGGATCTGCTTTTTCAATATTGAAGGGCTTAAGTGCTTTGTTAGTCCATGCGTGGGTGGTTATTCCGGTTGCCAGGATTTTTCCGCTTGACTTGTTGATGATAGTGTATCCAAACTTTAACTTAACGCAGGATGCGTGTATCAGACTTGTGATGATAGTAATTTCATCACCGAATCTGGCGGGACTTTTATATTTGCAGTTCATTTCTGTAAGTGGAAGATAAAGTCCCAGAGCATTCAATGTACCGCTCGGCAAACCTGCATTTTTTAAAAAATCATTTCTGCCTGCTTCAAACCATTTAGGGTACCTGGTATGATGAACGATACCCATGCTATCAATTTCACTATATTTAACAGTGGATTCAATTTTTGTTGTCATATTGAAACACCCATCAATTCCTTCTTTATTTTATTGAGGAGTCTTTCTGCGTCCTTTTGGCGGAGTGATCCCTTGTAGTAACCAAATGATAGTATAAGTGTGCCATTATAAGTGCATGCAAGAATCAGAAGACCGGGCGCCCTTACAACAGGAGGAAGAACGTAAGCATCAGTAACAACATTCTCGCCGAACTTCAATAGTGGTCTGGATAGATAAGCCAGGTTAGACAGAGCCAGACCGCAGTACATGTTACTTATCGAAAATGGTATCTGTGACATAAAAACGGAATCCTGTGACAAGATCTTAAAAAACGCATTGATCATTGGGAAGTTTAATGTCTCAACAAATTCGCCACCCTTGGCGTTCTGTAATCCGGGCAGCCCTTCTTTAATTTTTTTCGTGGCATGCACCACTCTGAATAAGGTGCCTTCAAAAGACTCATCTACTTTCCTGGCTATACCTGTTCTGAACCCTCCTGAAAAATTTCTGATTGCTTCAGCCTTTTGATCAGGAATATACCGGCGCAAATCAATTGTTGTAGAAATGTCCATTGGAACGCCATATGGCGGCTTGGAGAACTCAAACATTGATCTGTATAATGCAGTTAGAATCAGGTCATTTACCGTTGCCCCTTTTGATTTGCTGTATTCCAAGAGGATATCAAGCTGCTCCTTAGGAATTCTGCAGATCTTGAAACGTGTATTATTCAGTCTGCTGCCATGCTTCCAGGGAAACCTCCATACAGTCCTTGGCGCATCCGTTAGTGGATTCCATCCTGAGGCTGAATGCTTTATGCCAAGTGCATCAAATAACTTATCCTGATCTTTTCTACCCCCGATTCTGGGGTTGGGAATGTAAGAGTCATTTTCCCGGTCAATGAAAGAATAAATTTTCGAAAGAAGCTGAATATACTCCTTTGCACCGGCGCCATCACAGCAGGCATGGTTGATTTTAATGCATATAGTATCATAACCTTCTGCTCGTATCAGCTTTACCTTTACATTCAGGTCCTTATCCATGTCAAGAGGGCTTCCGGAAAAATGCTTAACTGCTCTTTCCGGATTGTCCGTCTCTTCAATAGAGCAAAGCCTTTCTTCAGCAAAGTCCTTTATGCGTTTCCAATAGGGAGGATCACCTTCAATAAACCGACAGCCTAAAACAGGTTCTTCTTCAACAGATAATTTGGCTGCTCTTAGCAACTTGTCAAAGTCTATTCTGCTTTCAAACTTTAATACGATTTGTATTTGGAAGTTTGCCATCCCATGGCGTGCAAAATAGTTGCAGATATCATGGCCGGAGGCAGGTAAGATGTTGTTGGGGTTTTGTTCCATACAGCTCTCTCCATCATAAATAGATTTTATTTCAGTATGCCTTGTAATCCTATATTATGGATCTGTGGATGCTAATGTTACAATAATTGAATTATGTTAACCTACTTAATCGCTTATTAATGATGCCAATCAGCCACTTATCATCTCCGGGCGCTCTGTCCTTAAGCTTGGCAGCTGCAATAGGAAGTATCCACTCATCAATTTTGTCAAATTTGATATTTGCCAATTTCATATATTCGGCTAAATAAATCCATGAGACTAACCTCTTAAAAAAACGGGACATCTTTGTTAAAATTTTGGGTGTGCCCGGCTGTGTCAACGGTGAGTTCATCATCAGAAAGGTCCTTGCGACATCTCCCATGGGATTCCCTTTATATGCGCTGTTCCAGTCAACAGCCACCAATCCCTTATCTGAAATGATTACATTATTAAAGTGGAGATCACCATGGCAAATACTTGTTCCGGTAGGCAGGCGGTCCATATATTCCAGTATCCTTTTTGTCTTTTCACCTAGTCTTCCTGAAGACCTTTCAATGACAAAGGAGAGCCTTTCATTCTGTGCGGGCAACTCGTCTGATGAGCATTGGTGTATCTTGTAATGCAATCCTGCCAACTGCTGCGCAAAATAGAAAGTTTTCCAGGGCTCGGCTCTGATATGATCTGCCATTGAACTGCCGAATATTCGCTGGAACTGGATACCAAAGCTGCCGTCCACATCAATAATGTCGTATACGGCCGGCGCCGGTGCGTCTGCCCTATGAACTGCTCTTCCGATCTGCGCCTCGTACATGACCCTGTCGATACTATATTTTTTTAAGAAAAGCTTTAACACTTTGTTCTTTTCCCACTCATATACATTTGCTGTCCTTCCTTTACCTATTAATGCCCCGATTTCCATAAAACCACCCATTTCCTATAGTAATATATTTACAAAATGTATTGCCTATATAATAATATGGAACCTCGAAAGATGTTGTTCTCTAACATTTCACACATTTTTAAGGGGAGGCATATTGTAATTATGTAAAGTATACAACTGTTTAAAGGAGAGTTGGCCATGACAATTCAAGAAAAGCTTAATATTCTTCAGGAACTATTGGACATTGACCAGGATATTCTTAGCGAGGAGACTGTGTTGGATGAGCTCAGTGAGTGGGACTCAATAGCTGCAATAACCATAATAGCTATGTTTGACAACCACTTTGACAAAACAGTTTCGTCGGAGGAGGTCAAAGGATTTAAAACGGTAAAAGACATTACTGACAAAATGGAATGAGGTGAAGTTCGTTGGCAACGGGAATATTGAAGAATGTGGAGATCAAGGGCATAGCTTGTGCCGTGCCTGATCACATTGTCCGCAATGAAGAATACAATAAAGTATTCGGAGAAGAAGCGGTACGAAAATTTATTAATATGACAGGTGTTAAAACAAGGTATGTCGCATTAGATGAGCAATGCACCTCAGATTTGTGCTATGTTGCAACGACCAGACTGCTGGAAAAACTAAAATGGGAGCCGTCAACCATTGATGCGCTGATTCTCATCACACAAACGCCGGACTATGCAGTGCCGGCAACTGCTTGTGTCCTGCAGCACAGACTTGGATTGAGTGAGGATTGTATTGCATTTGATGTCAACCTTGGGTGCTCAGCGTATGTATACGGAATATGGCTGGCGGCATCAATGATTTCTACTCAGGATCTAAACAGAGTCCTTCTTTTGGTGGGTGACACCAGTAACTTCGGGATCAATCAGAATGACAGCGCCACAGCAATGATATTTGGTGACGGCGGAACAGCGACAGCATTGGAAAAATCAGAGGGTAAGGAAATAAAATACTTCCTGAAAACCAAGGGAAGCGGCTTCAAACATATTATGGTTCCTGCCGGCCACGCGAGGAGCAGGAGCAGGACAAATACTGCGGCCTCTGATTACGAGCTGGCTATGAACGGGTCATCAGTTTTTTCCTTCACCATCACAGATGTCCCCAGAACGCTCAAAAGCTTCATGTCCCGGTTCAATATCGACATAAATAGCGTAGATATGTGCGTGTTTCACCAGGCTAACCTCTTTATACTTAAGCATTTGGCAAAAAAACTGGATCTGCCGTTGGAAAAAATGCCGGTATCGATTGACAGATATGGCAACACAAGCGGGGAGTCCATCCCGCTGACATTGGTTGACGCTTTGGGCAGCGAGGAATCTAACGAACCGATAAAATTATTGCTGTGCGGCTTTGGTATAGGATTATCCTGGGGAGGAATATATCTGGAAATGGACAGATCAGTCTGCCTTCCTATGATTTACACCAATGACTACTTCAAAGGAGGATAAGGAAGCTATGATCAATCCAATGGACCTGAGCGGAAAAAGTATTGTAGTAACTGGCGCCTCCTCCGGCATTGGAAAAGGCATTGCTATTATTCTAACTAAATTAGGTGCAGATGTGATCATGGTTGCCAGGAATGGTGAGAGGCTGAAGCAGACATATAGCGAACTGGAACCAGGAAGCCATTGCTATTATGAGATGGATCTGAACGATCTAAATGCGATCGAGGGGTTGATGGACAATATATGCCGTGATGGACTGAAGCTGAATGGATTGGTGCATTCGGCCGGAATTTCCCTTACTATGCCTCTGCAATACTTAAAATCGAGCGACTTAAGTAATATCTTGTCAGTTAACCTTTTATCATTTATAGAACTTGTAAAGCAATTCTCCAAAAGAAAAAATAATGACAATGGCGGCAGTGTGGTTGCCATATCTTCCATATCAAGCAGAGTAGGGGCCAGAGGTCTGACAGCCTACAGCGCAAGTAAGGGGGCGCTGGAAAGCGCTGTAAGATCAATGGCTCTTGACCTTGCGCCAAAGAAAATAAGGATCAATTCTGTTGCTCCCGGGATGATAGAAACTCAGATGTACGACGGATTGAGGGAGATAGTCAATAATAAAGATTTTGAAGCTGAGCTAAAAAAAAGACAGGTCTTAGGGCTTGGAAAACCTGAAGACGTTGCTTATGCCACAGCCTTTTTGTTAAGCGATGCGTCAAGATTCATAACAGGAACATCTATGATTGTGGATGGTGGATATCTGGCGCATTAAGCGAGAATTAAGGAAAGTTATAGGAGGGGACTTCCGTCCCCTTTTATTATGGTATCATAACCGGCATCCTTCAATGAGCTCGTTTTTTATATTATTAAGGAGTGTATGAACGGTTTCTTGAGGAATTGATGCCTCATATATGCCTGCCGCCAATGTCATTATACCGTTATATGAGCTGACCATCAGAAGGAAACCGGGTGCCCTGACGACGGGAGGCACAATATATGCTTCTGTGACGGTGCTATCTCCAAATCTCAGAGGAGAGTTCGTTATATAGCCCAGATTCGATAACACTGGGGCACATTTATCACCGCAGGTATATGGCCATTGTGACACCATCCTGTAATATGCAAGGGTTTCGCTAAAGGGCATCTTTTCAATACGTTCCAGACCTATAGCACTTTGCAGTCCGGGCTTGTTGCTCTTTATCCAATCCATCATCGGAATGACTCTGATCAATGTATCAGCAAAGGATTCATCAGGAATGAGATTCAACTTTGTGAATTCCGATCCGGAAAAGTTTCGGATCACTTCTGTTTTATGATCGGGGAGATAACGCCTCAAATCAATGGTCAACGGAATTTCCATGGTCTGGTCATACACAGGCTGCCCCGTTTTTGACATAGCCCTGTAATAGGCTGTTAAAATCAGGTCGTTGATCGTGGCATTCATAGCTTTTGAATAATCTGTCATCTCATCAAGCAGACCGTCAGCAAGGGTGCAGACTGATATATGAGTTCTGTCCGATTGTACCTGTGACCATGGGAATGGCCAGGTTGCTCTCGTAATTTCTGATCCTGGAATCCATTCCTTCTCAGGATCACTAATACCAAGCATGCTAAATAACCTATCCTGATCCTTCCTGCTGCGCTTAACGGGCCTTGCTGTAAAAGTACCATAGTCATGCTCAATAATTGAATAGATTTCCGCAAGAAGCTGTATATATTCCTTTGTACCGCCTCCATCACAGCAGGCATGGTTGGTCTTCACACATAAGGTGTCATATTGTCCTGATCTTATCAGCCTTACCTTTACCATCGGATCATGATCCATGTCCAAGGGGCTATCCAAAAAAACCTGAACTTCAGCATCTTGATTTTCAGTCTCAATCATATCACAAAACTCAACGGTATCAATATGCTTCAGCCTCTTCCAGAAAGGAGGCTCATTTTCTACAAACCGGCACCCGAAAACAGGCTGTGCATCAATGGAGAGCCTGACTGCGCGCTTGAGTTTAGTGAAGTCTATGTGCCCATCCAGCTTCATGACGGCTTGAATTTGAAAATTTGCCAACCTATATCGGGCTACGTAATTATATATATCATGACCATTTGCGGGCAAGCTGTCGGGATCATCCGGTCTATAAGCATTGACCGTTTTTTTCATCCATGCAAATCCATCAAATTTCTTCAAGTAATCATAATAGCTTATTATGTTGGTCGGAGCATTCTTATAAAGCATTTTTAAGAAATCTGCGTTATATTTAGAGTACAAACCCTTCATCATGTCATAATCATTGTAAAGGTTAGACAAGTCACCCTCATAAGCATATTTTACATTTCCAAATTTTATTGTTACCTTCATACTTATTCACCTCAATAACACTTAACATAATGTGCCACAGTATTATATTATGGGAGGGGAAATATAAGTGTTCCTTTTGTATATAGCATTATTATAGATAATATTACATGGTGTTATAGAAAGTTTTATTATTAATCAGCATCCTGCCGTAAATCGGCCGAAAGACGCTTATTAATCATACCCAAAAGCCAGCTCTCTTCACCATTTATCCTATCTCTGAGCTTGGCGGCGGCTGTTGGAAGTATCCATGCATCTATTTCCTTATAACTGACATTTGCAAGCTTCATATATTCACTTAAGTATGTCCAATAGGTAAGCCACTTTCTGTACTGGGACAGAAGCATATTCATATTTCCAATCCCGGAGGTCTTGCCGGGAGAATTCATCATCAGAAAGGTCCTTGCAACATCGCCCAAAGGGTTACCCTGATAAGCATTTGTCCAGTCCACAGGCACTAATTTGTTTCCTGAGACAATAATATTGTTGAAATGAAAATCTCCATGACAAACGCTGGTTCCGTCTGGCAGACCGTCAATATAATTGAGTATTTTCTGTTCCTTATCACCGAGTAAAGCAGAAGAACCATGTATTCTGGCTGAGTATTTTTCTGTTTGGGTCGGAAGACAGCCAGCTGTACATTGATGTATACTAAATTGAAGCCGTGCTAACTGACTTGCATAATTACATATGTTCCACGGCTCTGCCTGGATATGCTTCAACATGGATTTACCGTAAATGCGCTGAAAAACGATTCCTTTACGGCCGTCCACCTCAACGATTTCGTAAACAGCCGGTGAGGGCACTCCCGCATCATGGATCGCTGTTCCTATATTTGCTTCGTATTGAATCCATTCTCCGCTGAAACGTTCATGATAGAGCTTCAAAACTTTGTTTTGTCCCCATTCATAGACCTCGGCTGTCATGCCTTTCCCTATAAGAGCTCCCTTATTCATAAAATACTCCTTTACCGCATCAGGAATGAACCGGCGCAATACCATTATACGTGAGGGGTATAAGATAATTGCATGATTTGCCGATTATTTGACATAATGCAGTAATGGAGTGTTGGAAATAGAAAACAACAAAAATATGATAGTTAAACTGACATCAAGTTCGAATCAATCAGTAGAATGATCATTTAGTGTAGTTGTCAAAATACCCCTGAATATATACAATTGGTGTGCCTTTGTCGCCGCTTCCTGATGTGAGGTCGCAAAGTGAACCGATCAAGTCTGTCAGCCTTCTCGGTGTTGTACCCTGAGACTCCATGGTTCCTACCAGATTAGCGTTCTTGTTTTGAATATATTCAGAGATTGCCTTCTTTTGGGCTTCGCCAGTCAAACCGGCGAAATTATTGTCTGCAAGATACTTTAATTTTACTTCATTAGGAGTTCCCTCGAGGCCTGACGTATAGCCCGGTGAAACTACCGGATCAGCCAGCTCCCATATTTGGCCGACGGGATCCTTAAATGCGCCGTCACCATAAACCATGACTTCGACTTTTTTACCTGTGGATTGCATAAGGGCTGATTGTACCTGTTCCACAATCAGGGTGCAGTCACGTGGGAAGAGCTTGACAGATTCCTCTGTAGCCTTGTTGGAGCCGAGAAGTCCATATGTCTCATTGAATCCGCTTCCATTAATGCTTGAAGTCAGAATATCATCCAGTCCATATACCTTCTGAGCACCTTCAGCAAGTAATATTTTCTTTGTTCTTTTCCTGGTGTGGATGTCGCAGGTCAGGACGCTTTTTGTATACTTGAGGATGGTTCTAGGGTTGTTGGAAAAAAGCACATCACATTCTACACCGTATTCTTCGACCAGCGATTTGTAGTAATCAATATAATCTATGCCGGTGAAGGTATGGCTGACAGCGCCGAAGTAATCGCGGAACTGCTTGAGAGTCAGCATATCCGTCCAAGGATTGACGCCCATATCGTCCAGCAGATCGATATTAATAAGCTGATTGCCCACCTCGTCGGCCGGATAGCTCAGCATAAGAACAATTTTTTTTGCACCCTTAGCAATACCACGCAGACAGACCGCAAAACGATTGCGACTTAGGATCGGAAAAATGACGCCAATAGTGTCGTTCCCGAATTTTGCACTGACATCGTCTGCGATAGCATCAATATGTGCATAATTGCCCTGGGCACGAGCGACTACTGATTCGGTGATTGCGACAATATCCCGGTCGCAAATGGAAAAACCTTCGATTTCAGATGCTTTGAGCACAGTGTCTGCAGTTATCTTTACAATATTGTCACCTTTATTTATAATGGGGGATCGAAGGCCTCTTACAACTGTCCCAACAATTCTTTCCATGAGTCTGTCTCCCTTGTAATAACTAATTTTTTACACTTGTATTATAACTACAATAATGGCATATGTAAATATATCCTGTCCAAAGAACTCCTCTTGCGCAGAAATGCGTTGATTGACAGAGTAAGCTCATCAACATACAAATGTCATTGACGAGATGATCCCGCCAGGTTTTCCCAGTTGCGATCAAACCATCCTGACCATGAATAGATGTCAGGATTCTGTGTTAATACCATTACATCCGGGCAAAAAACGGGATAGGATCCCTCTTCTGTAATCTGGGAACTGCGCAGCCTTGAGGGAAAGAACCTGAACCATCGCATAATCTCGGACTGTGAGAGGAGAAAGTCTTGGGGGATGTCAAAATAGGTTACAATTTGTTCAGGTGCAAGCGGATTTGGAATTGTGACACATAGACCGCTTCTGTCATAAACGGTGCCGTTTACTGATATTTTTCCTTCGGAATAATACGGCTTGAACGCTCCGGCGATTCGGGCTGTTATAGCGTTTTCAGAAGAATTTCCGATAAGTATCAGATTATTTTCTGAAATTTCTTTGTCTGTCAGCTCTGTATCAGCCTTGACACGAAAGGAACCTGTCTTCACGCCGATAGGGACCGACGTTGTCCAGGACCAGTCTGCAAGCCGCCTTGCTCCCGCCTCCAAAACATCTTTTCGCTGTGTGCCCGACGTACCGTATACAATGATAAGCGGTCTTGTGAATAGTCCTGCAACCCCATCTCCATCATGGGAGGCAAGCCCGGCGCGGCGGGCGCTGCTATCGACATTCCAGATGCCGTCCGAAATGAGATGAAAGCTGATGTTTCCTGAAGAGGGATCAACTTCATGAATCTGGTTGTTGACAGAAATTTTTACGGTCTTTGAAAGATCGATGCCCGCAAGTGCGAGGTCGATATCAAATGCCCGTATCCGGTCTGTTGTAATCGTAAGCTCTGAATTTCCGACACGCTGCGCTTCTATCGTACCAGGTTCAGGAAAAGCTTGGGTAAAACCTCCGGGATTATTAAGGGTAGCTTTATTCGAGCTTGCCGATGTATCAAGTTCTGTAACTTTAATCCAGTATTTCTGTCCGTACCGCACAGTTGGGATTAGCGCCTTTATATGTTCCGGTGATGGATTACGGGTGAATGATCTGAAAAATTCAAACAGCTTGCGGGGGTCAGTGGTTCTTGACCACTCTGACCAGGCTGAATGACTGCCGCCCTGTATTTCGATGTAGGTAACAGGATTGCCCGTTTTTTCAAGTATTTCAGCCGCTGCTCTGTCCATATTTATTGGAACTGTAGTGTCCTGATCTCCATGAACAATAAAGGTTCCAAGTCCTCCGAGATTCTCCAGCAGCTCGGTTCCTGTCCATCCACAAAAAGGAGCAATAGCGGCGAAACGTTCAGGATAGAGCTGACCTATTTTCCAGGTTCCAAGACCTCCCATTGAGATTCCGGTAAGATATACCCTGTCAGGATCAATAGAATAGGAGGCAATAACCCTGTCCATTACATCAATAACGTCTTGTTCAGCGACTGATTCATAATATGCGTCACCTCGACCGTAGGCTGAAACAATGAGCATATCCGCCGGGGCAAGTTCCGCCAGATGAAGGGCTCCGTCATAATCATTTCCGCTGTATCCATGGAGACACACAATGAGTCCGTATTGCTTATTCGGGTCGTAGCTTTGTGGGACATAAAGGCTATAGGGCTGAAGACTATTATCTATCTGTGAGCGGTAAGCCCATTGCCTGTAGCCTGTAAGTGCCTCATATCCATTTTTATCGGAATTTGCAGCATCCAGGATATCCTTGATAAATCCCACGGCATTTATTTTTAATTCGTCTGAGATGAGAGATGGATGCAGCTTTGCTTCGAGGCGATCCGCAAGAAAGGTCAAGCTTTCAGCAATATCGGGCATGTCTTGCAGACCTGAAGCAGATGTATATGAAGAATTAGAGCCAGATGCAAGTGAAAATGCAGCTGCAAATTCACGGGCTTCCTGTGCGACGGAGGTAAAAATGACTTGCGGATCGCCGACCAGACACTTAGTTTGAGCGCTTTCCGATGCTTTATCAGATGAGGAAGAGGAAGATGAGAACGAAGCTGTTATTGTCAGGATTCCTGACGCTTCTGTGGGAAGCTTAAATTCAGCTCTTTCGCCTGTTCGGCCTGCAGCTTCTGTAATTATATTGTTTTCCTGATCCAGGAGATGAAAACGAACGGGGACATTTTCACCGGTCTGAGGAGAAAGATTTGCTCTAAAGGATATCGTTTGACCCGGTTCGGCAAAACTTGATTCAAGCTTTACTGATAATGAAGTGGGACCTACGGAAGCAATATAATCGTTTTGCTGCTTTCCATCATAAAGCTTCAGTGATGCGGCCCATCCGCCGGTACCCTGACAGACTTTAGCCAGTATCCTGTTTTTTCCCTCTCTGAGATTGACGCGAGTGACAGCATCGTGCGGTGTTATGGCACGATGAGTGTGATCATCAACAATAAGCTCACCGTTCAGCCACAGTTTCAGTCCGTCGTCAGAGCCTGCATGCAGGAACCATTCGCCGCCTGCGGAGCTAAATTCAGTATAAATATAAGCAACTGACCATTCGGCATTGTTAAATAGGTTTGCGAGATCCAGATAGCCGTCTTGGTGTTTTGCTGAAACCCCCGCTTTATCGGGAAGCCTTTCTGATTCCAGCGAACTTAGGGCTGCTTCGCCACCGTATTTGTCTAGATGATCATATTTGAAACCCTCACATGAGCCGTCCTCTGCGAAGTTATTGGGATATCGCCCCAGTACAATCCACTTTGCGTCTTCCAGTCCTTTGGACGAATCTGTTGTAGCTGTACAGGAACTTAATAAAACGAGAACCGCTATCATAATGATGAAAATCAACATAGGTGTTCTAAAATACATACTGCACCCCGCTACATTAATCAATCAAAATTTCTATAATAAGGGTAGCACGCCATGTATTGACTGTCAACGTGATTGTTATCGTTTCTTAAGGGCTTTCACTTTTTCCAGATTCGGAGGATTCAAAGGCAGAGGGAACACAAGGCATATTCACATTCGGCCTTGAAGCTGTCACCGGCTCCCAGAGTGCTCACCACATCGATTCTACGAACCACTTTCTCGCCCTTTATCTATCTGGTATAATGATTTCCAGTATAATCGCATAGTTCAGCAAGGAGGAATACCGGAGTTGAAATATACATTCAAACATACGCTTCGTGCCTGCTATACCGGATTTATCACGCAGGCGATTGTCAACAACCTGGCGCCGCTTCTGTTCATAGTATTTCAAGACAAATTTGACATTTCCTTTGAAAAGGTCGGACGGCTTATACTAATTAATTTTGGGACGCAGATCGTTGCGGATTATATTGCCGCAAGATACGCGGACAAGATCGGATATCGCAGGGCTGCAGTACTGGCGCACCTTTTTTGTGCAGTCGGACTGATATGTCTGGGCGTTTTGCCTGAAATAATGCCTGATCCGTATACCGGTCT
Source organism: Bacillota bacterium (assembly GCA_023411645.1). GTDB lineage: Bacteria > Bacillota > Clostridia > Acetivibrionales > DTU013 > JAEYRF01. Next base: position 9,643 of record JAEYON010000043.1, on the reverse strand, counting down.
GATGATTGCAGCCGTGATATACGCCGCCGGCGGCGGGTTCATCGAAGTACTTATCAGCCCAATTGTGGAGTCTCTGCCCGGAGATGCAAAATCCTCTGCAATGAGTCTTGTTCATTCCTTTTATTGCTGGGGGCAAATGGCCGTCGTTCTGGTTACAACTCTGCTGCTGAAGACTTTAGGTGCGGATATATGGTTTCTATTGCCTGTGATGTGGTCGCTAATCCCCATATACAACCTGTTTCAGTTCCTCAAGGTTCCCCTGATGCCCACGGTGCCGGAGGAAGAAAAGACACCAGTCAGAGAACTGTTCAAGACCAAAACCTTTGTGCTTGCACTGATCCTGATGATGAGCGCAGGCTCCTCCGAACTGACAATGTCCCAGTGGTCGTCACTTTTCGCGGAGAAAGGGCTTCAGGTGCCGAAAATGCTTGGCGATTTGCTGGGGCCGTTCCTATTTGCACTTTTCATGGGGCTGGGGCGGACGCTATACGGAGCCTTTGGGCACAAGATAAATTTGAGAAATGCATTGGTTGTATCCGGTGTGTTCTGTGTGGCATGTTATACGGTTACAATATTTGTGCAAATCCCAATTATTTCGCTCTTGAGCTGTGCCGTCTGCGGATTGTCGGTAAGCCTGATGTGGCCGGGAACGGTGAGCCTCACGGCTGAGGCATGGCCCAAAGGAGGAACTGCCATGTTTGGACTGCTTGCCATATTCGGTGATCTAGGCGCCTCCGTCGGCCCGTGGCTGGCAGGCTTGGTTTCGGATCTAACCCTGCAGGCACAGGGTCTGATTGATATTGGACAGGCATATGGTTTGAATCCCGATCAGCTTGGGCTGAAGGCAGGATTGTTGTCTGCCATTTTTTTTCCCGTAATGCTCGCGGTTGGTGTGTCGGTGCTGAAGAAGAGGGCACCTCACTCCGGTACGTCTAGTTCGTAAAAGGCGTGTAATGTATTTGCGCTGATATAGTATCAGATGAGCAAAGTTTTCGTTTGTGTTCAGATATAAGCTGACGGGTGAGCAAAAATTTCGATTGTGTCTAGTATTTTATAAAATATACCTATAAAACTTGAACACTAACGTCAATTTTGCTCATAAAACGGCAAGAACCTGAACACAATCGAAATTTTTACTCATTTTTTCCTTAGAAAATTGCAAGCATTGAACACATTCGAATTTTTTGCACATTTCTAACTACAGCCAAGCTAAATCTAACACATTATATATCTTCCTTTGATTACAGAATAACCTATTGATTTACCCACAATATATACGAAAAGAGCCTATTTATAAATGAGTTTGCAAATTACCCTATATCAATTCTTATCTTCAAACCTCACGGTACTCGAAGAAATCGAAATCCGCATACTTTTCTCTCGTATGAGAATCCTGAGCAAACATGCCGACAAAGGTTCCGGTAAATTCGCCGTAATCAACTGCCTCATCAGAAAGAGTCGTCATGTCAAAAACAGGTCCCAGCTTTTCGAAATGATCACCGTCCGTGCTGAATAAGAATTGCAGCTTATCTGTCATGATTTCCGCTCTCAAATAAACTGGAGCATCTTTTTCTACCACTGCAAGGGCGTTTTCGCCGTTAGTGTACTCCTTATTAACATATCCGCTTATTGCGACTACATTTTTGCCAAGCTCCTCATTGAAAGTTTTGTATATACTGTAGTAATTTGAGGGCTCATAATAACACGTAATTCCGGCAAGATGCTGATAGTAGTCGGCTGCAAAATCCAACTTAGCAGTTACCACAGCATTGAATGCTGTTAACCTGCGTGCTATCAGGCTGGGATTGCTATAGCTTGTCAGAGATTCACGGCCGCGCAGGCGCAAATAGCCCGGACGTGTCGTAAGATCCGCCCAGTCAGGAGTAATTTCATTGCGCGGAGTGCTGAAATGGAGATTCAACACAGGACTGTCAAAATCGTCACGCGCATCTTCCTTTGGAAACGGGTGAGACGGAAGATCAGGGGCCGGTGTAGTGTCTTTTGCGATATTTGTACCATCAGTCATACGCAGCCAGCCGTCGTCAGTCCATTCAACCTGCTTGATAGCAGTCTCACGGCCAAGCACGCACCTTTTCTGCGGCATGACAGGCCTGCCGCATAAGTGTGCAATATACCACTGTCCTGTTTGCGTTTCCACCAGCGACCCATGCCCGGCTTTTTGAATGATAACGTCCGGGTTGTATAAATGGGTCATGGAATAATTTACTACGGGATCCATGGCAAAATCCTGGGAATTGGAGGTGATAATAGGATTGTGCGGACAGCTTTCATAAGGCCCCGTGATCTCTCTTGAGCGGAGCAGTGCAACACAATGTCCGTATCCTGTGCCTCCTTCTGCAGTTATCAGGTAATACCAGCCGTTACGCTTATAAATGTGAGGCGCTTCGGTAAAGCCTCGTTCCGTTGCACCATAGGTCAGACGAACCGGGGCTCCGATGAGCTTTTTCTGCTTCGGGCAATATTCCTGCAAAACTATTGGGCGTTTAGTCTCATGTCCCGGGCGGAAATCTCTCTCCTGATTACTGACCCATTTTCTGCCGTCATCATCATGGAACAGAGAGGCGTCAAAACCACTGGAATTGATATAGACAGGATCGCTCCACGGACCGTGGATGCTTTCGGACCAGATCAGGAAGTTGTCAACATCAAATTGCAGTCGGTTAGAGTTATAAACGTTAGAATAGAGCACATAAAAGAGTTTTTCCTCTTCGCACCAGGTCAGGCAAGGGGCCCATACGCCTTTTGAAGGCTGAAGGCGGGATAAATCGATATGACGTTTTGTTTTCAGTGCATAATCGATCAGTTTCCAGTGCACCAGATCCTTTGAGTGGTAAATGGGAATGCCCGGGAACCATTCAAAGGTAGAGGTGGCAATATAGTAATCATCGCCGGCGCGGATAATAGCCGGATCGGGATTAAAACCTGGAAGAATTGGATTTTTTATCATATCACTTTTCTCCTGTCAAAATCTTTCTAGGTACAAACACTTATAACTTTATTATTGCTTTTACAACGTCATTTTTATTGTTTATTGCAAAACTAAACGCCTTTTCGCTATCCTCAAAATCAAATTCATGTGTGACGATTGACTTAACATCGATCAGTCCTTGCGCAATTGCATTGATAGCCTGAGGATAGATGTTTCTGTAGCGGAATACAGTTTTGATCTGTGCTTCCTTGTTCATCAGCTTGGCAAAGTTGAATTCGATAATATCCTGCGGAGCAAGTCCTACCAACACAATGGTTCCGGCTCTTTTGACGGCATAGGAGGTCTGAAAATAGGTTTTTGCCGTACCAGCTGTCTCAATGACAATATCGGCGCCTTTACCTTCTGTAAAGCCATCGATTTCTTTAAGCACATCACATTCCGCTGCGTTGAATACTCTTGTTGCACCGAGTCTTTTTGCAAACTCAAGCCTTTTAGGAATAACATCTATTACCGTAATATCGGCTGCGCCAAATGCCTTGCACGCAAGCAGAGTAACAAGCCCGATGCATCCTGCGCCAAAAATAATAACACTGTTGCCCAAGGATACATTTCCCTGTCTTGCTGCATGGATTCCCACTGATAATGGCTCAACTAGTGCGCCTTCCTTTGTGGTTACGTTTTCGGGCAGCTTAAAGCACATGTTTTCCGGGAAAGCGATATAGTTTTTCAAACAGCCTTGATACGGAGGTGTGGCAAGAAACTCAACATCAGGGCAAAGGTTATATTTACCTGATTTACAGAATTCACAATGCCCGCATGTGCAGCCCGGCTCCAGTGCGACGCGGTCGCCTTTTTTAAGTGTTTTAACATCCGATCCAACCTCAACGACTGTTCCGGCACACTCGTGTCCTAGAATGAAGTCTCCTTCAACAATAAAATCACCTATTTTACCATACTCAAGATAATGTACGTCTGAACCGCAAATACCGACGTACTCCATCTTCACAATAACCTGGTCTTTTTCTGCCTTTGGCATTTCAATGTCACGCAGTTCCAGCTTATTAATTCCAGTCATAAACAATGCTTTTTGCATAAAAAACACCTCCATCTTCACAAAATTATTTGAATAACTTTTATAAAACTACTTTACAAAAGTATCTAATTTTATAATAGAGGTTATTTGGTAAAAAGTCAATAAGCGTCAGGCGTTTGATAGCGTCAACTTACTGCAGGAAAAATATGAAAAGAATCGAATCACACTGATATTTTAATGGGTTCAGTTTATATGCTGTTGATAAAGGCCTCTATATGAAGTAACGCTGCGCCTACTGCAGAAGAGTCCTTCCTGTATCTGCAGGCAGACAAATAGCTGCCATCATTTTCAAATGAATTGTGCTTCACCGTCATTTTTCTGAGGAGTTCAATATACTGTTCCATATAGCTTCCAACATATCCGCCCAGGATAATCCGGCAATCAAATAGCATCCTGAGATTATTCACCGTCAAAGCAAGATAATGTAAATATTTTTTCATGATATTCCAGTGATGAAGGCTTCCTGTAGCAAGCTGCTCGAAAAAGTCGTCCAGGCTCCCGTTTGCAGCACCTGAAAGAACCATTGCATTACAATAGGCATCCACACAGCCGTATTGACCGCAATAGCAGCGGATGCCTTTTGGTACGATGGTCATATGACCGAACTCCGCGCTGCGCTGGTTTTCTCCGGGGTAGAATTTTTTACCCAGCATAATTGCTCCGCCTACGCTGTTGCTCAAAGAAAGGTATACGACATTATTCGCCTGATCACAATTCCACAGCTCCGCGAGCCCCGCTGCGCTGGCGTCGTTGCTCAGGACGCACGGGTAGGGAATAAACTCGGCAAAACTATCAAGACTTCCACCGGTAAAGCCCAGAACGGAGGAATAGTTTATCTTCTGATGATCCTCCGAGAGCAGGCCCGGTACTGAAATTCCAACTCCAAGGATTCTTGATCTGTCAATCTGCAAATCCTGTGTGAACTGCTCAATATATTTTCCAACAGATCTGAAGTACTCCTTCGTATTTTCAAAAGCGATGGGAACATGTATACTTTTAACGATGGCGGCACACAGATCAATTGCTGCGACTGCAATTTGCTTTTTTGTGATATCAACTCCGATAGAGAACCTTGCGGAGGGGTTGCAGCTAATTGCACGGGCTTTGCGACCGCCTGTGGAAGCAAAACAACCTTCATCCCTGATGAGGTCTGATTCCATTAGTGCCTTCAGATTCTGATTGATCGTAGGCAAGCTTATGTTCAGGGCATGCACGATATCTTGCTTGGAGAGCTGCCCCTTTTTGTAAATCAACCTGAAAATCCGGTTCCGGTTTATTTTTTTTATATCGATGCTTATGTTGGAGTCGTACATTCCATCTGTTCACCACACTTTTATCAATTGATTGCTACCAATTGTCATTTGGCTAGTAACAATTCTATTTCAACACCGTATTTTTTGCAACTATATATATCCATGAAATATTTGCATTCCGTTGCTTAAATGCTGCAACTTCTGTTTATGCTAATGAATACGGTGGGTATCTATTGTTACACCATTGTTTTTTCTGTATAATTAATCAAACGATTGTGAAACAGGCAGGAGGAAGAATATGGGCAAAGCATTGATAATAGGAGCAGGTGGAGTCGCCAGCGTGGTTGCTCACAAATGTGCTCAAAATCCGGATGTTTTCGAGGAAATATGCATAGCCAGCAGAACACTGGCCAAATGTGACGCAATAAAGAGATCCATTGACGACAGAATGGGGACAAGTTGTACAAAGGTTCATACGGCGCAGGTGGACGCAGACAGGACTGAGCAGGTCGTAGATTTGATCAGGAGCTTCGGGCCGGAGATTGTTATTAATGTAGCTCTTCCGTATCAGGATCTGACGATCATGGATGCCTGCCTTGAAACAGGGGTACATTATTTGGATACGGCAAATTACGAGGCGCCGGATGTGGCAAAGTTCGAGTACAAATGGCAATGGGCATACAGGGAGAAGTTCCAAAAGGCCCACATCACCGCACTGCTGGGAAGCGGCTTTGACCCGGGTGTGACGGGGGTTTTCTGCGCATATGCACAGAAGCATTATTTTGACGAAATCCATTCCATTGATATTCTCGACGCCAATGCGGGGGATCACGGTTATCCCTTTGCGACAAATTTCAATCCCGAGATCAATATCCGCGAAATCACAGCCAACGGAAGCTATTTTGAAAATGGTGAGTTCATTGAGACAAAGCCACTGGCAGTGAAAAAAATCTATGACTTCCCGCAGATAGGACCCAAGAATATTTATTTATTGCATCATGAGGAAATCGAGTCACTTGCAATAAACATAAAGGGCGTGAAGAGGATCCGGTTCTGGATGACTTTTTCAGACAATTATCTCAATCACCTGCGTGTATTGGAAAATGTCGGCATGACATCAATAGAGCCTGTTGAATTTGACGGAAAGCAGATCATTCCCCTGCAGTTCCTCAAGGCGCTGCTGCCTGATCCGGCTTCACTCGGACCGAGGACGAAGGGTAAAACCAATATCGGCTGCATTTTCCAGGGAGTTAAGGATGGGAAGCCCAGAACATACTATGTGTATAATGTCTGCGATCATCAGCAGTGTTATGCCGAGGTTGGATCACAGGCCATTTCTTACACGACTGGCGTTCCTGCCATGATTGGTGCTATGATGATCATGAAGGGCATGTGGAATAAGCATGGCGTATACAATATCGAGGAATTTGACCCGGATCCGTTCATGGAGGCTTTAAATAAATGGGGGCTGCCCTGGCATGAGGATTTTTCACCGGAGCTGCTTGATTGAGAAAGAGAGTGTGTAGACAGAAGATTGGCAGCAGATGACAAAGGACGGAGAGCCGGAACGACAAAGGGCCGATGATAAAGGACAAAGGACGGAGAACCGGATACAGGATGCAGGATATAGGAGTCAGAATACAGATGACAGATGACAGATTACAGGAGGATTTCTCACGATGAATATTGATTTCAATGCTTTGCCTACGCCCTGTTATGTCGTAGACGAAGGGCTTCTTGTAAAAAATCTAGAGATATTGCGGTCTGTTCAGGAAAGGACTGATTGCAGCATTCTCCTTGCGCAAAAAGGTTTTTCCATGTTCTCTGTGTATCCTTTAATAAAAAAATACCTCAAAGGCGTTACCTCCAGCTCGCTGTTTGAGGCGAGACTGGGATTTGAGGAGATGGGGGGCGAAGTTCATACCTTTGCGCCTGCATTCATCGATGATGACTTTGACGAAATTTTAAAGTACAGCGACCATATCGTATTCAATTCATTTGACCAATGGAACAGATATAAGAGCAGGGTAAAGGCTGTCACTTCAAAGAAAATCGAATGCGGCATCAGGATAAACCCGGAGTACTCAGAGATTGAGAAACCCATATATGATCCATGCTACCGACACTCACGCCTCGGTGTCACGCTGGAAAACTTCAGACCGGATGAACTGGAAGGCATTGACGGGCTCCATTTCCATACCATGTGCGAGCAAAATTCCGATACGCTGGAGCGGACGGTCAGGGTGGTGGATGAAAAGTTCGGCAGGTACATCAAAGGGATGAAGTGGCTGAATATGGGCGGGGGACATCATATTACCAGACATGATTATGATATTGAGACACTGATTCGTTCGATCATGTTCTTTAAGGAGAAGTATGGGGTAAAGGTCTATCTGGAACCCGGCGAGGCGGTCGCTCTCAATACGGGCTTCCTGGTGGCAGGCGTCCTCGACATTGTGAAGAACGGTATGGAGGTCGCGATTTTAGATGCTTCAGCCGCATGTCATATGCCTGATGTGCTGGAGATGCCGTACAGACCGGAAATCGTAGGCGCCGGAAAGCCCGGTGAAAATCCTTACGTTTACAGACTTGCGGGCAATACATGTCTGGCCGGAGATGTCATCGGCGATTATTCCTTTAAAAAGCCGCTGAAACCTGGTGATAAATTAGTTTTTTGCGATATGGCTCATTATACTATGGTCAAGAACAATACTTTCAACGGGCTTGGTCTGCCCGCGATCGCTCTGTACAGCGATAAAGAAGGCGTAAAGATAATAAAAAAGTTTGGATATGAGGACTTCAAGACGCGATTGTCATGAAGAGAAAAGGAGATGTTGTATAATTATATGAAATTTAAAGAACTGAACATTGATGAAGAAATACAGAGGGGAATAGACGATCTTGGATTTGAGGAGGCAACCCCAATTCAGGCTCAAGCTATTCCACTCATACTGGAGGGAAAAGACATTATTGGTCAGGCTCAGACAGGGACCGGGAAAACCTGTGCATTTGGCATACCGGCCATCAGCATGCTGGACCGTGAATCAGAGGGTATTCAGGTACTTATCCTTTCACCTACCAGAGAGCTTGCCATACAGTCATCTGAGGAATTGAAAAGCATTTCAAAGTATAAAAGCGGAGTGCGAATTCTCCCAATTTACGGCGGACAACCAATCGACAGACAGATTCGTGCTTTGAAGAACCGTCCCCAGATCATAATCGGTACACCGGGCAGGGTCATGGACCACATGAGAAGGCATACGCTGAAGCTTGAGCACCTGAAAATGATCATTCTTGACGAAGCTGATGAAATGCTGAACATGGGCTTTCGCGAAGATATTGACACTATTCTCAGGGATGTTCCGGAGGAAAGGCAAACGATCCTTTTTTCCGCAACCATGCCCAAAGAGATATTAGATCTGACCAAACGCTATCAAAGGTCACCGGTTTACGTGAAGGTGACTTATAAAGAACTAACAGTCCCGAGCATAGAGCAATATTACTTGATGGTCAGCAATCCTGCAAAGCCGGAGATGCTGTCGAGGATTATAGATGCCAACGATATCAAGCTGGCACTTGTGTTCTGCAATACAAAGAAACGGGTGGACGACCTTGCCACGGAGCTTCAGTCCAGAGGATATGCTGCGGAAGCTCTTCACGGCGATATGAAGCAGGATCAGCGGGACAAGGTGATGGCCAAATTCAGGAAGGGTCAGTTTGATATACTGATAGCAACTGATGTAGCGGCACGTGGAATCGATGTGGATGATGTTGAGGCTGTTTTCAACTATGACCTTCCAGGCGATGATGAGTACTATGTACACAGAATCGGCAGGACAGGCAGAGCAGGAAGAGCAGGGAAGGCCTACTCCTTTGTCGTCGGCCGTGAGATCAACCAGTTAAGAGATATTCAGCGATTTACCAAATCTGTGATAACGCCGATGAAACCACCTACGCTCATGGATGTTGAAGAGAACAAGATGAATAAGTTCATGGGCTCTGTAAAGAAGTGCATTGAAGACGGAAACCTGGTCAAATATTCCGACTATATTGTCAGAACTATTGAAGAAATGAATACTTTGAACGGAGAAAACAGCTTTATCAGTCCTATCGACATTGCTGCCGCAATGCTGAAGATGGCCTCTGAGCCAAGCGGCGGCGATGCCGCGAGGGATGTCATCGATGATTTTGGCTTTTACGCTGATGAGGAAGAGGATACCGGCGCAGAATCCGGCTATGTCAGGCTGTTCATCAATGTTGGCAAAAAGGACAAAGTGCAGCCGGGAAATATCATACAAAGCATTGCATCGACATCAGGTCTACCGGGGAAGCTGATTGGCGCCATTA
>JAEYON010000034.1 GCA_023411645.1 Bacillota bacterium | reverse complement strand
AACAGTGCGTTGCAGAACTTACGTTTCTGGGGTGAATCCGGCCATATGGCAACATTAGCCGGTAGGGTCATTCTCTTTCCGATCCGAACCCGTCAGCTAACCTCGTAAGCGTTGGAGGAGAAGGTGTCTATATGCTTTCAACCGCGTTGCGGTATAAGTTGCAGTCTTCTCTGCAACTTTTTTGTTTATAGTCACTCCGCCATAATAAGGAGGGTACAGTATGATTCGTGTATGTTTGATTGGGCTGGGCAAAACCGGAAGCGAAGTTGCGAAGGTTTTGCTGGAGCAGGACAATATTAAGTTGGTGGCTGCCGTATGCCGCCCTGGCGGAAATAAGGTGGGCAGGGACCTTGGTGAAGTGATTGGATGCAGGGACACGGGCATTATAGTCAGTGGTTCAGATAAGCTGGAGGAGATGGTATTCCGCACCAAACCCGATATTGCTGTTGATTTTTCTACATCTAAAGCTACGATGAAAAATGCAGTTATTCTATCTGAGCTAAAAGTAAATATGGTGATTGCAACAACCGGTTTTTCAAAAATATCACTTCAAAAGCTGTTTATACTTACAAGGAAATACCACAACGGTATAGTGTATGCGCCAAACATCACGCTGGGTGTAAATGTGATGATGCTGCTGACCGGGATTGCATCAAGTATATTGAACAATTATGATTTTCAGGTTAATGAGGAGCATCATAACAAAAAAAAGGATATCCCCTCCGGAACAGCTATAAAGATTGCCAGGGAAATTGAGAAGGCTCTTGATGGCAAAGGCAAAGATCCTGAGACAGGTTCAATTCCAATTAATGCAGTACGAGCCGGGGGGATTGTCGGAAAGCATGAGGTAATTATTGCAGGTGATGAGGATATGGTGGAAATCTCACATCAGTCCTTTTCCCGAAAGGCGTTTGCTACAGGCGCAATCCGGGCGATCAGGTTTGTTTATAAAAAGTCGGGATACTATGAGATGTCAGATGTACTTGGACTAACCCGGGTGCTTTCTGAATATATCGAAAAAGATCGTATCCGTCAGGCCAAGAAGAAAAAACACCTGATAAAGCAAGATGCGGTACAGCCGGAAACGATCAGAAACTAATCAATCATTCTGTTCTCTTGCGGCGATCGTAAAGCTTTCTCACAGTGACGAAAAGCTTTCCCAAGAGCCGTCCAAGGTTAAACATAAGCAGTAATGCTTCAATAGCCAGCAGAACGATGACCAGCATGAATATATCCTTGTTTTCATTAACTTTTTTTCGAATTGTGGTCCACATGTCATCAGGCGGGACGATATCGGTCTCAGGATATAGGCCGATTTCAACCACAGTACCATCTTCGAGCACATACTTGGCACTTCCCGATGGGATGGTAGTCTTCAACGGCAAGGTCAAATTGGCTGTAGCGCTAAATTCTTTGATGTAATTTTCACCAATGGGATGGATATACATAATATCGCTTTGGCTGATCAACCGGATTGGTTTTCCATCAAGCTCTTCCGTTTTTAGTAAGTCGCCTTTTTTTACCAATGTGCTTTTCCAAAAATTATCGAAACCATAATCAAAAAGGGCTGCAGCATCATCATACATGATGTCTGCTGGTGCATCAAGTATGACGCAGATCAGATGCATATTTGTCCGGGCGGCAGTGCAGATGATGGTTTGACGGTTCTTATCATTGTAGCCTATCTTGCCGCCTTCAAAGCCGTTATAGGACCAAAATAGCTTATTGGAGTTTGTCAATATCTGAGCTTCTCCACCCGTACCATACCATGGTCTTGACCTTGAAGAAAAAAGCTTGTTGAAGGTGGGGTTATTAATGGCGTATTTGATAAGCAGAGCAATATCATTTGCTGTTGTATACTGGCTGGCATCATATAATCCGGTCGCGTTGGAGAAGTGAGTATTTTTCATCTGTAGCTTTTCCGCAGTCTCATTCATTTTATCGATGAATTTATCAATATTTCCAGAAGAAACATGCTCGGCTATAGCGATTGCCGCATCATTTGCCGATGTCAGCATTACGGCGTAAAGCAAATCCACTAGCGTGTATTTCGCACCAATTTCAAGATTCAGCGCAGAGCCTTCGGTTAATGCGGTATCAGCACTGATGGTCACATTTGAATATAAATCGGCATTTTCAATGGCGACAAGTATTGTCATCACCTTGCAGGCGGTAGAAATGTGAAGATAACGATCAGAATCCTTATAATATAAGACCTGACCGGTATCAGCTTCCATTAATATAGCGGAGGGCGCACTGATTGCAGGCGCCGGAACTTTACTCGCGGCACCGACGCCGATACCTTCCTCTGTATCGGCAAAACCGGCAAAGGGATTTGCTGTAACGAATATTATTATAAAAAGGATCAGAAAAAACCTCTTGTGCATTACTTCCTCCTGAGCATGACAGAACATTTCGATTCGGTTGTTATGTTAATTGTCAGCCCATTTTACGAGTCTTAAGTCAAATTTGTCTGACAATAACGGATGCGAAGGCAGTATCCGGAAGCTGTAGTTATATTCTCCGCTGTCGGCCAGACACAGTTCTCCCTTGTACTTATAAGTGCCCGGACTTATTTCCTCCGAGAGATTCAGAGTCAGAAACTCGCCTTTACACAATTCTTCACCGGCATCCTCAACGGTGTAGTAGAATTCAACGGTCACATCCTCGGGACTTAGCCCTCCAAGGCTTACAACAACCTCAGGATAGACAATCTCCCCAACCTCCTTGTGAATCCTTCCGGTAACGTCGCCTGCTTCAATATTCACTGCCTGCCAGTTGTCATAGATCTTTGATTTCCACTCAACAAGCTGTCTTAACAGCATACAGTCCTGATGCAAAATATTTGATGCTCTTATCATAGCAGGCATATACAGCTTTGAAGCATAATCCTGGAGCATCCTGTGCGTACTGAATCGCGAAGCAAGAGATTTAACCGATTCCTTCATTACCTGTACCCATTTTACCGGAATACCCTTTTCATTTCTATCATAGTAAAGCGGAATGAGGCTATTCTCAAGAATCTCATATAGAGAATCGCTATCGGCGTTGTCCTGATACATTTCATTCTGATAAACTGTTTCCGAACCAATTGCCCAACCGTTGTTTCCATTATACCCTTCTCTCCACCATCCGTCGAGCACGCTAAGATTAATGACACCATTCAGGCCGGCCTTCTGACCGCTGGTACCGCTGGCTTCCAGCGGCATACGGGGGTTGTTGAGCCATACGTCAACACTTTGGACAAGTCGGCGGGCAAGAGCAATATTATAGTTCTCGAGTAGCACAACCTTACCTTCAAAGCCTTCCTTCTCAGAGATGTCATTAATAAATTTGATGACGTCCTGCGCCGGTTTGTCAGCCGGATGTGCCTTTCCTGCAAAAATGATCTGGACCGGCATATCTTCCAGATTGAGTATTTTCCTGATCCGGTTGATATTCCTAAAAATTAGAGCCGCACGTTTATACGTGGCAAATCTTCTGGAAAAACCGATTGTAAGCGCAGCAGGATTGATTGTAGCACAAGGCTTGCTGCCTGAGTCAGAAATTGCGCCTTGCCGTATCCTGTTATTGACGTATTCGGCCATTTCTTCTTTCTTCCTCATATGCTTTTCCCAGAATTCCTCATCGGGAATGCTGTCTATTGCACGCCAGAACCCCATCTGTTCTATTCGGTCATCCCAACCGGAGGCAAGATATTTGTTAAACAAATCCCGGTATGGCCTTGATAGCCATGTCATTGTATGTATACCGTTTGTTACGTGGGTGATTGGAACCTCATTATCAGGGACGCCGGGCCACAGGTAGCGGAACATACGTCGCGTCACCTCTCCGTGGAGCTTGCTGACGCCATTCCTGCCTGAAGTCATTTTCATGGCCATCGAGGCCATATTGAAACCGTATGGATTACCGCTGTCGGTGCCCAATGCCATAAACTCTTCGCGGCTGATTCCGAAGATACTTCGAAACGGCGTAAAATACATATCGATGGCATCATGCGAGAACACGTCAATACCAGCAGGCACAGGCGTGTGGATTGTGAATACACAAGAAGCATTAACCATTTCCAGAGCTTCCTTATAACTGAGATGGTCGTTCTGCATCCATTTCCTTATAAGCTCAAAGGTTAGGAATCCTGAATGCCCCTCGTTCATATGATAAATGGACGGGCGGATGCCAAGAGCTTCCAGGGCTCTCACTCCACCGATTCCAAGAAGAATTTCCTGCTGGATTCTGGTATCGCCGTCACCGCCATATAATCTGGCCGTGATAGCTCTGTCATGATCACTGTTATTCGGTACATCTGAATCGAGCAGGTAAAGATTAACCCTGCCGACCTTTACCAGCCATATGGATGCATATACTACTCTTCCGGGCAGATCGACGCTAATCAGTATTTTTTCACCATTGCCGTCCAAAACCGGCTTGATAGCCAGATCATTAATATTTAAGGTGCTGTAAGCAGTTTGCTGTATTCCGTCGCTGCCGATCAACTGATTGAAATAGCCCTGTCTGTAAAACAATCCTATCGCAGTAAAAGGAATGCCAAGATCGCTTGCGGATTTGCAATGGTCTCCGGATAATACACCCAGACCGCCCGAATAAATGGGCAATGTCTCATTTAAGCCGTACTCTGCGGAAAAATAAGCGATAGACCGGCCTTTCTGTTCCGGATAAGTCTTTTGGAACCAGGTATTTTGATCATTCATATAATCATCAAATTTCTTGACGACAGTATCATATGCATTATAAAAATCCCGGTTATTTGCCATCTCCTCAAGCTTCCGACTGCCAACCCTTCGCAGGAAAGCTACCGGATTTGCCCCGGTGTTGTCCCACAGGGAGGAGTCGACAGCCTTGAACAAATCTAATGCTTCAGGGTTCCAGGACCACCAAAAGTTATATGCGATATCTGAGAGCTTTTTCAGCCGCTCAGGAATCATTGTCGGTACTACGATTCTGCCAATTGGTTTCATATTATGTCCTCCGTACTGAGTGAATTATACATTTATAATATTAACCACTTATTTTATTATGTAATCACATTTTAGGGATAAAGCATGATTTATGATAACACATTTTACAAAATGTAATATTAAATATTTGTTAAAGATTTCATATTAAAATATTTCCACTTGTAAATGAGCAAATTTTGCTCACAATATGATAAGGTTATGGGACGCTTCTTTACAACGGAGCGATTCATTAAAGACAAGAAACGTCCCCTTTTTACGTTAAAGTTATCGAGGATCTGGAATTTAGTTATGATGAAAAGGTTTTTCTTTTATGGGATTGCCGGGTGGGGCATTGAGATTATCTGGACCGGTATAGGCTCGCTAATAAGCGGAGATCTGAGGCTGCTTGGACATTCCAACCTCTGGATGTTCTT
>JAEYON010000013.1 GCA_023411645.1 Bacillota bacterium | reverse complement strand
TGGGACAAAATTGCTGCCATTGTACTGTTCTTTCTGGTGCAGCATATTCCACAAAACAATCCAGCAACTCCATCATTTCCGCGCCGGAGATGGTCTCCTGCTGTACCTTTTCGATGGGGAGGCCCAGATGCTCTGAGTGTAGCAGTTCCTGTTTCCACAGGTCGGGAATGCCCATCTCATCGATCAGTTCTTCTACTGACGGCTCAACTGGCAAGGTTTTTTGCGGAGTTGTAGATGGTTCCTCCGTATTATCCTGCTGCGCATCGGAACACCCCGCTAACATACCAAATACCATTATAAGTGAAAGTATCAATGAAATGGTTCTATTTAGCTTCATATCGCACCTCCGGGTATATAAATAATCTCTCTCATTTTCTTTTGTAAATTTCCGTGATAATAAAGTTGTACAATTTCAATACAAATATCTGCTGATATCTCTTTTCCCGTGCAAGATACGATGTATCTCTATTATATCATCCAGCACAACATAGAATACCAAGTAGTCGTCTACCACCATCCTGCGATAAGTGTTGAGGTATTGGCCGGCTCCGTATTCTTCATACTTATTCGGATATGGAGGTATATTAGCATGACTATCCTATGCATCTGTTCCCTCCAACTTGGCAACCAATTTTTTACGGAGAGCTTCGAGGAAACCTCGTGGAAGTCATAGCGGGTAGGATTTTCCCTGGCTTCCTTATCAGCTTCCCGTAATGCAGCATCTATGCGGCGTTCCTGTCTGAATTCCTCATATTGCCTCGACACTCATAACAACCATATCACCATAGCCATTTTTGGTCAGGAAAACTGGTTCGCCAATGTCATGAACGATACGAGATATTTCAGCAAAATTATTACGCAAATCTGAAACGGGTCTAATCTGTGGCATAATATATCCCTCCTGCTCTTTATATCATAAATTTATCATAATTACGATATAAACTCACATCATGTAGGGAACATCCCGCTCCCCTACTCCACCGTCACGCTCTTCGCCAGGTTCCTGGGCTTATCCACGTCGCAGCCCTTGAGCACGGCAATGTAGTAAGCGAACAGCTGCATTGATGTGATAGCCGCGATCGGAGCAAGCAGCGGGTCGATGTCGGGAACGAGGACTACCATATCGGCCAGCTTCTCCACGTCTGCATTCCGTTGCTGTGTTATTGCCATTACTACTGCACCCCTGGCCTTGACCTCGCGAATATTGCTGACCATCTTCTCATGCAGGTTATCTTGTGTCATAGGGCAGACAACCAGCGTGCCCTTTTCGATCAGTGCGATGGTTCCATGCTTCAGCTCGCCCCCCGCATAGGCCTCCGAATGGATGTATGATATCTCCTTCAGCTTCAGAGAGCCCTCCATGGAAAGCGCATAGTCCAGGCCCCTGCCTATGAAGAAAATACTTTTAGCGTTGTAATGTTCGGATGCAAACCGCTGAATATCTTCTCTGTGGGACAGAATTTTTTCAACGGCAGCAGGCAGGGTGCTCATTCCCTCAAGGATACCAGCCAGTTGAGCCTCTCCCAACACGCCTAGCTTGCAGGCAAAATCCAGTGCGATCAGTGTCAGCGCGGTCAACTGCGTACTATAAGCCTTAGTGGAGGCAACGGCGATCTCCGGGCCGGCCCAAGTGTAAAGCACATCGTCGGATTCTCTTGCAATAGAGCTTCCTACGACATTTACGATGGACAACACCCTCGCGCCTCTCTTTTTTGCTTCTCTCATCGCAAACAGTGTATCGAGGGTCTCGCCTGACTGGCTGATGATGATGACCAGATTCCTGTCACTTAGTATCGGATCTCTGTATCTGAATTCAGATGCCAGATCTGTCTCGACAGGAATGCGCGCGAGCTTTTCTATCATGTATTTACCAACCATTCCCGCATGGAATGCGGTACCGCAGGCTACAATATATATCTTTTCAATATCCTTCAGGTATTCAGCAGTGATGCTGATTTGGTCCAATACGATTCTGCCATCCCTGATTCTCGGACTCATCGTGTCCTTGATCACCTTTGGCTCCTCAAACATTTCTTTCATCATGAAATGCTCAAAGCCTGTTTTCTCGGCAGCCTCAACATCCCAATCCACATGAAAGACTTCCTTTTGAGACTCAACGCCGTAATTGTCATAAATAGTTACAGCATCCTTGCTCAGTACTGCTACATCCTTGTCCTCAAGAATATAGATATCTCTGGTGTGCTCCAGGATTGCCGGGATGTCTGAGGCGATGTAATTCTCACCCTTGCCCAGGCCTACAATCAGCGGACTGTCCTTACGGGCTGCAATGAATTTTTCGGGACAGTCAGCGCACAACACGCCAAGCGCATAAGAACCCTCCAATTCGTCGATTGACTCCATAACGGCTTTCACAATATCTCCGCTTTGACTGTAATAATAATCCACAAGCTGCGCGACAATCTCAGTATCCGTATCCGATAAAAATTCGTACCCCTGTAAGGTCAGGAACTTTTTGAGTTTTATATAATTTTCAATGATTCCGTTATGAACTACCGCAATCTTTCCGGAATTGCTCAGATGCGGATGCGAATTAACGTCGTTAGGCTCGCCGTGGGTTGCCCATCTGGTATGGCCGACTCCTATATTTCCACCTATGGTTTCGCCTCCCAGTTTTTCCTCCAGTGCTGCCAGCCTTCCCTTGCATTTGACCACAGAAAGCCTGTCGTCCTCAATCAACGCGATGCCTGCCGAGTCATAACCCCTGTATTCCAGCTTTTTAAGTCCATTGACCAATATTGGGGCAGCCTTCTTCTCACCTATATAACCAACGATTCCACACATATAGATTCTCCTTTAATTGTTTTCATTCGCACGGGATTTATACAGATAAGCTTACGATGCAGTTGCATCAAACAGCCCTCTGTACAGCATTTATTAAACGTTACGGACAGACTTCCGCACAGCAAAATATAGCCATCACAGAGACTGTCATTCCCGTTCGGAATGAATTTGATTTTTTATTTAGAGAATTTGAAAAGGTGTGTACTGGATTGCTACTAAGCTTTTTCTGTTTTGCAGTTGCCTGCAGTTTTTGGTAAGCTCTGCGATCGTAGCTGATCGGAAGGTTTCCGCCGAATTCTTCGATAACTCACAGCCGCTGGGATCAACCTGTTCAGGTGTCCTGCATTCCGCTGTGACCTCCTCCTCCTCGTCAACGTACCAAATGTCATTTTGATTATCATGATAATGCCATGCTCATGTTTACCAATGCATTGTGCACGTCCTGGCGCTCTTTAATTACCTTACAAACACAACCCTCTCTTTCCAGGTAATGAAATCCACATTTAATCTCCAATGTCAAATTCTTCTCTACTTTAGTATATTCAATACCGGAGCAAATTGCAATTCAAATGTGTTTAACAAATGTTAACAATATGATAAAATACAAGCAGCATAGTAATACTGGATTTACGAGAGGAACGAATATATGAGTCTGACAATAGAAAGCATGTACAACCTGGAGGAATGCTTTGAAAAAGCTATTTTTGACGGGCTGCAATATCCATGGGAGGCTCTGGCAAGGATTAAACCCTTCCTTCTGGAGTTTGCCAAAACGCTGCCAAAGGATTTTGAGCAAATCGACGAATTCGTCTGGGTCGGTAAAGGCACTGCAATTGAAAAGACCGTTACGATAAAAGGGCCGGCCATCATCGGTTACAATTGCGAGCTTCGGCAGTGCGCATATATCAGGGACAATGTAATAATCGGCAATGAATGTGTGATAGGCAATTCCACAGAATTGAAAAATGCACTTCTGTTCAATAAAGTCCAGGTACCGCATTTCAACTACATAGGCGATTCCATCTTAGGCTACAAGGCGCACACAGGCGCAGGCGTGATTTGCTCCAACCTTAAGTCCACGGGCAGCACCGTCAAAGTCAAGGTCGGCGATGAATGCATCGAAACAGGCTTGAGGAAGTTCGGTGCAATGATAGGCGATAATGCAGAGGTGGGCTGTAACTCAGTAATGAACCCGGGAACTGTCATCGGGAAAAACAGCATTGTATATCCTCTCACACCGGTAAGAGGATATGTTCCGGCAAACCACATCCTGAAAAACACAGGCGAGCTGGTTGCCAGAAGATAAATGATTAATGAAAAAAGGTAAAAGCAAAAGGCCGGATTCAGTCCGGCCTCTATTGACGAAGGAGCATATCACCCCAGTCTCTCTTCTATCACGGCTGCCAGTTCGGCAGCTCTTTTTGTAATATAGTCTTTATCCTTGCCCTCTATCATGACGCGTACAAGAGGCTCTGTTCCCGAAGGCCGGATCAGCACTCTGCCTTCCCCGTGGAACTCTTTTTCCAGTTCGTCGCAAAGTCGGGCAATCAGTTCATCCTCTTTATATGCATACTTATTTTCGTTTTTTACCTTTGCATTCTTCAGCACCTGCGGTAAAACCTGCATAACCGAGGCAAGCTCGGAAAGCTTTTTGCCTGAAGCCTTCAACACACACAGCAGTTGAAGCGCAGTCAAAAGGCCGTCCCCAGTAGTGTTGTGCTTGAGGAAAATAACGTGGCCGGATTGTTCCCCACCAAGAACATATCCTTTCTCAAGCATTTCCTCCAGAACATACCTGTCACCAACCTTTGCTTTAACCAGATTCAGGCCACTATTCTGAGCCATGATATCAAATCCGAGATTACTCATAACAGTAGCAACGATGGTATTCTTCTCAAGACGGTTCTGCTTTTTTAAATAAAGCCCAATGATCGCCATGATCTGGTCACCATCCACCAGCATTCCGTTCTCGTCTACGGCCAGCACCCGGTCCGCATCGCCGTCAAAGGCAAAGCCAATATGCGCGCCGCACTCGGTCACAAAACTCTGTATCTGCGACATATGTGTCGACCCGCAGTTATTATTGATATTGATACCGTCAGGTTTATTATGTATCACGCATAGCTCCGCCCCAAGCTCGCTGAACACCAGCGGAGCAGATTGGTAGGATGCGCCGTCTGCACAGTCGATAGCAACTTTTAAGCCCTTCAGATCACAGTCGACTGTTCCCTTAAGAAAATCTACATAATCCCGCAGTGCATTTTCCGGTGTGCTCTTCTTCCCTATTCCTTCTCCTGTAGGCAGAGGTATCTGACAGGTCTCACAGCGTATCAGTTCCTCGATCCTGTCTTCAATTTCGTCCGAAAGCTTATATCCCTGTGCATTGAAAAATTTAATTCCATTAAATTCGAACGGGTTGTGGGAAGCCGATATGACTACTCCGGCATCCGCCTGATAGTGTCTTGTGAGATAGGCTACAGCCGGTGTAGGTATTACTCCAAGGCAAACCGCCTCCGCGCCAACAGAGCAAATTCCGGCTACCAGCGCTGCCTCAAGCATATGCCCCGATATCCTTGTGTCCATACCAACCAGTATTTTGGGCATATGTTTTGTTTCTCCCGCCAGTACATATGCCCCCGCCTGCCCAAGTTTATATGCCAGCTCTGCGGTAAGCTCCAGATTTGCAACGCCCCTCACGCCATCAGTTCCAAAAAGTCTTGCCATATATTAATCCCCCTGACTCAAGTCAATTCCTTTAAATTATATCTATATACTGCGTTTCGCACAACTATTTTCCATCTTATGGCTGATTGTTGCATCTAATGTCGCTACTGTTCAAAACTCTTGTTTCCGCTGCAAAAGAAGCTCTTGTTTCCGTTATTGCACAGCATCTATGATGGTCTTACTGCTCAGAGCTTCCACTATATAGATGCCGTGCAATAAAAGGAAACTTTAGCGCAATGCTGCTTAGAGATGTATTGTCAGAGCGAGGAGCAGCAAGCCGACTGTTTGAGCAAAAATGCTTCAAATAATTTTTTTCTATATGCATTTTTGCGAGTTTCGGCTTGCCCGAGCTGAACTATACAGCTCTTGCAAATGAAGCTCTTGTTTCCGTTATTGCACAGCATCTATGATGGTCTTACTGCTCAGAGCTTCCACTATATAGACACGAACAGCAACCCTATGGCTGCGCATAGGTTCGGATAATTTGTTCCGCCACACGCATTCCATCCACAGCAGCACTGACAATACCGCCCGCGTAGCCTGCTCCTTCGCCTGCCGGGTACAAACCTTTCAGTCCGGTCGCCTCCAGCGTTTCCCCTCTTGTGATCCGTACCGGAGAGGAGGTTCTAGTCTCAACGCCTGTCAGCACAGCATCTCCCAACGCAAAGCCGCTGAGCTTCCGATCAAACAGAGTCACTGCCTCCTTCATGGAATTAGTGACGAATTCAGGCAGACAAAGGTTCAGATCAGCAGCAGTTACTTTTCCTGTGTAGCTCGGCTTGACGCTGCCAAATCCCGCTGAACCTCCAAAATCCGCTGATCCGCCAAGGTTCATCGACACACGTCCCTCAAGAAAATCCTCAAGCCGCTGTACAGGCGCAGCCTGGCTGTTGCCTGCCACCTGAAAAGCCTTCCTCTCCCAGAATCGCTGAAATTCGATACCGGCGAGCGCATGACTGCCGCCAAAATCACCCGGCTCCACAGATACCACAAAAGCGCTGTTGGCATTATCAAGATCTCTTGCAAAATAGCTCATGCCGTTTGTAACAATCATTTCCGGCTCAGATGCTGCTGCCACCACAACGCCTCCCGGGCACATACAGAAGGTATAGGCCGCTCTGCCGTTTCCTGTCCGGCATGACAGCTGATAATCGGCCGCACCCAGCACTGGAATGGTTCCCGCTGCGCCGTACTGTGCCTTATTAATCAGCTCCTGAGGATGCTCGATTCGCACCCCTATGGAAAAGGGTTTTTGAACCATTTCCACACCGTCTTGCAGAAGAGCCGCAAAGGTATCTCTGGCACTGTGCCCAATAGCCAGTACTACAGCGCCGGCTTTGATTTCCTCCGTCCCGTTGACTGTAACGCCGGTCACACGTCCGTTTTGAATGCGCAGCGAAGTCATTTTTGCCCCAAACCGTATTTCTCCGCCCATTTCGAGCAATCTCTTGCGCATATTTGCTACTACAATCCTCAGTATGTCCGAACCGATATGCGGTTTGGCTTTGTATAAGATCTCTTCAGGCGCTCCGGCTTCAACAAAACGGCTGAGCACATTGTCACAGCGTCTGTCGTTTATCCGGGTTGTGAGCTTCCCATCGGAGAAGGTGCCCGCTCCCCCCTCACCAAACTGAATATTGCATTCGGGGTCTAATTCTCCCTTTCTCCAGTATCCATCTACCGCCGCAGTCCTTACCTCAACATTTCCTCCCCGTTCCAGCACCAACGGTTTGTAACCTGTCTGCGCCAGCGACAGCGCCGCAAAAATCCCTGCCGGGCCGCTTCCGACCACAACAGGGCGACCGTCCATTTTTATCGTTCCAGGTACTATAGGCTCCTCAGGCTTCTCTACAACCTCCCTGACCCCACTGCCCTTTTTGTACCGGTCATTGTCGGCAATTTCAACCATAACAGAATAAACCCGGCTTACGTCGGGTTTTTTTCTCGCATCAATGGATTCTCTCACAATTCTGAACTTTTTCAGCTCTTGAGCTTGAATGCTCAGCTTCCTGGCTGCCAGCGTCTTCAGCCGTTCTGTATCGGCGTCGGGAGACAGTCTGAGCTCCGATATTATCAATTTCATATGCTTCACCTTACCATTTCTCGTTGGTACCTTTACCTGTCCGGCTTAATCACTAATGTACCGGCCTTTGATGCAGCCTGCTTAAGGCGTAGTAATTTTGATGGCGCATCTTGTATTATGGTGTTTGGGTATTATCGGGCGGTTTCTCCACCTCAGGTGTTTTCGATATCTTTACATCCGCATTTACCTGCTGTACCAATTTTGCCTGATTTGGTGCTTTAATATTCAGTCTCAGCCTATGGGTACCCTCACCAAGATCGGAAACATCTACGGCAGGCCTCAGATCAGTGATCCTGATCGCATCCACCTCGGTCTGACGGCCTTTGAACTGCAACAGAAAACGATCCGTTATAATCTCATAGACCAATGTGCCGTCATTGTTGGCATTGAGAATATTGACATCGGCACTTCCAAATTCAATCGTCCTAACGGCAAGCTTCTCAACACTGATATTTACAGTAATCTCCGAAGGTGAATTCACAAGTTTGACGCCTTCTGGCACTACGAGCGGGATTGATGTTGTGAAATTGCTGTCAAGACCGTCAATATCCACCTGTTCTGTTTTTATTTCTCTCAGCGATTCCAGATTCTCGACGGGGCCAGTAACCAAAACCCTGACAGGATCGATTACCCTGAGTGTCTCTACGTAATCAGCCGCCAGTCTTCCCCTTGTGACAAGCGCAACAGGAACTTCTTTAGCTACCTCAATCTTTACATTTACCTTCAGATCCTTGCTCAGGCTTGTAATTTCCTTACCGGCCTTGTTGTAAACATTGCACTGGACCTGTGATGTCATATCTGAGTCAACATCCTTTAGCTCCAGTTTCGCTTTGATGGAATCCACACTGTCGATAAGAGTCTCTTCACCAAAGATTTGTATCGTTTCCTGTGACATGGTCGTATTTAGCAGAACATACCCGGATTTCATCGTAATATTGGGTTCGAGCTCCACTGCAAAGGTGCCGGTTTTATTTCTGGCTAGCTGTATGTCTATGGCTGACGGCGTGTAAGATTCTATCGTTACATCCTTGACAAGACATTCAGGCTCCGGCACTACCAATCTTCTGTTGTTAACAGACGTTATCTGGGAAAAGTCAAGCGACACCATAAAATCAGAGGATCTAACCTTGTCGACGGCATTCTGACGTCCCCTTATTGTCACATCAATATAATTGCGGAGGGTATTCTTTAACGTGTAGTTATTTTCTTCAAGATAATCCTCATTAATAATGGTGACAGGTATATTGTAAAACGTCCTGGATACGAACGGATTCGTGGCATTCGTTACGAAAAGCCAGGCAAATACCGCAATCAAAATAGATATTATTTTAGTCTTCATATCTCTTCTGAACCAGTTCATCACTTGGCCTTCCCCCTCCAAATCTTCAATTTCTTCGTAGTGGTTTCGCTTTCGATCAAGTTTTTATTCAGCGCCTTTCTGAGGGTATCAGTTGTAAGGTTTCTGGTAAGTCCCCCGTTGAGAGCGAACGAAATCTTTCCCGACTCCTCTGAGACCACCACTGCAATGGAATCGGAGACCTCCGTAATGCCAAGCGCCGCTCTGTGCCTGGTCCCAAGCTCCTTGCTCAGATTCGGATTTTCTGTAAGAGGAAGGAAGCATGCCGCTGCTTTTATCTTATTGTCCCTTATTACGACTGCACCGTCGTGCAGCGGTGTGTCAGGAACGAAAATGTTATGTATAAGCTCACTGGAAACATTGGAGTCCAGTTGTGTTCCCGTATTAATAATTTCGCCGATTCTCGTGTCTCTTTCTATGACAATGAGCGCGCCTGTATATTTCGCGGACATTTCACCGCAGGCCTTAACAATTTCCTCGATCACTGCTGTTGTCTTCACTTTTGTATTCCCGAGTTCGTCAAAATTGATGAAATCTTTGAAACGATTACGTCCGATTTTTTCCAGCGCCCTTCTCAATTCAGGCTGGAAGAGGACGATACCGCCTATCGCAAGGAACTGAAGCATGTTTTGCAGGATATAGTTGATTGTTTTCAAGCCGATCAGCTTACTCAGCTCAGTTGCAAGCAATATTAAAAGAATACCTTTAATGAGCTGCCAGGCACGGGTTTCGCGCACAAGAATAATAAGCTTGTATATGACCCATGCAACAATACCAATATCGATAACTGCCCGAATCATATAAAGCGGATCATTGATACCTACATAACCTGCAAAATTGTTGAACAAATCACGCAGATTAATGCTGTTAAAAAAATCCAATCACCCTCACACCCTTGTGCTAAATACCATACTCATCTGAATTATACCTTTTTTATTTTCATTTGTAAGCGTTTTTTTCACTTTTAATAAAATTTTAATATTTTGTATAGTTAAATATTACCAAGATACACATGAGTCAAATATTGCAGCGCGCTTTCTCTGGCATTTTCCAGTGTAGAGCGCGGAGTTGGCGGGATATCGTTCATCCTGAAAGAGGGGAAAAATCTTGTCAAGTGCAGCACAATGTCCGGGTCGATTGTCGACAGCCATTGCGCCAGTTCGGCTATTTCTTTGGGTGAATCGTTGAGACCGGGAATCACAAGAGTGGTTATTTCAACATGACAGCTTTGCGCCGCGCGTTCAACGGTCTTCTTTACCTCGGCAAGACTGCCGTTGCAGTACTTTTTGTAAAAGTCTTCGCTGAATGCTTTGACGTCGATGTTCATTGCGTCGGCCAGCGGCAAAAGCTGCTCCAAAGGTTCAGGACTCATAAAGCCGTTGGTCACCAGCACATTCACCAGGCCTCTCTCCCTGACAAGCCTTGACGTTTCCAAAATAAATTCAATCCATATGGTTGGCTCGTTATAGGTGTAAGCAACGCCGATATTCCCCCTACTAACGTATGCCGCAGCCAGGTCAGCCAGTTCCTCCGGCGTCATTTTTTCGGTTTTGGCGTCTGTGTGGGCAATGCTCCAGTTTTGACAGTATCCGCACTTGAAATTGCAGCCAAATGTGCCGGCCGAAAGGATCAGACTGCCGGGATGAAAATGGTACAAAGGCTTTTTTTCAATAGGGTCCAGTGCAACGGAAGTAACGCGGGCATAATTGAGAGAATAGAGCTGTCCGCCTTCATTTATTCTTGAGCGACACAGTCCTGTGGCGTCCGCTGGCAGCACACACTCGTGCGGACAAAGACGGCATCGAATCTTATTATTCTCAAGCATCTCATAAAACTGCGCCTGCTTCATATTCATCTCCTGCATTTTTCATATGTTAAACCAATATTTAAATTAAACGGTCAGTAGTGGCGAATTACCTCAAACCTCTCCATGGTATAATCATCGGACGGGCTGATACCGGCCTTGTGCAGCGCGATCTCCACCTGCCTTCGCGGTGTATCCACGCCCTCCAGATCAGGCAATAGCAGTCCTGATCGTCTGCCTGCCCTTACGATGACGCCATATTTTTTTACATCCAGTTCACTAAATGAGCTGACCTCTTCCGGCTCTCCAAGAACATCCACCGAATAAACCAGGGAATCCAGTTCATCTTCTTCAACGGGGCTAAACCTGGGATCCTGAGTACCGGCGCTGATAGCATTATGTATAATCTCTTCGGCAATATTTTTTCTGGTCGGTGCAGTAGTTCCTATACAGCCTCTGAGTTGACCGCCTTTTTTGATTGATACGAAAACGCCTGCCCGGTTAAACTCCATTTCCGGCGGAAGCACTTCGGGCATTTCAATGACTGTGCCATCCGCCACATACATTTCCAGCGATTTTCTAGCCAGAGCCACATACGGGTCTTCTGTGTTTCTGATTTCATATAGCTTTTCTGCCTCGGTCCTGTCCAATCTGTCCAGCAGACTTTCACACTCCAGCAACGCAAGCGGTTTAAATGCTGCAACCGCATAACCTACACCGAACGGACCTTCGTACGAATAAACCCGTGAGCTCAGCTCATAGCCGTCCAGTGCTCCAAACATCATAATAAAGGAACGCAGACCGCATTCACCGGCCTCATCCAGAAAGCCCTCATCAAAATTCAATAATCCTTCCGGATTGGGAACCTTAAGATAGTCTATCAACTGACCGTCATATTCCGGCCCGCAGTCGTTGAAGCCATAGGGACCGTCGGGCGCCAGTCTGTGGGACAGGTCCCCGCTTGCCACAAACACAACACTTTCATCGGAACGACCTACAGCCTCGGCAATGCAGCTTCCAAACCTATACTGCTCCTTCAGGGGCAAGCCGGAGGTTGAAATATGAATTAGCCTGAAGTTCCTGTATTCCTGTGCGATGAAGTAAAGCGGCACCATTGCCCCATGGTCCAATTCATCGGTTATTTTATATCTGGATGCCAGAAGTTTGTCTAATCCTCCGCAAGGTATCCCTTGTGCATTGGCTGTCGTTATGATCTCTTCTACCAGTTGCAGGTTGTTTTTGAACTCCATCTTTACACCGGCAGCACCGAACTGTTTTAAGCTGCCGTTGAGCATCTTCTTGATATTAACGTAGATAAAGTCCTTGAATACCGGACCATGCGGAGTTGTCACGATAATCGTCGTTGGCTTCAGTCCGGCAATCTCCTTTGCCACCCTCCGAAGAGCTTCCGCTGTGACGTTTGCTTTCTTCTCATCACCGCGACCGACCTCCGGTATCAATATCGGCGGGTGCGGAGAAATGAATGTTTCAAGAATCTTACCCATAACCCACAGCCTTTCCGCGGTTGATGCATCCGCTTTCCATTAGTTCACGAAATAAGCTCACAAATAGTACAGGTTTTTTCCCCTATCTGTTCGAAAAAATCGCATAGAACATATATCCGAAAGAGGTAAGAAAAAACACCAGTACTGTTAATAGTGCTATCCATTTTACAACTTTTCTATCCATACAAAAATACACTCGTTTCTATATTAATTATATACATTCAATAGGGAAAAGCAGCATCAAGCAATTTTCCCGTTTTCAATCCAGCTGATTACCTCAGACACGGCATTTAAGTCATGATGAGAACAGCATAAATCTGCAGCCGCTTTAAGTGCTCTATGTGCATTTCCTGTCGCAATCCCAACATTTGCTTCCCGGATCAATTCAATGTCATTGAGATTATCTCCCATAGAAATCACACAGGTATGATCCAGACCAAGCATTTGAATCAGCACCTTAAGCGCATTGCCCTTTGATACATTCAGGTTGAGCAGCTCCAGAAACTGAGGTTCGGAATACACCTGGCTAAAGAGTGTCCGAAACCCCATTAGAAATTTCTCAACTTCCGCTAGTCTGCGAGGCTCCCATGCCAGTATAACCTTGAACCATGGATGCGGCACCTCATCCACAGCCGTTACTATTGGATCGAATTTCTCTCTGAGCATATGCTCATATGTGTATCTATTCTCTCTGACGAAGTATGTCATTCCCCCATGGAAGAACTCGACACCGATTTCAGGGAAACGTTCCATAACCTCTTTCACCGGATCAATTACACCCGGAACTAAATTATCCTGCCAGAGCAGTCGATCCGCCTGAAAATCATAGATTGCTGCGCCGTTATATACGATAGCAGGTAAATTTATCGGAAGGTCCTGCAGATACTGCATGACTGACTTTTCCATCCTGCCTGTAGCTACTGTGAATAAGCCTCCGCCAGCCACGAAGCGGTCAATCGCCGTTTTGTTTTCCCTGCTTAGTCTGCTGCTGCTGTCAAGCAGCGTTCCGTCCATATCACAAATTAAAAGCTTATCCTTAAATGGTAGAAGCCCCAATGGAAATACATCCCTTCTAAATATATATTGCCTGCAAATCATCTGCATTCAGTGCTGTTGTTCCTTACAGTTTCACTACTATATGTAATGCTACCATAATGATTTGTGCATCACAAGGCAAAAATAGATAACAGAGCACTCTGAGATTTTTATTTTTGAGTGCCCTCCTTAATAGACTTACATAGTAACTTGGAAGCACTCTTAGTCAGTGAAATGTATTAAGCAATATCTGAGCGATATAAGGATCAAATTGTGTTCCGGCACATCTTTTGATTTCAATAATTGCTTCCTCGTGTGCCATAGCTTTCCGATAAGGCCTGTCTTGAGTCATTGCATCATATGCGTCAGCCACTGAGAGAATGCGGGAAAGTAATGGTATGTTCTCGCCTTTCAATCCCTGAGGATACCCGTTGCCATCCCAATACTCATGGTGACAGAGAATGCTTTCCGCAATCGGAATTAATTCCGGGGTAGCTATTGCAATTCTGTATCCGATTTCAGGATGCCTTTTCATTTCTACCCATTCATCCTTGCTGAGTTTTCCCGGTTTTCTCAAAATGTTCTCACTTATGCCGACTTTCCCTATATCATGCAAAGTGGAGAGAAGCTCCAACCTATCCTTTTCCACTTCCGGCAAATCCAGCATGTCGGCAATTACTCTGGTCAAGGCAACCAATCTTTCCGCGTGCTCCGCTGTTTCATGGCTGTTCTCGTTCATTGTGGCCTTTATTGAGGAAATAATAGTACTGTGGGAGCTGTTGTGTTCCAGAAGTTTGCGTTGATACATGTACTCCTCAGCAGTACGTATTATCAGGTGCATATCCTCATCGGCTCTTTCTTTACATGCAAACCCCAGTGGAATGCTAGGCGTTAGCTTACCCTTGGAAGCGCTTGCATCAAACATCGCCAGTTCGGCTTGAATTTTTTGTAAAACGCCCATTGCTGTTGCACTATCTGTTTTCGGCATAATAATCCCAAATTCATCTCCGCCGATTCTGGCTAGCGTATCATTTTTTCGAAGGCAGCTACTTATTATTTTTGCAGAATCAATTATGAGCCTATCTCCTTCGCTATGTCCAAATGCGTCATTTGCAAGCTTTACACCATTAATATCACCAATCATAATGGTAATCGGCAGTTGTTCTTTGTTGTCGATTCGTTCTAACTCTTCCTCAAAGTACCTTCGATTGTATACCCCCGTAAGGTAGTCATGGTTAATAAGGTAATGAAGCTTCGATTCCGCATCCTTTTTTTCTGTTATATCAAGCTGAAAGCTTAGGTACCTGTCTTCAGATAACTTGACCGCATTGATAGTCCACCATCTTATTTCTCCGCTCTTATGGATATATTTTAAGTCCGCATTTATATATCCCGTGGTTCTTAGCTTCTGAAAATAGGACATAGCGTCTTCCAGCGACTCTTCAGCCGTCATGTCTGATATGGACATTTGTACAAGCTGCTCTTTGCTATAACCTGTCTGCAAGGAAGCAAAGCTGTTCACTTCAAAAAACTTTCCATTGGAATCTATAACGAATATACCGTAAGGAGCGCTTTCAATATAACTGATGTACCTGGACAGGATTTTTTCTTTTTCCTCCTCAGCGCGGATGCGTTCTGTGATGTCAGAAAATGTACAGGCAAATTGATTCGGAGTTGGTTGGTAAGCAGAGACCATAAAGTGCTTATTTGAAGAAACATTATAATCCTCAAACTTGATAGATTCACCAGTTAATGCGACTTTTCCATAATTGTCAATCCAATGCTGTTCTATGTCCGGCAGGAGCTCTATGACAGTTTTCCCAACAATATCTGCAGACTTGAGACCGGTCATACATTCGAAAGCGGAGTTTACCTTCAAAAATCTGTAATCCACCGGCTTGCCATTATTGTCGCAAATAATCTCATGCAGCGCAAAGGCATCCACCATCTCATTGAACAATTGCTGATAATCCCGATTAGCTTTGCGCTCAGCAGTGACATCCCGAAAAATTGCGTAAACTTGATATGGTTTTGTTTCGCCCTGGCGGAATAGCGGACTAGCATTAATTGAAATCCAGATATAATCATTTCGCTGCGGTTGAAAGATACCTTCTATAGTGGGTCCAATATGATTCCCTGTTTGCAGTGCAAGCATAACCGGGTGTTCTGATCTCATTACCTCAGAACCATCTTCTCTGATTGCTTTCCATATCGGATCGGAGACTGTTTTCCCCTGCATTTGATTTATAGAAAGACCAAGAATGCTCTCTGCAGCAGGATTCGCTGAGAGCACTTTCCCACTGGCATCCAGATAGATTACCCCTTGAGCCATCGTCTCAAATAAAAGTCTATACTTTTCTTCACTGGCGCGGAGATCTTCTTCCAATGACTGATTCTTCAGAAGCGTTTTATTGAATATAACACTGAACCAATATATAAATTTTCTCAGAAAGCTTTTTGCCATTTGTGACTCCTTCATATATACTTTGTTCAAGATATTACCCGAAAATAGACTTGCTTACGGATTATTTCCCATGGATTACTATTCTGAACCATCAATTTTCTGATTCGCTTCAGAGACTCATTTATCATTCAATTCTTCTAGTGGCACTAGTTATGCCAGCTTTTTGAAACGCTTCCAACCTGCGATTTCTAACGATAAACGTGAAATAAAATAGATGATATGGAAAAGCCATATAAAAATAAGAGCAATTCTACCTTGATGTATGGCTCCCATTCAGATAAAACCAATGCTCATCAATATTGTGACGGTAAACATGACTTTGATTTTTGTTTTCTTGTTCATTCCCTGACCGTTAATAAAAGATCATTTGCTTTTTGCGTTGCTGTAATTGGATAGGCAGACAACATTATGGACCCATATAAACCCGAGTTAGCTATAACTAACTCAAGTTTATTGTAGCATGCAATCTCCTGCCTGTCAATAAACTACAGCAAATACGATCGCGTCCTTCTTTTCCGAAAGAAAAGTTTCTGCTCTACCCATCACCGATGGTGGTTTTTTCAATTAATGGGCAACTATTTTTAAATAACACTACTTTTTCTTCATTTATCGACTAATAACTGCTCAATTTGTGTGGTTATGTCAACGAGTTTAGGTTTTTTTCCCATTTCATCGCCCATTACTTGCAAAACCATCCATCGAACTAATATCGGGCTCGACGAAACAATTTCGTTACTAGGTATACGCGACTACTCGTTTTTGCAGCTTTAGAACATTATCCTAATTGTCTACCAAATAAAAAACTCCGGGATAACCCGAAGTTTTTATCTGGTGCGGATGACAGGACTTGACCGTCTGCTTCGCCTTGCTCGCATACTGCCGCCTCGACTTTAGTCTCGGCACACTCGCCTAAAAATGTGCGTTTAGCACATTTTATTCACGGCTCATGCCTTCTCAGGTTCAAGTCCTGATTGTTACAAAAAAACTCCGGGATAACCCGAAGTTTTTATCTGGTGCGGATGACAGGACTTGAACCTGCACGCTCGTCGCAATAGATCCTAAATCTATCGTGTCTGCCATTCCACCACATCCGCATATGAACGGCGAGAATTAAATCCCGCCGTTATTACTATGCCATCAATACCGATAGCTGTTTTATTATAACACATCCTTTTATTTTTTCAAGCCGTATCTTCCGTTGACTTTTTATACCGCTTCCGGCAACAGCATGTGGTTATCCTAAACTTTGAAGCGGTACCCTGCACCCCAGACAGTTTCGATATATTGGGGATTCTTGGGGTCCGTTTCTGTTTTTTCTCTGATTTTACCAATATGGACAGTGACGGTTGTCGTGTCGCCGAAAGCTTCTAAACCCCATATCCTGTCAAATAGCTGGTCTTTGGAAAAGACCTTATTGGGGTTTCTGGCCATGAACAGCAGAATGTCAAACTCTTTCGAGGTTAGTTCGACAGGCTTTCCTTCAACGGTAATTGTCCGGGCGTCAGGGTCAATCTCCATCCCTCTGATATGAAGTGTTCCTTCCCGGGAGATTGTTTTGCCGGTCAATCGGCGGAACCTGGCCAGGTGTGCCTTCACTCTTGCCACCAGCTCTCCTGGGCTGAATGGTTTGGTAATATAATCATCGGCTCCAAGCCCGAGTCCGCGTATCTTGTCAATATCCTCACGACGTGCCGAAACGAGAAGAACGGGTGTATCCCTTGTCTCACGAATTCTCTTGAGCACTTCAAACCCATCCATCTCAGGCAGCATCAAATCGAGAAGTACTAAGTCAAAGGTCTTGCTGCGGGCAAGGTCAAGACCTGTCATGCCTGTAAAAGCAATTTCGGCTTGCATTCCGTTAATCTCCAGATAATCACGAATCAGTTCAGCAATACTTATGTCATCCTCTACAATCAGGATTTGATCAGGCATGATACTCTCCTCCATCCATAATTAAAGCAGGGAGCGTCCAGGAGATTCGAGTATATTCGCCAAATGTGCTCTCTGCCCAAATCCTTCCGCCGTGATCTTCAATAATATGCCG
>JAEYON010000005.1 GCA_023411645.1 Bacillota bacterium | reverse complement strand
TATATAATACTTATTATTCATGTTTTAGCATTCAGGGGGGGCAATGAAGGTAAAAAGCAATCTAATACTGCGCGAAATAGCCGGATCGTGGATCATTGTACCTGTTGCTGAAATGGTAGTCGAGTTCAATGGTTTGATGAACCTCAACGAAAGCGGAGCTTTTCTATGGAAGAAGCTTGCCGAGGGCGCTGAGATGGAAGAACTTGTATCAGGAATGCTGGCGGAATACGAGATTGATGAGGAGACTGCAAGAGCCGATATTCAGGAATTTGTCAAACTCCTTGACGAAAAGGGGCTATTGCAATAATGGATACTGCATATAGTCTGTTGATTGAAAAACTATCCAGGCAGGCCAGCAATAATCATATACCTTTAAACGGAGCTTTTGAACTTACCTCCAGATGCAACTTTAACTGTAGTATGTGCTATATCCATAATCAAAGCAATGACTGCAATTCAATTGACAGAGAACTCACCTCCGAGCAATGGATCAATCTGGCATCGGATGCACGGGACGCAGGTATGCTCAATTTGTTATTGACAGGCGGAGAGATTTTCCTACGGAGAGATTTTGAGAAAATATACGAGAACATTGCGCGAATGGGTTTGAGCATTTCTCTGTATACTAACGCATCTTTGATCGATGAGAAGAAAGCAAAATGGCTGGGAAAGATCCCCCCCTCCGCTATGGAGATTACCCTCTATGGAGCATCTGCCGAAACTTATGAAAAGGTATGCGGTAATGGCAATGCTTATGCAAAAGTGGTTAAAGCCATTGACCTGCTGCTTGCGGAAGGTATAAATATTGAGTTGAAAACAACTGTAATAGAAGATAACCTTGATGATTTTGAAGCAATGGCTGAATTCTCGTTTAAACATGGGACTCCGCTAAATATTGTAGATTACTTATTTCCTGCAAGATCATCTCCACAAATGACAAATGCTTTCAGACTTTCACCAAAAACGATTGCCAATTTCCAGGAAATGGCGTATGATGTTAACAGTAGATTATTTAAAATCTACTCAAAAGGTGTATTAGAATCTGAATCAGGAAGTTATACAGATAAACTTGCTCAGGAACTAAATGATATTGATCCAAGTCCTCAAAGAGCAAAAAGCGCATTTAGTTGTAATGCGGGCAGCAGTGATTTCTGGATCACCTGGGATGGGCGAATGATCCCATGTGGCGCTTTGGAAGAGCCTGTCTTTCGCCCATTGGAAATCGGTTTCAACAATGCCTGGATAGGATTGACCGATGCCTGCTGCAAGATACCAGCTTGCCAGGAGTGCAGAAACTGCGCACTGTTGAGCCATTGTGACGTGTGTCCCGCAAAGCTGAAGGGTGAAACTGGCTGTTATAACCAGCCGGCACCGTATTTATGTGAACTGGCACGGATCTCAAAAGAAAAATTCTCCGATGCGAGTGATAAAATAAAGAAATAGACCATATCATTATTACTGGTTTGTTTTTTTGATAATAAAGTTTTCAATGGAGGGTGGTATATGAAGACTTATTTTAAACCGACGATTGAATTCATCGAACTCAAACCCGAAGAAAGGTTAGCCCATGTATCGGGCGGTGGCGGCGGGAGTAGCAAAAGCACAGATTTCTGGTGGTGGTGCCAGAAGAGCTTTCCCTCTGGAAAGCATTGCAATATAAAGAAACGTAGTAACAAGTATTGTCGCTAATACCTCTGACCTTTGGGAGGTACATAAGATAAATGCTGCAGGTAAAAATAGCAGGACTTACATTTTGTATAGAAGATAGAAACCAAAGCAGTTTTAAAAAATTAAAACTGTTTGAATCGGTTTTTACAGAAAAGCCGGACATCGAGATAAAATTTCGATTTTCCGGTTCTTTTGCTGAGCAAAATTATGCCTCCCTCGAGTATGACGGAATCTCCTGGAATGTACAACACGCACAGGAAATGATTCGGGCCTCTGTTTTTTTGAAAAGGACTAACAGAACCGAATATATGATTGAGACCTGTCACGATTGGTCAGATATCACAATCTATTATCGAAAGCAAGCCAAAAGAGCCGAACAAGCTTTTTGTGATTTTCTCGGCAACTTCATTATTAGCAATAAAATTATTTTTCATAACGGGTTTGTTCTCCATGCATCCTCAATTTCTCATGAAGGAAAAGGAGTCGTATTCACGGCTCCTTCAAGAACAGGCAAATCAACTCATGCCGCCATGTGGGCAAAGTATTACCAGGCAAGTATTTTAAACGATGATTGCCCCATCATAAAAATTGAAAGCGGCAAATCATTTATCCATGGAACTCCCTGGAGCGGGGCAGAAAACAAAGCAATGCAGGCCAGTGCACCACTTTCTGCGATTGTCATTCTTGAACAGGCCAGTCGAAATACAATCCGGGAGCTGAATGACAAGGAAGCTATTCCCCTGCTGCTTCCCAGGGTGTTTCTCCCCTATCAGAACCCAATACTCATGGAAGCTGCGATGCAGAATGTTGAAACGGCCATCAATTCTGTGCCAAAATACCTGCTAATGTGCAAAGCTGATCGAGAAGCTACGGAGTTGGTATATCAATGCATAAAGTAAAAAGCGTTAAATCAGCGGAGCTTTTTCCTACCATCATTGAGCTTTTGCAAAAAAATCAAAAAGTCCGCATTACAATCACAGGCAAAAGCATGATGCCATTTCTCAGAGAGAACAAAGACAGTGTCGAATTAGCATCTGCTAGTATAGAAGACCTGCGCTTCGGACAAATCGCGCTGATCAGACGAAACGACGGAGTATACGTCCTTCATCGGATCATTCTAAAAGTAAAGAGCAGCTTTTATCTCGCAGGCGACGCCCAATGCTGGGTGGAAGGGCCTCTTCTGCCGGAGCAGCTGGTCGCTGTGGTAACCAATGTGTGGAGGAAGGATAAGCAGATCTCTGCGTCGAATATAATCTGGCAGGTTCTTTCCTTTCTCTGGTGGATCAGGCTTCCTATCAGGTTTATTTTTACAAAGCCATATAAATTCCTGAGTCGCGTGTTCAAAGCAATACGAAGAGGGTGATACTATTTTCAGGAAAGCTCTAAAATATACCAAGTGGATCATCAGCCAGACAAAGTCATCCTTTCTGTCAGTGCTGGTTCTGGTCGTTGTTGGAACCATAGCTTCCCTATCTGCTGTTTTTATAGCCCTTGAATCCAAAAAGCTTTTTGACTCGGCGCAGTACGGGCGAATTGATCCGCTGATCCGCTCGGGGTTAGTCATCATCGGAATCGTGCTAATGCAAACCATTATTCAGTCCATTATGACGATATATTCTGCGAAGATCACAACATCTCTTTCAAATAGTCTTCGCCAAAAACTCTTTGAAAAGCTCTCTCGGACTCAATGGCTCGACTTTACCAAATTTCACACCGGAGACCTGCTGACCAGAATCACCAGCGACATTGAAGCTGTTGTAAATGGTGTAACCTCTGTTATTCCCGAAATGATCTCCATGGTTTTCTCCATATGTGCATCTATTACCGTTTTGATAGTATTCGATCCTCTTCTTGCCCTGTTTGCCTTCATATTGGGGCCTCTTTCAATTGTTTTTATGCGGCTCTTCAGCAGGAAGCTTTCAGAGTATTACCTGCGCATACAGGAAACAGAAAGCGAATCAAGAAGCTTCATACAGGAATGTCTTAAAAATATGCATATCATCAAAACCTTTGGGCTTGAAGGGCAAAGCAGTACCTTTCTGACAGCCCTTCAAAACAAAAAACTGGGCTGGATAATTAAAAGGAGCCGTATCAGCGCCGTTTCCTCCGCCGCACTATCTCTCAGTTACTGGCTTGGATTCCTGCTGGCAATCCTGTGGGGCTCCGTACAGCTCTCTAAAGGAATGATCACCTTTGGAACCATAACCGTATATCTGCAGCTGGTTGGACAAATACAGGATCCCTTTATAGATCTGGCCCATTCCGTTCCGCAGGTCATTATCATGTATGCATCGGTCGGAAGGCTGATCAGCCTGTATGAACTAAATGGGGAAAATTTTACTGATGAGATTCTTCAATGGAACAGTGCCGGTATTCGGGCAAATGAGCTGGAATTCAAGTATGATCGGGATATCCCCGTATTGAACAGAGCAAGCTTTGAGATAAAAGCGCGTGAATTCACCGCAGTCGTCGGCGCATCCGGAGAAGGAAAAACCACTTTTATCCGATTGCTCTTGTCCCTGCTGAAACCTACAGCCGGTAATCTTATCTTCTATAATCCGGACACAGGTGAAAGTAGCCCGGCAGATGTTATCACGCGATCACTGGCCTCCTACGTACCTCAGGGAAACACTTTGTTCTCCGGAACAATCAAAGAAAATGTGATGCTAGGAAATAAAAAAGCAACAGACGGGGAATTGAATGAAGCGCTGAAAAAGGCATGTATTCTTGATTTTATAGAAGGGCTGCCCGATAAGGCGGAAACTATAATCGGAGAGAATGGCTACGGGCTTTCCGAAGGACAGGCGCAGCGAATCTCCATTGCACGAGCTTTACTGACTAAAAAGCCTGTCCTGATCCTGGACGAAGCCACCTCTGCGCTGGATGCCGTGACTGAGCTTGAAGTACTCAAGTCGATCGCCTCCATTGAACCAACTCCTACCTGCATCATTATCACGCATAGAAAGGCGGCTCTGGGTTTCTGCAGCAGGACCCTGATGATCGAAAACGGAAATATACAAACTCAAGACATTTCATGATCAAAAGGTGCTTCATGAACCGGCTTAGCTTTTTCAATGAGTACTCTTGCGTTATTCCTGAACAGGTCGTCTGCTTTCCGGCTTCCGACCCATTTGACAACCTTTTTATATGCATTGACAAACCATTTTGAATATCCGGCCGGATCATGAGCGTCAGAGGCTACGAAGGCAGCCTGACCTGAAGCGATGATTCTCCTGGCAAACCTTTTTGCCGCTCCCCCATTTCGTCCGAGAATGCTTGACGCATCGACCTGCAGTAAACATCCCATATCAACGATATCTGCAAAAAGAAGCTTGTCCTTTAATAATTTGCTGCACCTTTCAGGATGTGCCAGTATAGGAATCAGTTTTTGAAGCTGTATCTTATACAGTAGTTCCACTGTATAGGAGGGCACATTGTCCAGCGGTAATTCCAGAAGGATATACTCTGTTCCGCCAAGTGTGAGTCCGGAGAAATCTGTGGGCATCCTGGCCGGATAGGTGTGGATCTTAATTTCGTAGCCATGCAGTATATCTAATCCATACCTTGCTGCTTCTTTACTAATATACTCAAACCTCTGCCTGGCCAGGCCGTTTTCATAAAGTTCCCGCGAATAATGAGGCGTAGCTATGATCGTTCTCACACCAACCTTTGCAGCTTCGCACAGCATCTGGCTAGCTTCCTGAGTCGCTTGTGGTCCATCGTCAACCCCCGGAATAATATGACAATGAATATCGATCATATTCTGTCCTTTCACAGTGCTCTATCCTTTATAGTCCTTTTTTTTCGTGCACTCCCTTTGTAATGGTAGTTGTAGCTGTAATTATAGTAATCCTTGTATTCCTTTTTGGGTATCTTGTTGAGTACTACACCCAGGATTCTGGCATCTGCCTTTTCCAACTGCTCCTTCACCTTCAAAGCCTTATTGTAATCTATGGCATTATATTCAATCAGAATAATGGTCCCATCCGCTACTGCTGCTATAATAGCAGCATCAATCATACTCCCTAGCGGAGGAGTGTCAATAATTATATAATCATACCGTTCCTTGAGTCTATCCGTGAGTTCTGCAAATCTGGAAGTACCAAGAAGCTCTGCCGGATTCGGCGGTTTAGGTCCGCAGAGAATACGCTGAAAATTATCCATATTAGTTTCCGTGATCACATCATCCAGTTCCTCCATCCCAGAGAGATAATTGGACAGACCTGAGTTGAACTTTACTTTAATTTCTTTATACATCCTGGGCTTTCTCATATCGGCATCAATGTGGATGACTTTCTTGCCGGTACTTGCTATGGACATGGACAGATTAATGGCAGTCATTGATTTGCCTTCATTGGAAATACAGCTTGTCAAACAAGTCGTTTTTATGGCTTTGCCGGTGCTGCAAAATTGGATATTTGTTCTTAGCGTCCTGAGCGCTTCTTCCACCGGTTCGCTAACGTCAAATGTCAGGTTAAGTTTCTCATTCATTTGATTCTCCCCTTACTCAAAGAATTAACCGGTATTGAGCCAATGACGTTAAGTCCAAGATGTGTCTCCACATCCTCAGATGTCTTTATTTTTGTGTTCAGAAAATCTAATAATAATATGATGCCAACTGCAAAAGCAAATGCAGCAAATACCGACAATGCTATATTCTTCGATTTCTCAGGTGCGACGGGAAATTCGGGTACTTCCGCCTTATCGATAATGTCAACATTTTCAATCTTATACAACTCAACAATCTCGTCGGAGAATACCTTTGCCACAATATCTGCAATCCTGGCTGCCTCTGAGGGATCCAGATGTATAATGGATATGGCAATAATCCTTGTATCATCTACAGAGTTAATTGAAATCATTTTACTAATGTCTTGTTCTGTGATATTCGGATCATTTAACTCCCGAACTACCGCTCCTGTCACCCGCTTACTGTTAATAATAGCAGAATACTCGCTGATAAGGGATTGTCCTGCAATGATGTCCTCAAATCTCATACTTGTTGCCGTTTCAGCCGTACTCGTTGACAGACCTGTGATAAGTAAAGTGGTGACAGCCTCGTATGTTGGAACAAACACAAATAGATTTACATACATTGATATCAGTCCCACAATAACTGGAAGGGCTATGATAAGCCAAAGCCTTTTCATGAGGATGTCGATGTATTTCTTAATTTCCATTTGAAACCCCTTTTTACCGAATATATTATATTTTACTATTAATTACATTGTATCGCAAAATAAACGCATAATCCACTATTGATATGTATTATGCGTGATTTTTATGCCTTGTTTTATATGATTTTAGCTCCCAGCTTTATACCGCCTATTAAGTGATAATGTAAATGAAATACCGTTTGTCCGGCATCTGCGCCGCAGTTGTTGATCAGGCGATATCCCTTGTCTGCTATACCCGCATTCTCTGCGATCTTTTTTGCCGCAAGATGGATTTTACCCAGCACCGGTGCATTCTCCGGCGTAAGCTCATTCACATTCGCGATATGCTGCTTCGGTACGATGACCACATGTACCGGAGCAACGGGATTTATGTCCTTGAACGCAAGAACATTATCATCCTCATATACGATTGAGGACGGGATCATTCTGTCAATTATTTTGCAAAATATACAATTGTCCATAACAAGACCTTCCTTCTTTGCTCTGTATAAATAATCTGTGTTCTGTTCATTTGCTTTGAGCTTCGAATATTTAGCCTATGTCTGATATCTTGGTCTGTGCACTGCTTATTTTACCTGTGTCCTGATTGCTTCAAGTGCGAATTTAAGCGCTTCGCCGATTTTTTCCGCATCCTTGCCGCCGGCCTGAGCCATGTCGGGGCGTCCGCCTCCTCCGCCACCTGCGGCCTTTGCGGCCTCACGAATAATATTGCCGCAATGAGCCCCGCGATCAATTGCATCCTTAGTTGCCATTGCAACAAAGCTGACTTTTCCTCCAAAAGCTGAAGCTAGAACCACAACACCTGAACCTAGCTTGCTACGGAGAGTCTCGCAGGTATTACGAAGAGCTTCCATATCCAGTTGATCAAAACGGGCAGTAACGACCTTAACGCCATTGATGTCCGCTGCCTTGTCAAGTACCTCTTCAAAGGAACCGCTGACCAGCTTATCCTTTAACTGCTCTATCTCCTTCAATGCTGCTTTCAGCTCGGTACTAATCGTCTCAACCTTTCTGAGGGTGTCCTGTGGAGCGGCCTTCACTGCGCTTGCAACGTCATTGAACTGTTCTTCCTTCTCATTAAAATATGCTATCGCACTGTGGCCGGTCAGCGCCTCAATCCTTCTGACGCCGGCAGCTACTCCGCTTTCACCGAGTATCTTAATCAAACCGGCCTGCGCGGTGTGCTTCAGGTGCGTTCCTCCACAAAGCTCTGTGCTGTAATCACCTGTCTTTACAACACGTACGAGGCTGCCGTATTTTTCTCCGAAGAGAGCCAACGCTCCTTCCTTCTTTGCCTCATCAACCGGCATCTCGCGTATATTGACAGTCAAATCCTGCAGGATTTTGTTGTTTACTTCCCGTTCCACCTGTTTCAACTCTTCCCTAGTCATAGCAGAGAAATGATGGAAGTCAAAGCGCAGCCTCTCAGGATCCACATAGGAACCGGCCTGTGTAACATGATCCCCAAGGATATCTCTGAGAGCCTTTTGCAGCAGATGAGTGGTAGTGTGGTTTCTGGCAGTAGCCATTCTTCTATCAGCGTCGATGGAGGCTGTCGCTGCGGCGCCCTTCTCTATAATGCCTTCCTCTACCGTGCCGAGGTGCAGGAACAGACCTTCAGCAGTCTTTCGGCAGTCGGTCACCTTTACCAGGCCGGTTTCGGTGCGTATGACGCCGGTATCCGCCACCTGTCCTCCGCTCTCTGCATAAAAAGGTGTTTTGTCCAGAATTATTGTTACTTCATCCCCTTGTTGGGCATTTTCTACCTGATTACCGTCTGAAATAATATATAAAATGTTCGCTTTATTCTCAAAGCATTCATACCCTGTAAACTCCGTCTTCAGGCTCTTATCCAACCCTGCCGTCATATCCTGTCCCCATGCCGAAGACACCTTGTTCTTGAGCGCCTCTCGCGCCTTTTTTTTCTGTTCATTCATCTCTGCCCTGAATCCGTTCTCATCAATCCCAAGTCCTGCTTCCTGCGCAATTTCCCGAGTCAGGTCCAGTGGAAATCCATAGGTATCGTGCAGCTTGAAGACCATACTTCCCGGCAGCTCCCTGCCGTTTGCAGCCTTCACCTCTGCGATAAAGTCATTAAGAATAATCAATCCCTGATCGATTGTAACCGCAAAGCGTTCTTCCTCGATCCTGATCACCTTGCAGATGTAGTCGGCCTTTTCAGCGAGTTCGGGATAAGCCTCTTTGGATTCCCGGATAACTACCTTCGCCACATCATACAGGAAGGCACCTTCAATACCGATCAGCCTGCCATGGCGAGCCGCCCTTCTGAGCAATCTTCTGAGCACATAACCCCTTGCCTCGTTAGAGGGCAGGATACCGTCTGAAACCATCATCGTTGTGCTTCTGATATGGTCTGTAATTACCCTAAGCGAAACATCATATTCACTTCCATACTGAACGCCAGCCTTTTTACAGACATAGTCCAGAATATTTCTAATGGTGTCAACCTCAAAGAGGTTGTTGACATCCTGCATAACGGTCGCAAGGCGCTCAAGGCCCATGCCCGTATCAATGTTTTTCTTCTTCAGCTTGGAATAGCTGCCGTCCTCTTCCTTATTAAACTGGGTAAACACCAGATTCCAAATCTCGATATATCTGTCACAGTCGCAGCCAACCATACAATCCGGCTTTCCACAGCCCTTGTCTGCACCTCTGTCAAAATATATCTCAGAGCAGGGTCCGCAGGGACCTGTTCCATGTTCCCAGAAGTTATCCTCCTTGCCCATGCGAACAATCCGGTCAGGGGTAAGTCCAACATCCTTATTCCATATATCATACGCTTCATCATCTTCTTCATATACAGAGACATAAAGCCTGTCCTCAGGTATTTTCAAATCCTCCGTAAAGAACTCCCATGCCCAAGGAATGGCTTCTTTCTTAAAATAATCTCCGAATGAAAAATTCCCAAGCATTTCAAAAAAAGTGCCGTGTCTTGCAGTCTTGCCTACATTCTCAATATCAGGAGTCCTGATGCACTTCTGGCAGGTAGCCACTCTATTACGGGGCGGAACCTCAAGCCCCGTAAAATAAGGCTTCATTGGTGTCATTCCCGCATTAATCAGCAGGATACTTGGGTCATTGTGAGGCACCAGCGAAAAGCTGGGCAGCCTTAGATGCTCCTTATTTTCAAAAAACTTTAAATAACGCTCTCTTATTTCATTTAATCCAAGTTTATCCATCGCTTTGTCCTCAATAGTCTAAGTTATATTTAATGTACAACAAATACAATATTATATAAGATGCCATTGTGTGTCAAGAAATGATTGTCTTGTAAGTACAGCCTTGTGACTGGTGCGCATTAGTTGTGCGCATTAGTTGCCTGCATTTCTACGGCTCCTTCAACACTCTATTCTCCAGTCTGGCCACCACAATAAGCCTGTGAGATGCCACATAAATGGGTGTACACGTGATCAGCGTAATTATATTATCATCCTTGCTTCCTTTTAAAACTGAAACATCGTCGGGTGTGACTACATGGATCTTGAATACCTTGTAGGTCAAATCCTCTTTCTTCGTACTTATCAAAATCTCATCCCCGACAACCAGTTCGTCCAGTCTGTTAAAAAATTTACCGAAGGTATAGCTCCTGTGTCCTGCCAGTGCGCTGTTACCCGGCTGCCCAATGGCGGCTGTTCCGGGAATATGCCCAACAGCCGCCTTCAAATTGGAGGGTTTGACCCCTTCTACCACCGGAGCTTTAACCTTGATCTTTTTGATCTGAATTATCCCAAGAACTGTCTGCTTCGATGTCTCGGCCGACGCTCCCCCGTCGGTTCTATCTTCCTGCGCGCTTGCCCCATCTGACGTTCCGGCAGCTTCACCGGTTGTATCTCCGCTCTCACCTGTCGTCGCTGCTTCCGCGGATCCCTGTCCCGTACTCTCCGGCAAAAATGCCTCGCTAAGCTGAGAGAGGGCCTCTTCCGGATCCAGTTCTACTGACTCATCAAGTACTCCTGCGTCCACACTGTTCATCCACTCATCTATCATTTTGTTTTCCTGGTATTTCGTATACAATTGTCCCACCACCGGGCTCAATGCAATCAGAGCACCGATAATCATAAGAATGATCGCTAGTTTTTTCATATTCTGTTCCCCTTAATAGAACCTGTTACAAAAAAAGGATGCCTGAACTAAGTCAGGAATCCTTTTTTCAAAGTTTACAGTCCGTTTTTACTTGGCAGACGCTTTCTTTCTAAAAAGGATCAATGCTGCCACGATGAATAATGCGCCTATAACATAGAATGCTTCAGCTGGAATACCACCTGTTGCTGGCAGTACATCGGCCTTTGGAGGTTCTTCGTCACCAATGTCGATGGTTTCAAACGAAGTATCAGGGTCGCCTGCAGCGATATCCTCATCCTGCAGATCTTCGTATGTATCATCCAACACATTTTCAGCCGGAGCTGCCGGTACCTCAGAATCCGGAATATCAGTATCGCCTTCTGCTGCATATGCTATAGTCCCAAGTGTGAACGCAAATATCAGAACCAGTATCAAACTCAAAAGCTTCTTCATATCAATCACCTCTTACAGTTTTTACCCCAATACTGTCAACTCTAAACGAGCTTTATAAGATGTTTATAATTATATATGAATTGCTAAAATTTTGCAACAATTACTTTTAAATCTATTTGCTAAAATTATCCATTTTTATGAAGTTTACTTTTTCGTCCTTCTTCTAATAATTGCGCCCGCGGCAGCCAATAATCCACCAATGCCGTAGAGTACGCCCGCCGGAACTCCGCCTGTCTTTGGTAATTCATCCACGGGAGCTGCCGGAATTTCCTCCTCCTCGATTACACTGTCCTGAGGTTCGGTTGCCGGTGCCTGGGGTGTGGGTTCATCTTCTAATTCTTCCTCGATCTTGCTGAATACCGCTGTAACACTCTTATTACCGTTCATTCTGATCTCGTTGCTTTCATTAACTGCATCTCCCTGCCAGCCGTCGAATTTCCAGCCCTCTGCCGGTGTAGCACTCAATTGTACCGTGCTGCCGCTGGAATACTGTCTTGCTCCGGGAGCCGGTGAAACGGTTCCTTCACCTTCAACCGCCGTACGAAGTGTGTAGGTCGTAACACTTGATCTTTCTCTTTCTCTTTGTCTTGCAATAACGTTAACATTGGCGGACGCAGTTTCTGTTAAGCCAAAATCTAAGCCATATTCTTCCTCAGCTACATTGCCGTCGTATTCCCAAAGTATATCGCTCTCCGAATCCTCCTCTGCAAATAATCGATACGCAGGCTCATCGAACTCATTGGCAT
This sequence comes from Bacillota bacterium, assembly GCA_023411645.1. Classification (GTDB taxonomy): domain Bacteria; phylum Bacillota; class Clostridia; order Acetivibrionales; family DTU013; genus JAEYRF01. Next base: position 1,367 of record JAEYON010000005.1, on the reverse strand, counting down.
ATACAGTTGCCGTATTTTTTATCGTTTCATTCACTTTTTTATCTGCAGGTATCGTATAGTTATATGTAATTACTGATGATTCTGAAGGATCCAGAGGTGCAAGTCCCCAACTCTTATCTATCAGATCATCATAAACAATGACTGGCCCTAATGTTGTATCACCGGTATTTGTAACAGTTACTGTATATTTTACAGTTTCTCCTGCATAAGCGTTTGGCTTATCTACTGTTTTTACAATATCAATACTGCTCTCAGGCTCAGGCTCAGGCTCAACATTCTTAAGAGCAAACACTGCTGTAATAGTCTTGTTACTGTCCATTTTAACTATGATGGAGTTTTCATTTATAACATCATCATCATCATAGCCCAGCCATTCGACAAAGATTGAATCATCATTAGGTATAGCTGTAAGCTCTACAGTTGCATTATCAGCATATGAGTCGGCTGGAGCAGGTGTAACCGTACCACTACCTTCGCCGGTTGTGTCGGTAGTCAGTGTCCATGTTTTGGGTTCTTCATAAGGTGCCAGGAAATTGGCTCCGAAAGCCAGTACTGAATTGTCCGTTCTCCTTTCAGCAAAGAACAGCTTAAATGTGCAGGCGTCACCATCTTTCTTTCCGACAAAACATTTATCCGGAATAGTAATCGTTTGATAACTGGCCTCATGAATTCCGCCCAAGTCAACTGCTAATATATCATTAATAAATATCCAAAGGTCATCGTCTGATTTTACTTTAATGGTCTTCTTATTGGAATCATAATTGAATATGGTTTTGTATTCCAATGTGAAATGATAATTATTTTTGTTTCCATCATTTCCAAAGCCCATTTCATTAATGGGGAAGAAGCTTGTATCCTCAAAATAATAGTACCCATCTGCTCTTTCCTCTAAAGGCATCGAATATTGTATACCATAGTTTATGCCTGGTACACTTTTGAACCATTGTGCGAATGTGGTAGCATTTTGAATTGAATCGGATTTTTTTGATGACCTCACAGGATTTCCATATGTATCCAGGGTATCTTCAACAAGTCCTTTTACACTACCTATAGTCTCACGTTGGAAGTCATCATGGCTTTTCTTGAAATCTCTGATAATGGCTTCACCTGCCCTAAGATCATCTTCATCTATGCCGGGCTCTGTTGAAAACACTGCTGTCAAAGTGATATTTTCTGTTACTGTAAAAGTATATTCTGCTGCTTCTGACTTCAAGACTCCTGCAGCATACCAGCCATCAAATTTATACGCGGCAGCTTTTGGTGTAGCTTTAACTGTTGCACTCGTTCCTGCGGTATATTTCCCTCCGCCTGTCACTGAACCGGATTCTGCTGATGATACTGCAACTATTACATCATATTTAACCTCT
>JAEYON010000171.1 GCA_023411645.1 Bacillota bacterium | reverse complement strand
TGGGGCGCAGGTGGAGTACAGCGATATTTGATTTTCTGGCATGGAGCCTCCCCTGCCTTGTATGGGCATTTAGTCAGGGCTTTTGGTTCTTTGTCGTAGCTGCGCTGCTTAACGGAATGATGAAGATAACTACAGTATCCTGGGATTGTCTGCTCGTAGAGGATGCTCCAAAGGATAAAATAACCCATATTTATTCATGGGTCATAATTTCCGGTAACCTTTCCGCACTGTTTGCACCGATATCGTCAATCCTTGTAGCAAGGTTGACTATGGTACCGGCGATTAGAATACTATATATCAATGCATTTATTATAATGACCGCAAAGATATTTATACTATATAAGTTCTCAACTGAAACAGGTGTCGGAAAAGTCAGGCGCGAGGCGACTCGTGATTTGTCATGGCGCCAGCTGCTGTTCGGATATAAAAGCGCAATCCGTAAAATACTGACCTCCCGCGGTACAATTTTTGCTATAGTCATCAGTATCCTGGTCGAGATTGTAGCCATGATTGGAATGACCTTCTGGCAGATAATAGCATCCCGCCGCATTGGTGTTCCGGACATACTGCTGCCGATTTTTCCGATGGCACGCAGTATACTTTCCATCTTTCTTTTCTTCACAGTTATATCGCATATCAAACAAACAAAGCTGAAATGGCCGCTATATGGAGGATTCATCAGTTCCATTGTCGGTTGTATATTGTTGATTTCAATTACAGACACAGGTGTGTGGGGATATGTAATATTAATTGCTTCTATAGTTTTTGAGGCGCTGGGTTCAGCTGTATTACATACGCTTAGAGAATCCCTGGTTGCTATTCATGTCGACCCTGTGGAACGTTCTGGAATTATGGCCTTGCTCCAGACAACGGTAATGCTGGTGAGTGTTCCATTCGGTTACATAGGCGGGCTGCTGAGCGATATCTCGAGAATCCTGCCATTTGTTCTGAGTATTGTTATTTTGTTAATAGGTATTTTGGCCACTGCAATATTTTATCGTCCGTCTTCCATAAGCTTTGTAAACGAAGGATAGTGTGCTCAAAATATTTTCTTTGTTATTCCAGATAAAAACATTGGTTGACATAGAGTAAGATATTGATTTATAAAGCATTTCCGCACATTTCAATTTCTCTTCCTGTACAGACACACCCAGAACGGGCTGTCAACCGAAAAACACAGTATTGCACTATTGTGATCAGATATATAGAATAGAATTGAAGCGACTTTATTATTATGTAAACAGATATACTACAATTGGAGGGTGTACAATGCCTTTTTATGATTTGAAGTGCGGCTGTGGTGAGGAGTTTAACACAATGGCCTCCATGAGCGACAGGGAGAACAAAAAAATTCTCTGTCCAAAATGCGGCAGCAATGAACTGGAAGCTGTTTTTTTGAATTTCAATATCATACAGTCAAGAAAATCAAGCGGCAACGAGTGTCCGAATGCACACCGCTGTGGCAGCAATTGTTGTCATGGCTAGCATTTATACGTTATTCATGACACAAATATCTGATCAAATATTCGACGGCTTACATCTTTTCTTGCTTCACTTTCAATGTAGTGACTGTTTTTAATGTTTGATCCAAAGTCTCATGCTTGACTTGTGCTGCATCAAACTTAAGCAGCTTGAAGGTGATCTGAACACATGCGCCTATTGCCAGAGCAGATATAATTGTCCCTACCCCTACCATGCCACCAAGCCTCCAGCCGGCTAACACTGCCAAACCCTCAATACCTCCGCGGCAAACACCGACAGGAAGCTTTGTTATACGAGTAAGGGCTACCATCAGGCTATCTCTTGGACCTGCTCCGAATGCTGAGCTTATATAAAAATATGAGGCAAACGCAATTACAAACAACCCTGCAATGAGCATAATTGTTCCAAGCACGAAATTGTCAGCCGCAGGAATTAAATTTAAGCCAAGTAATACATCAATGAACACGCCGATCAGTAACATATTCAAAATGGAGCCAAGTCCGAGCTTTTCTCCCAATAAAACAGTAGCTACAACAATAATAACACCAATAAGTATCGAAGCAGAACCGATGTTAATGCCCATAATTTTTGACAGGCCTGAATGGAAAACTTCCCAAGGAGCGTAACCAACATTTGCGCGTATGGTAATGACGATTCCAAGTGAGTACAGGAATAGTCCTACTATTAAGCGGAGTAAACGGGAATAGAATTGTTTCATTATATGTAGCCCTTTCTGTATTTGAAAAATGTAGCTTTTGTTATACTAAGCTAATATTCTAGCAATGAAAGTATTAGTGTGTCAAACATAACTGAAAAAAGCTTAAGAATCCACGAAAGGTGCTTGAAATAAACGCAGTATTGCATTATGATGCTCAGAAATATAGAATAGGATTGAAGTAGCTGAATGACTACATGAATGGAAAAAGTTATAACAGAATTCATGGTACCTGTCAGGACATGGACAAAACCCTTACAATTGGGTATACTACAGGAAAACAGATTTAAAATTGGAGAATAAAATGTCGCAGAATACACCAAATAACAATAATACCGGGGATTCCAATATAATCACCCGTGAATTTTTTGATTCGCTATTGATTGAAATGAGGCATATTGATTCAGTCATACCTTCAACAAAGTTTGAATTATATGGGGAGACATTTGATACCCCTGTGATGATGGCGGCTCTTTCGCATCTGGACAGTGTACATGAAAATGGAATGGCGGAAATGGCCAGGGGAGCTAAAGCTGCAAACGCTGTAAATTGGGCAGGTATGGGAGACGAAGCGGAACTGGAGAAGATTGTGGCTACCGGTGCGCGAACCGTCAAAATTATTAAGCCATATGCCGATAATGACTATATCTTCCGCAGAATTGAGCATGCCGAAAAATGCGGAGTACTTGCAGTTGGTATGGACATAGATCATTCCTATAACGGAAAAGGGCAGTATGATAACATCCTTGGACTACAAATGTCTTGTAAATCTCTGAAGGAAATTAAGGAATTTGTAAATGCAACGAAATTACCATTTGTGATAAAGGGTGTATTAAGTGAACAGGATGCATATAAATGTCTTGAAGCGGGAGTGAGGGGCATAGTTGTTTCCCATCATCACGGCATAATGAAGTATGCTGTCCCGCCATTGATGATATTACCGAAGATCGCCAGAATTATCAATCATAGGATCCCGATCTTTGTTGATTGCGGAGTGGCAAGCGGGATGGATGTTTTCAAGGCTTTAGCATTAGGAGCGGATGCAGTATCCGCAGGAAGAATAATCATGGGTCCATTAGGGACAGATGGAGCAGAAGGTGTTAAAAATCTGATTCTGAACATGACAGAGGAATTAGCCGGAGCTATGGCACGCACATGCTCACCGGATATCAGGCACATAGATTCATCAGTGATCTGGAATATGTATACAGGAGGAGATAAAGATGCTGGATATAAAATTAATCAGAGATAATCCGGAAATTGTAAAGCAGAACATCTGCAATAAATTCCAGGACAGCAAGCTTGGTTTGGTGGACGAGGTTATTGCTCTGGATATGGAAAGCAGAACGGCTAAGCAGGAAGTGGATACTCTAAGGGCCGAGAGGAATAAAATCTCAAAGCAAATCGGCGCTCTTATGGCGCAGGGCAAGCGGGATGAAGCCGAGGCGCTGAAGGTAAAAGTAACCGAAAACTCTGACCGTCTGGCGCAGTTGGAAGTAAAGGAAAGTGAATTACAGGAAAAAATTAAAAAAATCATGATGACCATCCCGAACATTATAGATCCAAGTGTTCCTATTGGTAAGGATGACAGTGAAAATGTTGAGGTACAGCGCTATGGGGATGCGACTGTGCCTGATTTTGATATTCCATATCATACTGACATTATGGAACGGCTCAATGGAATTGATCTGGACAGCGCAAGAAAGGTTGCCGGAAATGGGTTTTACTATCTGATGGGTGATATCGCTAGACTTCATTCTGCAGTCATTTCATACGCAAGAGACTTCATGATTGAACGCGGATTTACCTATTGCATTCCGCCCTTTATGATCCGCAGTGATGTTGTTACAGGCGTTATGAGCTTTGCCGAAATGGATTCGATGATGTATAAAATAGAGGGTGAGGATCTGTATTTGATTGGCACCAGCGAACATTCCATGATCGGAAAGTTCATTGATACTATTCTGCCTGAAGATTTGCTGCCGCAGACCTTAACCAGTTACTCCCCGTGCTTCAGGAAGGAAAAGGGAGCTCATGGCTTGGAGGAGAGGGGCATTTATCGTATTCACCAGTTTGAAAAACAGGAAATGATAGTTGTGTGCAAGCCCGAGGATAGTATGATGTGGTTCAATCAACTGTGGCAGAACACAGTCGACCTGTTCCGTTCCCTTGATATTCCTGTGAGAACGCTTGAATGCTGTTCCGGCGATTTGGCGGATCTTAAAGTTAAGTCTTTTGATGTGGAGGCCTGGTCTCCGAGGCAAAAGAAATATTTCGAGGTGGGAAGCTGCTCAAATCTAGGTGATGCACAGGCAAGACGCTTAAAGATCCGTGTTTCAGGCGAGGGAGGCAAATACTTTGCACATACCCTGAATAATACTGTCGTAGCTCCTCCGAGAATGCTGATTGCATTTTTAGAAAACAACCTGAATGAAGACGGTTCGGTTAATATTCCGAAGGCATTGCAGCCATATATGGGCGGGAAGGCAATAATAGGTTGATCAGGATATAGTTCAAAGCCCCGGAACACTTATCAATAATATCATAGGCATGTGTAAGCTGCTGTAATTTTCTCGATTCGGAAATTACAGCAGCTTTATTGTTATGGAGGCAAATTAGCATTTAAATATTCACATAATAATATATAAAATTTATAAAAAAATATATATTTCTTTAGATTCGTTGTAGTATATATTTCATTAAATAAATATTGCACTAAGTAAGCTCTGGACATATTGAATGCTCATATTTTATATGATACTATGGTGTTGGTAGTTCGTTGATAATAAAAATTTATATAATAATTTACACATTTATTTTATATGCTAACATAGTGTATTTAATATTTCAGCGTAATTTTATGGAAGGTGTAGCGGAAACGGTAAAATCATGCTGAAAGCGAGGGCAACTCATGGCCGGTTTATGTTATTTTATGCAAGTTGAAAAATGGGGATTGCAGGAGGTAATATGCCCGGGAAACGATATGGGAAATCCCTTTGTTGATTTTCGGATCCAGGGCATATTTAAAAGCAAAAACCAAACAGTTATTGTTGACGGGTTTTATGATGGGAACGGGTTATATAAGGTACGGTTTATGCCTTCATTTGAAGAAGAGTACACCTTTGAAATATCAGGAAGTTTTTCAGATAAAAAGTACAGCGGCAGCTTTTCTGTTCTACCTCCAACTCCGAATAACCACGGTTCTGTCAGAGTTGCAAATATGTATCACTTTGCCTACGAGGATGGGACACCGTATTATTCCATAGGGACTACCTGTTATGCATGGACGCATCAGCCTTATCCATTACAGAAAAAAACACTGGAGACGCTCAAAAACAGTGCTTTCAATAAAATGCGCTTTTGCGTATTCCCGAAGCATTATGACTATAATCTTTATGAACCTATTACTTACCCTTATCAGGGGAAGCCGTGCGACAGTTTTGTGTTGAACACTGAAAATTTCATGGAGTATAATGGATCAGCTCCCGGTAATGAATGGGATTTCAGCCGGTTCAACCCGCAGCATTTTCAACTGCTTGAACAAAGAATCAGGGATTTAATGAATCTTGGCATCCAGGCGGATCTGATCATCATGCATCCATACGACCGTTGGGGGTTCAGCGAAATGAATGCGGAGCAGGACGACCTTTATTGGAATTATGTTATTGCCAGATTCTCTGCATTCAGGAATGTTTGGTGGTCCCTTGCCAATGAATATGATTTGATGGCTAAAAAAAAGACAGCTGATTGGGAAAGATATGCGGCAATAATATGTGAGAAGGATCCCTACAACCATTTAAGATCCATTCATAACTGCAGGCCGTTTTATGACTATTCCCGTCCATGGATTACCCATTGCAGTATTCAGCGTCAGGATGTTTACAAATCAGCGGAATATGTGGATGAATGGAGAGAACGGTATAAAAAGCCTGTCGTCCTGGATGAGATCGCATATGAGGGAAACATTCAGCACGGCTGGGGAAATATCAGCGGCAGGGAATTAGTCAGACGATTCTGGGAGGCAACCTGTAGGGGTGGATATGCTGGACACGGTGAAACTTACATGAACGAAGACAATTGCCTGTGGTGGTCTCATGGAGGAGTGCTGCATGGTGAAAGCCCTGAAAGGTTTAATTTTTTACAAAAAATTCTTGAGCAGACACCCGGGATGGGCTTGCAGCCTATAAGGGCAAGCTGGGACGAAGTAGCGGCGGAGGGCGGACCCGGTTATTACTTATACTATTATGGTTTCGGCAGGCCATCCTTCCGGCAATATTATTTTGATGACATCAATGAATATAAAGTTGAATTGATAGACACCTGGGATATGAAAATTGAAGAAAAGGGAGTATTTAAAGATAAATTCAAGATTGATATGCCAGGAAAGGAATACATGGCAGTACGCATAAGAAGAGTTAGATAGCAGGCCTAAATCTAAGCTTTGAGGGAGAGTATGGTTAAATGAAGCCAAGTATCAAACACCTTAGTGAAATTACAGGTTTTTCAGCAGCCACAATATCAAATGCGTTGAACAATAAAAAGGGTGTAAATAAAAAAACGGTTGATATTATTCAAAAGGCTGCCCGTGAGAGTGGATATAACATTAAAGCGAAAATGTCCAGCATTAAATTTGTGATCTATAAGAAAATGGGGCATATATTTTCGGATAATCCATTTTTTGAGCCTTTGATACAGGGCGTAGTAACCGCAGGAAATGCAGAGGGCTATGAGACTATCGTGTCTAATCTGGTGGAAAGCGATTCGGAATTTATATGGCAGCGTGAACAAATACTAAATGATAGCAGTTCGGGTATTTTGCTTTTAGCCACGGAATTGTCGGAAGAGGACGTAAAGGTTTTTGAAAATGCTGTTGCGCCGGTGATTGTTGTTGACGGTTGGTTCAATAATCTGAGCTTTAATACAGTTTTAATGAGTAATGCAGACTCTGTTGTTCATCTTGTTAATTACCTGGTAGAAAACAACCATGAGCAGATTGGGTACCTTCAGAGCAAATTTATGATTCAGAACTTTTATGATCGTAGAAATGGCTACAGATCAGCCATGTATAGAAATAACCTCGAAGTGCGGCAGGAGTTTCTGGTTGATCTGTTCCCAACGATGGATGGCGCATATAAAGATATGGACCTGTACCTATCTGGCAATCCGAAGCTTCCGACTGCATTTGTGGCGGATAATGACATAATTGCACTGGGTGCTATGAAGGCAATGCGCAAGCATGGTATTAAAATACCCGATGAAATATCTATCGTAGGCTTCGATGATTTGCCGTTTTGCACGGTATCATCACCTGCGCTTACTACCGTAAAGGTGTATCAATATGAAATTGGAAAAATGGCTGTAAGAAGGTTGATTGATACAAGCAAAAACGATGCCCTTATCCATAGTAAAACAGAGATTTGTACGAAATTCATTGAACGCGATACTGTGAAAAAGTTAAAAAGATAACTGGAGTACGTTTGAATATGGTTTACATATTATATAATATGTGAATTTATTCAGGATGAGGGGAATCAATATGGCATATTACTATCCATGTATACCTGCTCCGGGGATACAGACATTTGCTGATCTTTGCAGCTTTAAGATGAGGGTCGAAGGTACCGGCAGGATCAAAGTGCAGCCTGACGTGGCTTTTGCTGTGCTGGGGGTTTTCACAGAGAATAAACAGCTGGCGCTTTCGCAGGAAGAGAATGCAGCTGCGGTGACTGCTGTTTTAAGGACTTTAGAGGGAATGGGTATTTCTCCGCAGGATATTAAAACGCAATCCTTTACGGTTTCTCCACAATATGACTATATTGATGGGCGGCAGGTATTTCGCGGCTACAGGGTCGAGCATATGCTGGAAATCGCAATCAGGGAACTTGATAGAGTCGGTGAAACAATTGACGCTGCAGTTCGAAGTGGCGCAAATCAAATCAGCAGCATCAGATTTTCTGTCAGTGATCCTTCCTTATATTATCAACAAGCTTTAAATGCAGCGGTTGACGACGCTTTCGCAAAAGTAAGGACACTTGGAAGCAAGCTTAACATCACAGTACTGCAGATTCCTGTTCAGATCATTGAGATGGGGCGTGAACCAGTAATACCTGTTCCATTGGCGTATCAGGCCTCTGTGTCTGCAACACCCATTCAGGCAGGTATGATTGAAATTACCGCCCGGATTGAAACGATTTTTGTTTATAAGCCGTGAAATGAAAAGGCATAAAGTCAGATGGAAAGCTCCACATAAATTGTGTATAATGATAAGGTACACTTTTCAACTTGTGGGGGCAATGAGATGAAGAACAACGTATATGCACTTATTGGAATTATGATCCCGTTTGTGGGGACAACACTCGGTTCTGGCATGGTGTTTCTGCTGAAAGACAAGATTAATCCTAAGGTGGAAAAAGCTCTGCTCGGCTTTGCGTCCGGAGTTATGATCGCGGCGTCCGTGTGGTCGCTGCTGATACCGGCTATCAATATGTCCGAGCAGCAGGGGAAAATTGCTTGGATACCTGCAGCGGCCGGGTTCTTGCTTGGAATGGCTTTCTTGCTTGGACTCGATCACCTGATTCCGCACTTGCATCTGGACAATGATACACCTGAAGGCGTAAACTCGAAACTGAAGAAATCGACTATGCTTGTACTTGCGGTAACACTACACAACATACCGGAGGGAATGGCGATAGGTGTAGTTTTTGCCGGCTTGCTTGCAGGTGAAACGGGAATATCCCTTATGGGGGCGATGATTCTGTCCATAGGTATAGCGATTCAAAATTTCCCAGAGGGAGCCATCATATCCATGCCGCTTAAAAGTGAAGGTATCTCAAAAGGAAAAGCGTTTTCATATGGCCTGCTGTCTGCTGTTGTTGAGCCGGTCGGAGCGCTGCTTACCATTTTACTGGCAAGCTTCATTATACCCATCCTTCCATATTTTCTGGCTTTTGCGGCAGGCGCAATGATTTATGTGGTGGTGGAGGAACTGATACCGGAATCACAGATGGGAGAGCATTCCAACATCGGTACGATCGGCGTTGCTATTGGATTTGCATTGATGATGGTACTCGATGTCGCATTGGGTTAAGCCCGGTGCTCAAGGATTATACGATAAAAATTAAAGGAGCTGAAGTACGAATGAGGTTAGGAATTTCTTCGCCCTTAGCCCACGACAGCGTTGTAGAATGGGCGGAAAAGCAGCAGAAATTGGGCTGTAGAGCTATAGTATTTCCGCTGGACTCTTCCGGTGACTCTGAATTGATCAGAGCATACCGTGATGAAGCAGTGAAGCATGATCTAAAGATCGCCGAAGTAGGTGCTTGGGTCAACCCATTAACATCCGATGAATCAGAAAGACAGAAGAACATGGAATACTGTGTAAACCAGCTTAGGCTGGCTGATAATCTTAAAGCCAATTGCTGTGTAAATATCTGCGGTTCTGCGGGCAAGATATGGGATGGCGCATATAAAGAAAATTTTTCAGATGAATTTTTGCGAAAAACAGTCAGATCAATACAGGAAATTATTGACAGGGCTGATCCTCAACACACCTTCTATTGTATTGAGCCAATGCCCTGGATGATGCCTGCTGATCCCGATCAGTACCTGTGGCTAATCAAGGAGGTAGATCGTGAGCGTTTTGGGGTTCACATGGATATAGCAAACTGGATTACAAGTCCACATAAATACCTCATGAATGAACAGTTTATTGATGAGGCGTTTGACAAATTGGGTGCGTACATCAAGAGCTGCCATTTGAAAAACGTTCATCTGGCCCGCGAATTCACAGTGCAGCTAAAGGAGGTTGCCTGCGAAGCAGGTGAACTGAACCTGAAACACTATGTTGAACGAGCGAATCGGATAGACCCCGAAATGCCAATGATTATTGAGCATCTGCAAACTGATGAAGAGTATATCGCAAGTATGGAATGGTTTAAAGCAAATATTTCATAAGCGTGTCCGGATTCATGCAATAGGTTAAAGCATCTTCTCTTGTGACGAGGCCTTTGTTGCACAGATCTGCAATGCTGGCATCCATGCTGATCATACCCATGGAACGGCTTGTTTGAATAGCTGCGTCGATCTGCATGTTTTTTGACTCGCGTATTAGATTGCGGATTGCATGGTTGACAATCATGATTTCAAATGCTGCAACACGGCCCTTCTCAGGCGAAGGCAGCAATTGCTGTGTAATTACCGCCTGCAGAACAGTGGATAGCTGGATGCGAACCTGTTCCTGCTGATTTGGCGGGAATACATCAATGATTCTGTCCATTGTTTTGGCGGCGCCTACCGTATGGAGTGTGGATAAAACGAGATGACCTGTTTCCGCAGCGGTCAGGGCAATTGATATTGTCTCAAGATCTCGCATCTCACCTATAAGAATGACGTCAGGCGCCTGTCTGAGTGATGAACGCAGGGCTTGAGCGTAGTTTTTAGTGTCGACGCCGATCTCGCGCTGGTCGACAATGCTTTTATTATGTCGGTGCAGGTATTCAATAGGGTCTTCAAGAGTCAGGATATGACAGGAACGCTCTTTGTTAATCAAATTGATTAAAACGGATAGAGTGGTTGATTTTCCGCTTCCCGCAGGGCCGGTCACGAGAATGAGCCCTCTGTTCTTTTTACTGAAATCAAGCACAGTCTGAGGGATTCCAAGTGCGACAGGATCGGGCTCTTCAAATTGCAGGACTCTTATTGCTGCCGCCATGGAGCCCCTTTGCGTATAAGCGTTTACCCTGAATCGCCCCACTCCGGGGAGGGATATAGAAAAATCCTTCTCGCCGTTTTCCAGATAATTCTTCATAAACTCATCTCTGTTGAAAAGCCCCCTGACTAATTTCTCAGTATCCTGCGGATAAAGAACATCACTGCCGAATGGTTGCAGAACTCCCTGTATCTTAAGAGTAGGCGGGACGCCAACAGTGATAAAAATATCTGAAGCATTCAGCTCAATTGCTCTTTTTAGTAAACTCTCAAGTTCTATTGTCATGTCATTCGCCCTCCAGATCCTCTACCTCTATTTCTCCGAATTCTATTTCCTCGAATTCTATTTCCTCGAATTCGATTTCTTCTTCGATTTCAATTTCCTCGAATTCAAGTGACTCATCATACTCAAATGACGATGGGATCTCCTTCCAGGAAATGATTTTATACCTTTCAGTTCTGCTTTCGTTTTCCGATGGGCTATAGAGCACGTCGACTCCCAACCGAAGGCTTCTGCCTTCCTGCTGCAGGCTAACATATACTGTCGTATAAACCTTTACCGCATCCTCATCGGAATCCGATTCTCGAATGATCTCAAAATCTTCGTCTGAATATTCTTTAAGCCGTAATTCGCAATAAATAAAATATAGTTTTCTTTGCAGCTTATCAACATACTTTGCCCCTTCGCCTGAGGCTTGCGCCATAAGCCATTCATCATGTACCGTATGCTGGATGTCGGAAGGCAGATAATTGCTTTGCGGCCGTTCGTAATCTTTTGTCATCATATATATTTCAGCGGACTGCTCTGCGTCTTTCAGACAGGCATCTATTTCTGCCAGGCGGTTTTCCGCTCTGCTGTCAAGCTCATAATACGTTCTGGACCAGGAAGCATTCTTTCTGGCGAGCTTCAAACCGGACCAGGTTGACATCAATGCCAGCAGGCCCAATACAACAAGCATGACCATAATAAGGATCACCAGCACACAGGAACTGCCCCTGTTACTCATAACTGCTGCTTTAATTTTATTTTTACAGGTCAAATTCATGTTTTCACGCTCCGCCATTAACCATCAGCCAGCCTGCTGAAATATTTTTCTGTGTCGAGAGAATAAATCTCCACTGCTGTGGCTTTCTCCATCACGTAAGGAGTGCTTTTATCTATCTTTACATGTATAGCATAGATGCCTTTTCCTTCAAAGCCGCCTGCGCCAGGTAGAGCGGGTTTTATTTCCACTGTAGACACAAATGCGGTTCTAGATTGCAGCAGGTCATCAGACGGATTCAGGATCTTCCAGTCTTCATCATAGTATGTTTTGACAACGATGGTATCCCCGGATTCGGAGATGTCCGAACTGCTTATAGATTCATCAATAAAATCATTAGGGCCTTCTCCGGCTTTAAAGTTTTCGATTGTTTTTTTAGCGATATGGACGCTCTGATCTAAATCGTGGGCTTTGTCTAAACAATTTTGTGAGCTGATAAAAAGCTCCGCAAGAACAAGACTGATGACCGCCAGAAACGCAACTGATATGATCATTTCAACAAGTGTGAAGCCTTTTTTGTTTTTTATGCATTGCTTCATGGCGTGACCTCCAATCCGGATTTAATGAGAATATTGGTATCCATGCTTTGACGGTTGTCTCCCGAGGCACACCAAATATTGAGCTGGAGTAACATTTTTTCCGTATCAAATTCCGCTGTAAAGCCGTCGATTTTGGCTATATCAAAGCCCAGATCATCCAGTACCGGTTCACCCTTTTCTATCAACACCTCTCTGAGCTTGCCTTCGCTCAGGTATATCCATGTCTCGAATTGTGTCTCCCCGATGATTTCTCTGACAACAAGAGCCGGCCCGTCCCCTGCGGGATTGGATGCTAAACTGAGAGCACCTTCGGAATCATTTTGCTTTACCTTTGTATCCAGATACGATAAAGCAACTCTCAATTCGGAATCAAGCTCCTTTTTTCCGTTTATATTTTCATATGCAGCACTGCCTGTAATGACAAGGGAAAGTGTTGCAATGCCAAATAGGGCAAGCAACGAGATCACAAGCACCAGTTCAATCATAGCATATCCTTTGCCGGAAGCAAGACTTTTTCCTGAGGCTGTGCCTCTTCTGTATGCCTTGTCCGCTCTGTCCGCCCTTTTTGCTCTGACATTCCTTTCAGTATGCATATAAAATACTTTAGTGCCTCCTGTCACTTTTCCAACACAATAATATCCGGCATGACGTTTGAGCCTATTACCTGATAATGATAGAAATAGGTATCTTCATTGAGTATAATTCCGTAATTATCTACAAGGTATTGCAGGTCCGGAGGATAGCTGCCTTCAATGGCATAGCACTGAACAGCAGCCTTCTTTATGGCATCTTCCAGCGCTGTCTGACTTTTCCCGGAAGTGTTTTTGTCAAAAGTGTCTATGCTGAAATAAGCCAATATGGACACTGCGGCCGTCACTGCAACGGCGGTCAGGGTGCTTATCATTGTCAGGTTCAGGCGCTTTTTCAAACATTCACCGACTTTCGTAAGATAAACTATCAAGCGGCATTCCAATCTACTATCCAATAGAGGACATAATACTGATCAATGGCAGCATAACAGCCAGCAGGATGACTCCGACAACCAGAGAAAGAATTATCACTAGCATTGGTTCTATTGCTGAGGTGATCCGGTTCATATACCGATCCGCTTCATTTTCGTAAATGTCAGAGACTTTTTCCATTGCCTTCTCCATCTCACCTGTTCTGTAACCTGTCTGCAGCATTTTTACAAACAATGCGGGGAACAAACCCATTTTACTAAAGGCCGCAGACAAATCGGTACCGTTTCGGATTTCCTCTCGGCAGGCTTCGAGCTTTTCGGCGGCGTAAGAGTTCTCAATGATATTATGTACCAAACCCATGGCGTCGTCAAAGGGAATCCCGCTTTTAAGCAGCAGTGACATACCCATGCTGAACCTTGCCGAAAGGTTTTTTAAGCCTACGTTTCTTATAAGGGGGGCGGTGATCTTGCATTTGTCCCATATCCTCTTTCCCTGGGCAGTTTTACTAAAAAGTATGACCAATGCGACCATAAGTACTGCTAAAGCCAGCAAGAGAAGCGAATTGTTGCGGATACCCGTACTGAAGTTGAGAAGAGCTTTCGTTACAGGAGGGATCTCTCCGCCAATGGAAACAAGTATTTCGTGGAAAATCGGCAATACTCTAAGAATCAACAACAGGATGACCCCGCCCATGAGGACGGCCAAAACCATCGGATAAGTGAGTGCATTGCTTATCCTGCGTTTTAACTTTTCAGATTTATCATAATAAATGGACAGGCGTTCGAGTTCACTATCCAAAGTGCCGGTTGCCTCGGCCATAGCTAGCATGTTAACCATATAAGGCGGAAAAACCTTCAGGTTTTCCAGGGAGGCATGAAAGCTCGTTCCATCGAATACATGACGATATAAGCTGCGCGCCAGCGATTTGAACCTGGAATCTGCCATTTCCTCAGCAAACAGATTCATCCCTTCCAAGAAAGGGATCCCCGACTTGAAGACCAGAGACAACTGATAGCAGAATAAAGACAGGTCACCTGCAGAAAGCTTTTCGGATCGTCTGACGATATTTTTCCGCGCACCTGTTTTATCTTCATTTACTGTTGGCAAATCCATCACCCCATAATAAATAATAGTTGAATGCTAGAATATTGAATTATTATATCATGATTTATCAGAAAATGTTAATAGTGTCAGGTGCAGATTTGTAAAAACCTCTTAATATTGTTCTCTTCCGTGGTGCGATCCGGGCCCAGTCTTCCCAGCCTGTCGCACAGGCCAAACAGAGCTATATCCCGGACATCCGTCTGCGCTTTCATAGCCTTGATATCTGCGTAGGGCAGATCATTTACCACAAAAAGAATTTGCATATGCCATCGGACAATAGAGACAACCTTTGTCACAAAGGCTTCATCATCTGTGAATTCACGCAAAAACTTTCCGGCAAGTTCAGCGCCAAGGATCTCATGGTCATAGGAGGTAATTCTTCCCTTGCGGGTTTTTGTCGTGCCGGGTTTTCCTATATCATGGAGCAGGGCTGCCCACATAAATACTCTTTTATCACTGCTTTGTTCCTTCACTTTTGCGGCCTCATCCAGAACCAGCATGGTATGATTCCACACGTTTCCTTCCGGATGATGCTTTGGGGATTGGTTTGTCTTCATCAAATTGCTCAACAGATTGAGAGGATATTGGTCAAATATTGATGAATTGGAGAGCTCAATAAAATAAAAGGATGGTTGCTCATCCTTTATTAAGTGTATGTCCATTTCACTAAATATGCTGTGTAATGCTGTCATCCTGGCTTCTTATTTCCTGCCTTTGCTTTTCTCTAAATTAGTCTCTCTTTATCATTGACTATTATACATGGATATGCATCCTATACCTTTTTCCAGAGCACCCGGATCAGTATGACCGTTAATGCTGCCAGACCAACTACCAGCGCCACAATATATACCACTATAGGAAATCCATCTTTATCGGCAGTTTCAGTTCGGACAGCCATAGCTGTTGTCTCTGATGGAGCAATAACAGGGGCAGACAACGCTTCATTGACAGGAAGGGCTTCGTTCATGGGGTCACTGATACATATCCAGCCTCTCCTGGCCTGGTAATATCGAACATAGCCCCACAGACGTCCGTCGCCATCCGTATATGTTTGAGAAATGCTCATGTCCCCTTTGGGGATATCAGATGCCCTTGCGGAAATTTCTCCCGAACCGGGAAAGCTCCAGAAAATGATATCTTCTTGTGTACCATAGGCAGTGAACTCATCATTATAGGCTTGAAATTCATCTTCATGATCATTTATGAAGGAGATGTTATCATAGACTACTGTCAGATCCTTCATGGGAAGCCATCCGGTCAGATTGTTGTCAAGCTCAACAATGCCCCAGACCTTACCGCTTTTATCGGTGTAGGTAAAGGATACATAGAGTGTCACACCATTTTCTACCGTATCTGCTAGCTTAGCGGACTGCGGGCTTTTTTGAACCTTAACATTGCCTTTCGGACTGTTGACAGTATAGTTTCTGCCTTCATACTCGCAGTATTCAGCATTTTTCTTATAAAATGCATCATCCGGTTCCCAAATGACGTCTCCATAAGCGATCGTGCAAGTCATTGCCATGAACAGCAGTATGATGCAAATTACAAATGCTTTTTGAAGTAAATTATGATTTCTCATCTTGCCATCTCCATTCTATATTTTGTTCCATGTTAACATCTTCAGATTTCACAAAACCATGCGGATGATCATACCGATACTGAAGGAAAATACATTAGCTGCGATAGCAAACCAAACAGGGTGGTGGATTTTTTGCCCACGGGTCGTGTAGTAGTAAGCCTCGATCGATATTG
>JAEYON010000085.1 GCA_023411645.1 Bacillota bacterium | reverse complement strand
AAGAAGTCCACGGAGAAGATCGACGGCGCAGTCGCACTGATCATGGGATTTGCCAGGGCGACGCTCGGTGGTGGCGTATACGGATCGGTCTATGATGGGAGAGGGCTTTTGTATGTCTGATGCCCGGCTTTGCTGGATGGTGGACATTCAATTTGGGCTTGCATAAACAACCGACAACTACATGGCGAAGTACTTTTGGAGGGACAACCCATCTCGGAAATTGTAGTGCGTTTCAAACAGCTGCGTAAACCTGCCGATAATCCATCCATTGATCAGAGCGCATACAATCGTTCCGAGCTTAACCCCCTCGAAAGTCCATAAACCAAAGAAGATAAAGGATAACGCAATTCCGACCATGCAACTTATGCAGTCATAGTATGTTTTGAACCTATGAATGCTAATGTTGTGCTGCGCGGAAACTTCTTTGACAAACAACTCATAAGCCTCCGGAGATATGTAGCTGTGGAAAAGGAGAGAAACTCCCATCGAACAGAGCAACATTCCTATGATGTAGAATCCAATGCGAGAACCCAATTGATCCAATGGCACAAAGGCGACAAGGATCATGGCTCCATCCAGCAAAAAACCGTAGACAAGCGCCGTAATAAAAGAGAACAGATAGGAAACCCTAAATTTCCTTAGCACCAAGGTCATGCCAACCAGCAGGAATGCTTGCAGTGTATATTCGGACATGCCGAATGTGAAGAATGGGTAGATCGGTGATAACCATCGGTAGATTAAGTATGCTGGGGCTACCACCATGGAGACACCAAAGTCTGCCGCCTCCATTAACGCGGTTCCCAAGGCCAACACAGATAGTCCCAGTGCATAAGCGATCTCAGTATAAAACGTTTTCTTTGCCATTCTTCCCTCTCAATAAAAAGCAGCTTCTAGCGTTTGATAAAGAAACGCTAAAAGCTGTAGATGTTTCGCGATGATGTAACCGGAACCATTATAGGTTAAGTCCAGAGTAATGTCAAGTCACATATGGCCTTTTGAGCAACGATAAGGTTGCTCCTATCTATGCTCAACGTGGGAGGGAAAAATGAGAAATCCTTTCTCTGGTTTGGTTAGGGCGCGTGACAAACCCCACAACGCTCTGAATGGCGGGGCGTATTCCTTCTTCTTCGGCGGTACAACCTCCGGCAAGGCGGTCAATGAACGCTCCGCCATGCAGATGACCGCGGTATACGCCTGCGTGCGCATCCTGTCCGAGGCTGTCGCTTCGCTCCCACTACACCTGTATCGCTACAACGACACTGGAGGAAAGGAAAAGGCGCTGGCGCATCCGCTTTACGGCATCCTCCACGACGAGCCGAACCCGGAGATGTCGGCGTTCTCTTTCCGGGAAACGCTCATGACCCATCTTCTATTGTGGGGAAACGGCTACGCCCAGGTGATACGAAACGGGCGCGGCGAGGTGCTGGCGCTCTATCCACTCATGCCGGATCGTATGACGGTGGATCGGGATGCCAAAGGGCGCATCTTCTACGAGTACTCCCGCTCGGACGGGGACGCTCGGATGATGGGCGGTAAATCCACCGTACGACTGGCACCCTCGGACGTGCTCCACATTCCGGGCTTGGGCTTCGACGGACTCGTCGGCTATTCACCCATCGCAATGGCGAAGCAAGCCATCGGCATGGGGCTGGCCTGTGATGAGTACGGCGCAGCCTTCTTCCAGAACGGCGCGCAGCCGGGCGGCGTGCTGGAGCATCCGGGCGTCGTGAAAGACCCCAAGCGCGTCCGAGACTCCTGGAACGCCATCTATCAGGGCAGCGCCAACGCCCACCGCATCGCGGTGCTGGAGGAAGGGATGGCCTACAAACCCATCTCCATCTGCCCGGAGCAGGCGCAGTTTTTGGAGACGAGGAAGTTCCAGATCGATGAGATCGCACGCATCTTCCGGGTACCACCCCACATGGTGGGCGACCTTGAGAAATCGTCCTTCTCCAACATCGAGCAGCAGTCGCTTGAGTTCGTGAAGTACACACTCTCCCCATGGATCGCACGATGGGAGCAGTCGATCTATCGGGCGCTCTTCTCGGAAACCGAGAAGAAGCACTATTTTGCGCGCTTCAACGTGGAGGGCCTGCTCCGAGGAGATTACCAATCGAGAATGACCGGCTACTCCATCGCACGGCAGAACGGCTGGATGAGCGCCAACGACATCCGGGAACTTGAGAACCTCGACCGCATCCCGCACGAGGACGGCGGTGACCTTTTCCTGATTAACGGAAATATGACCCGGCTGGCCGACGCAGGGGTTTTCGCCACCGGTCAGCAAACCAAGGAGGCTAGTATATGAAACGGTTCTGGCAATGGTCGGAGCCCGACCGGCAGGTGCGGGACGAAACCGAGCCGGATGCCCGCACCCTGTACCTGGACGGCGTGATCGCTGAGGATAGCTGGTTCGAAGATGAAGTGACACCCGCCGCGTTCAAGGCCGATCTCGTCTCTGGCAGCGGCCCTCTCACCATCTGGATCAACTCGCCGGGCGGCGATTGCGTTGCTGCGGCGCAGATCTTCAACATGCTCATGGAGTACCCCGGCGACGTGACGGTCAAGATCGACGGCATCGCGGCTTCAGCAGCGTCTGTCATCGCCATGGCGGGAACGCGCGTGCTCATGTCACCCGTGTCCACCATGATGATCCACAACCCGCTGACAGTCGCCATTGGTGACAGCGAGGAAATGCGCAAGGCGATCCAGATGCTTGACGAATACAAGGAGTCGATCATCAACGCCTACGAGATCAAAACGGGTCTCTCCCGCGCGAAGCTGTCCCACCTGATGGACGCGGAAACCTGGATGAACGCGAACAAGGCGCTGGAGCTGGGCTTCTGCGACGAGATCCAGTTTAAGGATGCGCCGCCCGGCGATGTGCCCGAAAACAGTTTCTCCTTCTCCCGCAGGGCCGTCACCAACAGCCTGATGGACAAGGTGAAGGCCCGGATTCCCAAGCCTGAACAACCCCGAGTAAAAGCGTCAGTCCTCGAACAGAGGCTGGCGCTTTTAAAATGATGAGGAGGATACCATGAACCAGATTCTTACCCTGCGCGAAAAGCGCGCTAAAGCGTGGGACGCCGCCAAGGCCTTCCTGGATTCCAAGCGCGGCAACGACGGGATGCTCTCCGCCGAGGACGCCTCCACCTACGACAAGATGGAAGCCGACGTCGTGAACCTCGGCAAGGAGATCGAGCGCCTGGAGCGTCAAGCAGTGTTGGACGGCGAGTTCGGTCGGCCTACAGCCGCGCCGCTCACCGGCAAGCCTGACGCGCCTACTGGAAAAGCCAAAGCCGGCCGAGCGACAGACGAGTACAATGCCGCCTTCTGGCGCGTCATGCGCGACAAGTCGGTGCCCCACGAGGTACACAACGCGCTGCAGGTCGGTACGGATTCCGAAGGTGGCTACCTTGTCCCGGATGAGTTCCAGCGCACCCTGATCGATGCCCTGCAGGAGCAGAACATCTTCCGGCAGCTCGCCAAGGTGATTACCACCGCCTCCGGTGACCGGAAGATCCCCGTCGTCGCCTCCAAGGGCAGCGCCTCGTGGATTGACGAGGAAGCCGCCTACCCCGAGAGCGACGACGCTTTTGGCCAGGTGTCCATCGGCGCGTACAAGCTGGCGACCATGATCAAGGTGTCGGAGGAACTCCTGAACGACAGCGTGTTCGACATGCCCTCCTACATCGCCCGCGAGTTTGCGCGCCGCATCGGTGCCGCCGAGGAGGAAGCGTTCTTCACCGGTAACGGCAGCGGAAAGCCCCTCGGCATTCTGGCCGCAACGGGCGGCGCGGAAACCGGTGTGACGGCCGCGAGCGCGACGGCCATCACCATGGACGAGGTGATGGATCTTTTCTACTCGCTTCGCGCGCCTTACCGCCGCGGCTCCGCATTCCTCATGAACGACGCGACGGTCAAGGCCCTGCGCAAGCTCAAGAACGGCAACGGCGACTACCTCTGGCAACCGTCCGTGACCGCTGGCACGCCCGACACGCTGCTCAACCGCCCCGTATATACTTCGGCTTACATGCCCGTGATTGCCGCCAGCGCCAAGACCATCCTGTTCGGCGACCTTTCGTAC
>JAEYON010000050.1 GCA_023411645.1 Bacillota bacterium | reverse complement strand
GCTCATAGGTGATAGCATACCCTGTCTGCTCAGTTGGGGGAATGTAAATCTGATAGGTGTTGACGCCTTTTGTGGCGACCTGGCGATATTCGGCAGTTTCAAACTTATCTTGATAATCTGCGGGGGAAATGACCCTTATCCGCAGCAGTTCCTGGTCCGATTGCTCCAACGAGCGGTCAAACAGTACAAAACGCCACTCGCCGGTTTCTGACTGGCGGCGGACAGTAACAGTGTCCTTCCAGTTTTCGGGCAGGCGAAGCTGATATCCCGCCGCAAAATTGACCACCGAGCGCTGAACGGTCTTGAGCTCGCCGCCGATGATGCTCATGTAATCGGTACGGTAAACCGCTTCGCGTTCGACGCTACTTGAGTAGCCCGGCAGCAGGTAAGAGACCGGGATGTCTATTAGCCCGTCTTTGTTGACATCGGCACAGGTCAGTGTGGGTGTAACGCGGTCAAACGACTCATAGATGCCCAAGTCCTCGCTGGAAAGCCCCTCGATTATCGCCGTGCGGTCATCTACTGCGGCAATTTTCGTGGTCATTTCGTCTGGCCCAAGATAAATATCGGCAAAGATTGCGACGAGGCCCGATGTCAGCCGGCCGCAGGTCAGCTTGGCATAATCGGTCATGGCGGTGGGCATATTCACCTCGCTGGTTCGCACAATACGCCCCGAGCGGTATTTTATCAGCGTCATGAGGGCGGGCTTTGTCAAATTTTTGGTACAGAGAATCAATTCGTTTAAACCGTTGCCGTCGACGTCATAGATGAGTATTTCGTTATAGTTGCCCTCATAGCTGACCGAGACCCCCTCGTCGGCGTAGGTGTAAACCTTGCAGATCAGATTATCCTGCCCTGCGACCGACCAGCCGACGATGATGTTATCGCGCCCAGCGTTTTCAATCGGCGAAAAGGCGATAAAGTCAATCTCGCCCCCCTCACCGGGCAGCTGGTGACGGCTTTTCCAGACGCCGTCTTGCTCGATGAGTATGCTCATCCAGGAGGAGGTGACGCCGTTGACAGTCAGCTCATAAAAAACGATGGCCTCTTCCTTGCCGTCCTTGTTTAAATCGTCAAATACGCAGGCTGAAAGATTTTCCCCCCTGCGCGGATATTTCAGCTTATAGGCGTCGGTACCGACAGCCAGCGCGATAGCATCATAAATGGCCGACTGCTCAGCGGTCAGGCGCGGCGGCGAGAGCAGCTCGTTTACACCAAGCCCGACGCCGTTGCAGGCGCTGAGCATCAGCAGCGATATTAACAGTGCCAAGGGACGCATTAAAGTCCGCAAGTGTCCCACCTCTCCCCTATTCGTAGCCTGATAACGGTGCAGCTTAGGCGGCTGCCGTCAGGAATAAACTGCACCGAAAAACGCATAAACGGTTTGATATACCTAATTATTATACCACCTGAATGTTTCGTGTCAATTGCCAAGGCCGGAACAAAGATTAACAGGGTATGATATTTCTGTTAGCATATTAATGCGCCGGTCGATAGACAATGGGGCAGAGTATATGCCAACATCTCGGCAATTTTTTCATTATGCCTTTATTATCATTTTAAATTGTGTTAAATTATCTTGAAAGTATATAATTAGCGCGGGCTTTTTGATGAAATGCACGCCCGCCGAAAGGCAGGAAAGTATCTGTGAAACGCATTTTGCTGATAACCACCGGCGGTACCATAGCCTCAACCCCCTCAGAGGATGGGCTGCGACCGACTACGCATGGCGAAGGGCTGCTCTCGCTTTTAGGGCCCATTGCATATGACGTAACGGTGCATGATCTGCTTTCGCTGGATTCTTCAAATGTTCAGCCCGAAGAGTGGCAGCTGATGGCCCGCACCGTGTTTGAAGAACGTGCCCAGTACGATGGCATCGTGATCACCCACGGCACTGATACCATGGCCTATACCGCCTCGATGCTTAGCTTTATGGTGCCCGGCATTGATGTTCCGGTGGTGCTAACCGGCAGCCAGCTGCCGATTTTCCACCCGCTATCCGATGCGCCGGATAACCTGCGCACCGCCTTTGCGATGGCCACAAGCGGCATTAACGGCGTGTTTGTGGCATTTGACCGCAAAGTGCTATTGGGTTGCCGAACCGTCAAGGTGCGGACCACCGATTTCGACGCATTCGACAGCGTCAACCTGCCGCCTGTTGCAAGAATCAGCTCTGACGGTTTGGTCATTAACCACGCGCTGTTACCCAAACGTGCTGCCACATGCACGCTTAAGGATGCGGTTGACAGTCATGTAACGCTCGTAAAACTCATCCCGGGGCTGGATCCGCGGATATTGGACGCAATCGCCCAGCTGGAATGCCGCGGTCTGGTGCTCGAAGCATTCGGCTCCGGTGGGCTGGCATTTATCCGGCGAGATTTGGTCTCCGCACTCGAACAGTTGGTTGTGCGTGGCATTTCGGTTGTGGTGTGCAGCCAGTGCCTGTATGAGCGCAGCGACATGACCACCTACGAGGTGGGACGGCGCGCACTGCAAAAGGGGGTTATTCCCGGTGCGGATATGACTTCTGAAGCCGCCGTGACAAAGCTGATGTGGGCGCTGGCCAATACCGACTCGCAGCGGGCGGTATCCGAATTATTTTCAAAGAGCTTGGCCGGAGAAATAACTGTGGATTAAGCGATGTGTCTCAGCCGATGGCGCACCGGTGCACACGGCACCGAAAAAGGAGACCTATGATAGCATTAAAGACAAACGGCAAATATCTGTTTATCATATCCGGCCTACTGGTAGTTTTTATCATTTTGTTTGCGCTGATTATAATCAGCGTACTCGACAAGACTGCCTCCTACACCTTAACCACGCTGGTTTACTGGTACGGGCTTTGCCTGCCACTGGCAAGCTATTGCCTTAACGGGGCAAAAGGGATAAGGGCCATCTATAAAAAACCGCCTCCCGCAACCACCCACAGGGCTTTGCTTGCGGTGCTGGCCTTTGTGCCCTGCGCAGGCACGTTGCTTGCAGTGTTTGTGCCCAACCTGCCGCATTTGTCGCCTTCGGTGCTTGCTGTCGCACTGCTTTACGCGGTTATTAACGGCACGGTTGAAGAATTATTCTGGCGCGGCGTTTTTATCAATGCATTCCCGAATGACCCGGTTCGGGGCTGGCTGCTGCCGACGGTTTTTTTCGGCACTTGGCACATAGCGTTGTATTACATTAAAGGCATGGTCTATTCGGGCGGCTTGGCCGCGCTGGTGGGCGGGTCGGCGGTGTTGGGCTTACTTTGGGGCTTTGTGGCATACCGGACAAAT
>JAEYON010000021.1 GCA_023411645.1 Bacillota bacterium | reverse complement strand
CATGAACTTCCCCCTTATTACTAAAATCCATCTCTACATTTTGCTTAATATAAGTACATAAAAATCTTAAATCTCTCCAAAGTCCTACTTTTCTAAATCCGCGACACAATGTCGCGGTCAATACGACAATTTCACTTAACTCCTTCTTTCACGACAGGTGTCGAGTAATAGTTTTCATTCAAATCGTTATCAACTGGTACTGTATATAAAGATATTAACACAATATACCATTTTTCTCTACTATTTTCAAACATTGTGTGAGGTCTTCAAAAGGTTGGCTCTTTTCTCCACTTCGCTTAGAAAAGTAAAAGCCTCCCTGCGGGAAGCTTAAAGAGGTTGGACATCGTTTTGCTTTGCAAAAGCCGAGTAAAAAAGCCTCCCTGCGGGAAGCTTAAAGAGGTAGATTATACCGCCTGCGGCGGATTATCTTTGGTGAGCCATCCGCGATTCGAACGCGGGACACCTTGATTAAAAGTCAAGTGCTCTGCCAACTGAGCTAATGGCCCTTATATAATTTTTACAGCCCTGCTGCAACTTTATATATACCGTGTGGCTGTCGAGCCACACAAGTATATATAATACAGTAATAATTAAGCTTTTGTCAACCGAAAAAATTTCCTTGTGACATCAACAGAAATAAGCCTTTAATACAGATCAAAATCAGCCTTAATACAGGTATAGGTAATCTGCTTCTATGCTCACACCACGATGGTCTGTTCCCGGTCTTTGCCAACGCCAATTAGTGCAATCCTCACTCCGACAAGCTCTTCAATGCGTCGGAGGTACTTCTTCGCATTGTCAGGCAAATCCTCAAATTTCCTAACTGAGGATATATCTTCCTTCCAATTATCAAATTCCTCATAAACAGGTTCACATTGAGCAAGCTCCTTCAGGCTCGCAGGGAAATAGCGGATCGTCTCCCCATTCCTGACATATGATGTGCAAAGCTTGATCTTATCAAGCTTCCCAATTGTATCGACATGATTGATCGCAAGACCTGTGAGTCCGTTAATTCGCGCCGCATATCGGATCATTACCGTATCCAGCCATCCGCAGCGTCTGGGCCTTCCGGTCGTTGTGCCGTACTCCCAGCCAAGTTCCCTGATCGTGTCACCGATTTTATTGTTTTGCTCTGTTGGAAACGGCCCGGCCCCCACTCTGGAGGTATATGCCTTTAAAACGCCGTAAACTTCATCAATATATTTCGGGCCGATACCTGCGCCCGTGCATACTCCGCCTGCTACTGGGTTTGATGATGTCACGAAGGGATAGGTGCCAAAGTCCATGTCCAGAAAGGTTGCCTGAGCGCCTTCAAACAATATATTTTGTCCTTTATCTATCGCATCGGCAATTATTGCATTTACATCTGTAACATGATCCTTCAGCCGTTTGGAGTACTGCATATATTCTTCAATTATGCTGTCCTCGTCAAACCCTACGCCGCCGTAGACCTTCTCAATAATCTGGTTTTTTATCTCCAGATTTCCTCGCACCTTGGCAGCAAAAAGCTCCTCGTCGATCAAGTCACACATGCGTATACCACAGCGCTCTGTTTTATCGGCATATGCCGGTCCGATGCCTCTTTTGGTCGTACCAAGATTTGCTGAGCCCCTATGGTTTTCTTGCAAATCATCCATAAGCCTATGGTAGGGCATGATTACATGAGCTCTATCACTGATCAAAAGCTTATCCGTAGAAATACCCTTTTGCGCCAGATCTTCCATTTCCTTAATTAAAACAGCGGGATCTATGACAACGCCATTACCAATAATACATACCCTTCCCTTGTGGAGTATGCCTGAGGGTATCAGGTGCAGGGCATATTTGACCCCATCTGCGACAATAGTGTGACCCGCATTATTTCCACCCGAAAAACGCACAACAATATCGGAATCTTTCGCAAGCATGTCAATATACTTACCCTTGCCCTCATCTCCCCACTGCGTGCCTACAACTACTCTGACCGCCATATATTATCCTCCGTCCTGCAGTACTACAGATTACTATCCTTCTTTTGATTCCAGATAATCATTTAAATCCTTTACAATCTGGTCAACATCAACACCATGTATTGCACAGGCGTCTTCAAGACTTTCGCCTGAGGAAGACGGGCATCCGAGGCAATGCATTCCAATGCCGAGTAATATTGGCACTGTACCTTTGTCAAGTTTTAAAATGTCAGCAATAATCATATCCTTTGTTACTTTTGCCATAATCAAATCCTCCTATGAATAAAATTCCAATTAATTATACACTACTATTCTATTAAAATATACCCTTCTTTTGCGGATCTTATCAGGTCATGCAAAAAGCTCATGCAAATGAAGCTCTTGTTTCCGATATTGCACAGTATCCATGTTGGTCTGTACAGTATCATAAGTCATCAAAAAGTCTTAAATTTCTTTCGACCTATTTCATACATATCCGCTCCTGTTGCGTCTATGACAACCGTCGCAGGAAAATTTCTTACAGTCAGCTTTCTCAGAGCTTCCGGCCCCAGTTCCGGAAATGCAATAATTTCCTCGGCAATGATGCACTTTGAAAGAAGTGCTCCGGCTCCTCCCGCAGCTCCAAAATATACAGCCCCATGCCTGACCATTGCATCAATGACAGGCTGATTTCTTAGGCCTTTCCCAATCATACCTGTGAGTCCATGTTCAATAAGCTGCGGTGTATATGCATCCATTCTGCCGGAAGTAGTGGGTCCTGCAGAACCAATGACCTGTCCGGGTCCTGCCGGGCACGGACCCGCATAATATATAATCTGATCCCTGATGTCAAAAGGCAGCTCCTTACCGTCGTTCAACAACTCCACAAGCCTTTTATGGGCGGCGTCACGGGCAGCATATATGATTCCGTTGATTTCTACAGCATCTCCTGTTTTCAGCTTACTCACTATTTCTCTTCTGAATGGCGTTTCGATCCTGAGCTTGTTTCCCATTGACATTCCTCCCAAACCCTTCATTACAGTATTGCTTCTGCATGCCTGGTGACGTGGCAGCTCATATTGAGCGCTACAGGTAGCCCGGCAATGTGTGTAGGGAAAACCTCTATATTTACTGCCAGGGCAGTGATTCTGCCACCAAGACCTGCAGGCCCTATTCCGAGGCTGTTTATACGTGCGAGCATTTCCTCTTCCAGTTTGCGTAGATCCTCATCCCCATTACGCCTGTTAACAGGACGTAGAAGCGCCTTCTTCGCAAGAATCGCAGCCTTCTCCATCGTACCTCCGATCCCGACTCCAACGACAACAGGGGGACAGGGATTTGGACCTGCTTTGTCAACCATTTCTTCTATGAAAGCCTTTACACCCTCCACTCCGTCCGAAGGCTTCAGCATCCTTACTCCGCTCATGTTCTCGCTGCCAAACCCTTTCGGCGCGAGCGTTATTTTCAGGCTGTCCCCCTCTGTGATATCACAATGGATTACAGCTGGGGTGTTATCTCCGGTGTTTACTCTTTTTAACGGATCAGATACGACAGACTTCCTAAGAAATCCCTTTTCATAGCCTCGTCTGATCCCTTCGTTTATTGCTTGCGTCAGGCTTCCTCCGATGATGTGAACCTCCTGTCCCAATTCAAGAAAAACCACAGCCATCCCGGTGTCCTGACATATGGCCATCCGCTCCCGGGCAGCGATCCTGGCATTATCAACAAGCTGGGAAAGCACTATCCGGCCTGTCGGTGATTCCTCTGTATGGATCGCCGTTTCAAGAGCCTCCATGATATCGCTGTTCAGGTCATAGTTTGCACTTATACAAAGCTGCTCGACCACATTTGTTATTGTTGAAGCGCTGATTTCTTTCATTCTTTCCTCCGATAACAGCGGATGATTCATATTCCGCTCGTCGCTACGTAATCATAATAAATGATGGATGTATAAAATGCAAGTTCATACAATTTTGCAATAGCGCACCAAATCGCTTGGAGTACCACATGTGACTCGCCGCTGAACCGAGGCGTTATAATGCTTCATCTAAAGCCGATTCCGGAGCATAATCTACTTGTTGCAGCAAATTCAAAATTCACATGTTACTGTAAGACTTTTACGAACCAGTTTGGTATAATAATGTTAAGGCGGTTCTTGAAAACGGAACGAAAAGAGGCATTTTGTGGATACGAAAAACATACTTGTATGCGTCACACAGCAAAAAACCTGTGAGCGGCTAATTAATGCGGCTAATGAACTAATGAAAAAGTACAACGGACAGTTGTTTGTTATTAACGTTGTGAAGGATGATGTAAACTTTCTGGACAGCAACACAGAATCAGAAGCGCTGGAATATCTTTTCGGCCTATCAAAAAGCATTGGAGCAAACCTAGCCGTACTGAAATCTAACGATATCCCGGGGACCATAGCACGATATGCAGATGAAAATCATATTCATTGTATTATTCTTGGAAAATCACGGGTTAAAAGCAAGGAAGATCGCTTCCAAAAAGAGTTGAAATCAGTGTTGAAAAATGATGTAGAGGTGAGAATTTTGTCGTAAAAATAAACATATAGTCATATATGCACGTTTAATGTAGTTCTAGCAGACTAAATTATTGCTGAAGGCTTGACTTGAAGCCATTTTCATTATAAAATAATGTCGAATTCCAAATTTAGGAGGTTGTTTTAATGAATAAAACAGATTTAATCAATTCTATTGCCTCAAAATCCGGTTTGAACAAAAAGAACAGCGAAGCAGCACTTAACGCATTTATCGGTTCTGTACAAGATGCTCTCGTAGATGGAGACAAAGTTGTATTGGTTGGCTTCGGAACATTCGAAGTAAGGAAAAGAGCTGCTCGTAAGGGTAGAAATCCTCAGACCAAGAAAGAAATCACGATTCCTGCTTCCAAAGCTCCTGTGTTCAAAGCTGGCAAGGTTTTAAAAGATACAGTTAACAAATAATAAGGCTATAATAGCACAAAAAAGACTGCCCTGAGGCAGTCTTTTTTGTGCTATTATAGGGTCACTTCTACTCAACAGTTCTCTTATTCATCATCTGTATAGATTTTTCAGCAAGAACTCTAAGCACAAGCGAGTTTCCTGGCTTCTGTCCTTTCCCTGTAAAAATTGTTGTAATTTTTCCACTGTCACTGTCGTTTTTTAGCTTATTTCGAGCGCTGCAGATTGCGCATCGAATCACTCTGTCTATATTTCTCACAGTCATATTATTTCTTTGAGCCAACACGGGGTAGACAAGCTTTGATATTGACTTCATCGCCTCCGGCTCATTCACTAAAAGTATGACTGCTTCCCTGAGTATACGATACCCAGCCAGATTAGGTGTTATCCCCATGTTATTTATCAGAACGGTTACAATCTGTTCAAGACTTCTACTGTATGAACCGGTCATTTGTGAATCCTTGCTTTTACAAACTATTTGCTGCTCCGTCTTCGAATGCTCTCTAATTTTATACAACCTTCTGATATGCGAAGCCAAATCATCAAAATCGAGAGGTTTCATTATATAATAATCCGCCCCAAGCTCAATAGCTTTGCGAACTACAGCATCTTTTCCAATTGCAGACAATACTATACAAATCGGTCTTTTTGAAAAAGACATCTCGGATATTTTCTCTAATACACCTATTCCGTCAAGCTTTGGCATGATTATATCTAATACAATAACATCCGGTGAAAGCTTGAGGATAAGCTCAACAGCATCAAGACCATTTTTTGCGGTGCCCTTTACAATCATATCTCCTGTTCGGTCAATATATTTATGAAGCAACGTGCAAAACTCAAAATTGTCATCTACGATTAATACAGAAATCAAATCATTCATTAATAATCTCCATCGCGATTTTTTCCGGTGACTTTGCTGCGCAATATACAACATGATCAGCATACTTCATATACAAAGGATCCCTTTCCTCAAAGAGCGATCTAAAGGCCTGTCCGTCAGGTCTTACCAGCTTCCTTCCGGGCGCCAGCCGAGTCTCAAGTATATCGGGGTCCTGCTTTAGGTACACAATGGTTCCTGATTTTTTGAGATATTGCATCAGCTCGTCACTTTTTACTACGCCGCCGCCTGTTGCAATGATGCAATTGCTGAATTTAAATGGTATTATAGCAGCATTTTGTATTTCCAGAAACCTTTTTTGCCCGTCTTCAGCTACAATATCCCTCAAAGGACGTCCATCGAATTTTCTCACCAGTTCGTCAGTGTCCACAAAGGCTCGTCCCAGTTTTTGCGCAAGCAATGCGCCTACGGTGCTTTTTCCGGCTCCAGGCATCCCAATTAGGATGATGTTCCTCCCGTTTTCAGTCCTCGCCTTCATAATTTCTCCCATTGCGGATCGATAACTGAAGCTATTTTTTTATATCCCTCAGCCATATATATCGCATCCAGAAGAGTAATTCTCATCATTGCTTCGCAAACCGGGTAAAGCCTTGTACAGATAGTCGGATCACTTCTTGAAGCAAACACATGCTCTACGCTCGTACCTTTGGCAATATTAACTGTAGTCTGCTGCTGCAATATGGTTGAAGTGGGCTTGGCCGCGACTCTGACTCTGATTTCCTCTCCGTTGGATATGCCTCCAAGCAGGCCTCCGGCACGATTGGTACGAAAACGTATCCTGCCGGTTTCATTATCATAATAAGGCGTATCATTAGATTCGGATCCAGTCATTGCAGCAAGTTTAAAACCGTCGCCAAACTCAATTCCCTTTACACCTCCGATGGATATCATTGCTTGAGCAATCATTGCACTGAGCTTGTCAAATACCGGCTCACCCAAACCTGCAGGGACACCGGCCGCAATTACTTCAACGACCCCTCCGCAGGAGTCATTTGCCGCCTTGACCTTCATCAGATCGTCGATCATTTCCTGCGCCTTTTGAAGATCCGGACAGTTCAGTTCATTTTTACGATAATTAGCCTTCGCAGTTTCATATGTGACCGGAGCTGCTTTGATTCCGTGCGATTCAACAATATATGCGATGACATCAATACCTAACCTGTCAAGAATCTGCTTTGCTATGGCGCCGCCGGCAACCCGCGCTACTGTTTCTCTGGCAGACGCTCTTCCTGCCCCGGCCCAGTCATAATAGCGTCCATACTTTTTATAATATGTATAGGAAGCTTGCCCCGGTCTGATCAGCTCCCGGTTTTCCTTATGCTGACGTATATGCACCTCTTCAATGTCGCTGCTGGGTATGATCAAGCCTATAGGAGCGCCTGTAGAGAGATTATCTTCCATTACCCCTGAATATACGTAGACCCTGTCTGCTTCCTTCCGTGGCGTACTAAGACTGGAATTCCCGGGTTTACGCTTGTCCAGCTCATCCTGAACGATTTCTGCAGTAATCTTCAATCCCGGCGGAACGCCATCTACAATGACCATTTGCCCGCCGTAAAGCTCCCGAGGGATCGAAGTATCTTTTCGGAACCCCCCTGCGTAGGACTCTCCGCAAGTTGTTATTCGAAACATTCTTCCAAATGTATTTCCAAACATGTTTAGCCCTCCTTAAAGATAGAAATCCGATCCTTCCCCGATCAGTTCAATATTTCCTCCGCACTCTCTTATGAGCTGCGGAAACGCCGGAAACGTCACATTCATGGCCTCCGCAGTATCGATGGTTGTCTCACCGTCCGAATTCAGACCGGCAACGGTCAGTGCCATGACGATTCTATGATCATCATACCCTCTAACCTTACCGCCTTTCAATCTGCTTTTTCTGATAATTAAACCATCAGGCAGCTCCTCAATATCTGCGCCCATACTTCTCAATTCGGTGCACATAACATGGATCCTATCCGTCTCCTTCAGTCTGGCCTGCGGCACATTGACAAGGCGTGTCTCCCCTTCGGCGAAGCATCCTGCAACCGCCATTGCAGGTAAAGCGTCAGGCGTCGAATTCATATCAATTTCGATCCCTTTAAGACCGTTACCTTTTATAATAATGCTCTCTTCTGTGTAAGTAACAAAAGCGCCCATCTCCTGCAGATAATCCAGCACCTTTTTATCCCCCTGCGAATCAGTCCTGTTCAGGTTCCGCAGTATAAACTCCCCGCCTGATATGGCTGCGAGAACCATAAAAAACGTTGCGCTGGAAAAATCACCGGGAATGGAGATGTTGAAAGGCTTATACTTCTGTCCGCCTCTAATATGTATATTTTTAAATTGATCATTTTTATATTCTATCCCTTGATTGTTAAGCCACCACATTGTCATCTCAACATATGGTATCTCGTTGAGTCTGGTAACTTCTACATGTGTATCACCGTCCAGCAAAGGAGCATTTATTAATATAGATGAAAGATATTGGGATGTAACGGCATCCAGTTGGGCTCTTCCGCCTCTCAACCGGCCTTTTACCACAACAGGCGCCATATCGTTTCCACGGGAGGAAAAAACCTCACCGCCCAATTCGTTCATAAAGCGGATTAAAGCTCCAAGAGGTCTTTTGCGGATCTGATAGTCCCCGGTAAATACCGTACAGCCATCTATCAGACCTGCAGTCATCATCGCAAACCGAAGGGTTGTTCCAGAATTACCAACATCAACAACATCCTCCGGCACACAGGGAACACCGTTGAAGCCATGTACAATAAAACGGTCTTCTCCGCTTTCAAATTTAATTCCGAATGACCGGCACACATTTATTGCCGAGAGCGTATCTTTAGAAATCAACGGATTGACAATGACGGACGTGCCGCCTGCAAGGCTCGCTATAAAAAGCGCCCTGATCGTATGGGACTTAGACCCTGGAATCATGATACTTCCATGCGTTTGAGATTTTTTAACCTTTAAAATCATATGATTAATCCTTCCTACCGTTCTGCCTGATGCTACAAATACATAAAAACTGCCATAGAATAGTTATATATTAATATACGTCAGTATTGTTCGTCAAACCTTTTCGTTCAGGTCTTGGCGGCGGAGGGCCGTAAAACTGAAAGTAGTTGCACATAATCCTACCATTGTACAGCTTTCGTTTTTTGTCCGCTTTTCGTCCAAACAGCACTTCAAATCGCGGATGTGATGTAATGATATAGTAGGACCAGGTATCGAATTTTTTAAATGTACTCCCCATTTCCCTGTAGAGTCTTTCTACTTCAGGCATCTCTCCCAGTCGTTCCCCATAAGGCGGATTACAAATGATGAAGCCGTATTTGTATCTTGAGCTGATATCAGATAGCGGAAGACGCTGTAGATGAATATCCTGTGACACCCCGGCCTGCGTCGCATGGTAACGAGCAAGACTGATGACTTCCTCATCGATATCCGAGCCGTGTATTCTGAGGTCAGGGACCTTCTTCATCTTGTCCGCCGCTTCCTCTCTTGCTATTTTCCAGAGCTCGGGCAGCGTCTGCTGCCAGGCTTCTGCCGAAAAGCTTCGTTTTGCGCCGGGTGCAATATTTCCCGCAATCAAAGCCGCTTCGATTGGGATCGTACCGGATCCGCAGAAAGGATCGATCAGAGCCCTGTCGGGCTTCCATCTGCTGATCATCAGCATGGCAGCCGCCAGCGTTTCCTTCAATGGAGCACCTGAAACGAGGGTCCTGTAGCCGCGCTTATGCAAGCCCATACCGGTGGTATCAATTGTCAGGGTCGCCATATCCTTCAGCAGCCCAACCTCAATCCTGTACAAGGGGCCTTTTTCTTCAAACCATTGTTTTTTGTACTTAAGCTTCATTTTTTCCACGATCGCCTTTTTAACGATCGCCTGGCAATCCGGGATACTTGCAAGCTTAGAATCAACCGATTTCCCATCCACAGGAAATTCTGCATTCTCCGGCAGCCAATCCCCCCATGGCAGTGCTTTGGTACCCTCAAACAATTCATCAAAGGTAAGCGCCTTGAACTCTCCTACCTTCACTAATATACGTTCCGCACACCGCAGCCAGATATTCGTCCGGCAAATGGCCAGCTCATCTCCGGCAAAGGTAACTCTGCCGTTTTCCACCTGCTGATCTGTGTACCCCAGCCAGTTCAATTCTCTTGCCACAACTGCTTCGAGTCCGAAAACGCAGGTGGCGATCAAGTGCATCTTTGACATTCGCTCCTCCTATCTTAACAAAATTAATCATAATATACTTCTGTTATTTTTTCAAATTGATTCGCTGATATGATAAGTGTATAATGAAGTGGATGTTTTTTGGATTTTTGTGTGTTTGCCGATAGTACGTAATTTTCGGGAGGATAATATGAACGAGACAAAAGTCAACATTTTTACGCGATTCTACTATAGCATCACCAGTTTCGCCAGGTATAGACTATTTCTCAGGCAGGGCGTCGGCAAAGCTGTAGCATATCTGCTGCTGCTGTCGTTCCTTATTTCCCTGGCGGTTTTCATCCCGGCGGGGATACAATTTGACAGGATCGTCGATGATCTCATTGCCAACTATGATACTGTAATACCCGATTTTACATTTGCTAACGGTAAATTGCAGGTCAACGGAAAAATGCCGATCATTTTGGATGACGGTGCATATCCTATCGTTATAGACACCTCACCGGATGCGGAGGATAAAATTCTCCCCGAATATGATATCGTAATTTTGATAACAAGTGATAAAATAATTCAAAAAAACTATGCAAATAAGTCTATATCAAATCTCAGCGCATTCCAGGGACTTGAACTGACACGGGACGATATCGCACAAGCACTCCCTCTCATGAAGCCTGTCGGAGTATTTATGATTATCCTGTTTGTAATAGGCTTTGTCTGTGGTAAGTTTATCAGTGCACTTATCATCAGTCTGATCGGACTTATCATTAATTCAGCGCTGAAAACGAGTCTTAGCTTCCGGAACATATTTAAAATCAGCGTTTATTCCATGACACTGCCTTTGCTGATATGTACGGCGCCAAGTCTCGTATCCATCCAGATACCCTTTTTATGGATTGTGTTTTATGCCATTGCCTCAGTATATGTTTACGGCGCAATCAGAAGCATCCGCAAAGAGTTAGATAAAATGTACGATCAGGATGACATTAGTAATAATATAACCTAAACACGATACATGCCATTTAAAAGACATTTAGGAACTGCCTCAACGGGCAGTTTTTTTTGTTGACACAATCATCGACCAGCCAGTATGTTGAGTGCGCCAGCACGAATTACCTTTACAACATACATACCCGGGAGATTTTTCTGTATGAAATATTCTTTGTTAACAAATCATAAGAGTAAATTTGTTAAGTGCATATATTGGAGGAATTTATATGAGCAAGGACCTCAGCCATAAGAATAAATTTACTGACCAGCCGATATCCTATTGGATTGCTACAACTTCGGATACCGATTATCCAAAGGTAGAAAATGACCTTGATGTGGATGTTGCCATAATCGGCGGAGGTATCACAGGATTGACCACCGCATACCTTCTTAAAAGCAGCGGAATACGAGTGGCTGTCATTGACTCAAACCGCATAGTTAAAGGTGTATCCGGGCACACAACCGCCAAAATAACTTCCCAGCACTCATTAAAGTACTCAAAAATGATTAATGCAGTAGGTGAGGAAAAGGCCCAGCAGTATGCATTTGCCAACCAGGCTGCCATAGATCTGATTTCAAATATCATAGAAGATAAAAACATTGATTGCGATTTTCTAAGAACTCCTGCCTATGTATTCACCCAGGATGATACTTATGTTAAAAAGATTGAAGACGAAACCAATGCCGCCATTAAATTAAAGCTCCCCGCAGAATATGTGGAAAAGCTTGATCTCCCTTTTGCAATAAAGGGGGCGATGAAATTTTCTGATCAGGCTCAGTTTCATCCACGCAAATATCTTCTGGCGTTGGCATCAGCTATTGAAGGAGAGGACTGCCATATTTTCGAAAATACCCGTGTCGTTGATATTGAGGAAGGTGAACCGCACATAGTAGTAACTGACAGCGGAAAAAAAATCCGAGCAGACAGTGTAGTACAAGCTACACGCTATCCTTTTTATGATAAACCCGGTCTTTACTTCACAAGACTGTATCCGGAACGGGCTTATTTGCTGGGAATGCACATTAACAGCAGTTTCCCGGAAGGGATGTACATTAATGCAGAAAGTCCTTCACGAACACTTCGCTTGCACACAACCGGCGACGACAGTCTTTTGCTTATAGGGGGAGAAAATCATAAAACCGGGCACGGCGCCAATCTTCATCAACATTACGAAATCATACGGGATTATGCGCAGCAATATTTTGATGTTATTGATATACCTTATAGATGGTCGGCACAGGATTACACATCCATGGACGAAATACCAATAGTCGGACAAATGACTTCCGGGAAAAATAAGATTTATCTTGCTACAGGCTTTGAAAAATGGGGCATTTCCAATGGTACCGCTGCCGCAATGATCATATCTGACTTGATACTGAAGGAAGAGAATCCATGGGAGCCGGTATACAATCCATCACGGTTCACACCTGTGGCATCGGCAAAGAATTTCATTGTGGAAAATGCTGATGTAGCAAAAAATTATGTTAAAGGCAAACTCAATATCCCTGAAGGTACGGATCATGTTGAAAAAGGAGAAGCCGTAATAACCGAAGTCGACGGATACAAGCTTGGAATGTACAAAGACATGAACGGGGAGCTGCATTTTGTCAGTACTACATGTACACATATTGGCTGTGAGTTGAAATGGAACTCAGCCGAATTATCATGGGACTGTCCCTGCCACGGATCCAGATTCACGTACACAGGCGATATCATCGAGGGCCCTGCACTTGAATGCATAAAGCCCATAGAAGCAGCCGGAGCACTCGGGCAGGACGGCGAGTAAGCCGTTGAATAGTAGTCATATTCGATAGTAATCGTTCATAAAATATAACGGGGCATCAAAGATATCAAAATATCTACGAACTTTGTTGAAAAGCTGACCTCATACGTTCATGATTTGTGGTTATTAATTCAAACATCTGTGATTTTTCATGACCTTTTATACTTGTCTAGGAAATATGCCCTGATTTGGTTGCCGCAAAGGCTATTTTGTGTTATTATAAAAGAGTCAAAATAGCGTCCGGAAGGCGTTTTTACTCCGGACCGCACTGATTATTTTATCTTTACATGAAATAACAATCTTTTTAAGCCAGAAAAATATACATCAGGGAGTGATAATCATAGACACAATGTTTTTTGTTATCGTAAGCAGAGGCAAAGCTAATGCTGTATTACGTAAAGCTAAAGAATGCGGTGCGACTGGGGGTACGATCTTCCTTGGTGAAGGTACAGTGCAAAACAGGCTTTCAGACAAGCTTGGTCTGACAGAGATGCACAAAGAAATTCTTCTGATATCCTCATCAAACGCGCTTTGCGATAAATTACATGAAAAACTTAACGAAGAATTTATGCTATGCAAGAGAAATAAAGGAATCGCTTTTTCAATACCCTTCAAGCGTTGGCCTCTTCAGCCGCTTGGAGAAGAGAATGAAAGTCAGCCTGATGATATCGACGTCCCATACTTTTGTATAATAACCATCGTGGATAAGGGACGCAGTAACGATTGCATAAAGGCGTCAAGAGCTGCGGGAGCAAGAGGCGGAACCCTTATCCATGGCCGTGGAGCCGGAATTCCGACAGATTTTTATTTCCCATTGGTGATAGAACCCCAAAAAGATATTGTAATGATTATCACACCAAAAGAAAAAGTTTCTATGATCAGAGAAAAGATATTTTTTGATCTTGAGTTGGGGAAAGCTGGGAACGGCATTATCTTTACTCTTCCTGTGAGCCGGGCGACCGGTCTGTATGAAAACAGGTCTGAAGGGTGCAGGGAGGTGCCGTCATGACTTTGCTAATAGACAAAACAAAAGAAGTCGCCCGGACATTATTGCCGGTTATGATATTAGTGCTGGTACTCTGCTTCACTATAGTTGATGTTGAAGCAGACGTTATTATACGCTTCCTTCTCGGCAGCGTGATGCTCCTTGTCGGATTGTCAATTTTTTTATGGGGTGTTGATTTGGCTATGAACCCAATCGGCGAGCACATGTCCCGAGAAGTGGCCACTTCAAGATCACCGCTTAAAATTGCAGTTCTCAGTTTCCTTTTGGGCTTTCTCGTAACCGTCGCGGAACCTGATTTGCTTATCCTTGGCTCTCAGGTTGAGGCTGCGTCCGGAGGCACTATGAATGCATCTATCATTGTATACCTGGTGTCAATAGGTGTGGGAGTATTGATTTCACTTGGTGTTTTCAGGCTGCTGCGTGATAAACCGCCATACAATGTATTTATGGCAATAACATACGGAATTCTATTTATATTGGCTTTTCTTGTGTCAGAGGAATTTCTTGCTATTTCCTTTGACGCATCCGGCGCAACCACAGGCGCCCTAACTACTCCCTTCGTCCTTGCAATATCGTTGGGGCTTTCCAAAACAAAGGGCGGAAAGAGCTCTGAGGAGAATTCCTTTGGACTTGTTGGCGTCATGAGTGCAGGACCTATTCTGGCCGTTATGCTGATGTCCATCATTTCGGGACAGAAAAATATACAGGGAGATGTTGGCGAATACATTGTTGCTGAAGGCATTTTCAGACCGATAATACACGAGTTCCCGGGAATCCTCATGGAATCACTTTTTGCTCTTTTGCCTATAGCAGTTCTGTTCTTTATTTTTAATTTTAGCAAATTTAGATTACATAAGGATGAGCTCTTTGGAATAATAAAGGGACTTGCCTTAACTCTGCTGGGGCTTGCAATATTTCTTACAGCCGTAAACTCCGGATTTATGGACATGGGGCGAATTATTGGTATGGAACTTGCTGAAATGGGCCATTGGGTATTGATTGGAATAGCCTTTCTAATGGGTCTTATAGTTGTTCTTGTTGAACCCGCAGTACATGTACTTGGCGAACAAATTGAAGAAGTCACCGGAGGACATATACCTCTTAATTTGATAAGAATGACCCTTTCATTAGGCGTCGGTATTGCAATTGCTCTTTCAATGGTAAGAATTGTCGTTCCGGAGGTAAAGCTCTGGTATTTCCTCCTACCGGGTTTTGCCATTGCCGTATTGCTATCATTTAGGTCTGATCCGGTTTTTGTGGGAATTGCTTATGATGCAGGTGGAGTTGCGTCGGGGCCTATGGCTGCCACCTTTGTTCTTGCATTCGCACAAGGTGCGGCTACTGTTATTGATACCGCCGATGTGCTGGTTGACGGGTTTGGCGTTATTGCAATGATAGCCATGGCTCCTGTTCTTTCTATCATGATACTTGGAACTGTGTTTAAACATAAGAAAGTTGTTGTATACCCTTCAATTGAAAAAAAGAGTATTGTTACCTCTCATTTGACTGAGGAGATCAACATACAGCATGACTGCATCGTGGTGATTGTAAACAGAGGATTTGCTGAAAAGGTGGTTGATGTTGCGCGGCAATCAGGTGCTAAAGGAGCTACAATAATACACGGAAGAGGCACGGATAAGCAGCAGGAGGTTTTATTACCTATATTAAATATAGAATTGCAGCCTGAAAAAGAAGTCGTATTGCTGATTACCGTCGCACATGTCAGCCAGGCCGTTGCAGATAGTATACTCGGTGATATGCAGCTTGTGCAGGATGGCGAAGCAGCGGTTTTCATGTCGCCGACAGAAGCTATGGTTAAGACTCATCCAATTGAGCCTAGTGGCATTATTTAGAACATGAGACATTTCTCAACATTGCACATTATTTATTATTCGTAACATTAGTTACCGAATTAATCATGCTTTTACACTACAATTGAGACAGCGTAAATAAATGTTGCAAGGAGAAATGTATATGATAAGAAAAATAATAAAAATTAACGAGGAAAAATGTAATGGCTGCGGGCTGTGTATAAATGCATGTCACGAAAGCGCACTGCAATTAGTTGAAGGAAAGGCAAAGCTAATTTCTGATATCTATTGTGATGGATTAGGCAACTGTCTGCCTGAATGTCCAACGGGTGCAATAACCATTGAGGAAAGAGAAGCTGCAGATTTTGATGAAGAAGCGGTAAAAGAACGCATGGGAAAAAATACCCTTATGGAAGAAAGAAACGTCCCTTTGCCGGAGAATGCTCCCGCAGCACCAACACAGTTAAGCTGCGGATGTCCTGGCTCACGTGCACGCGTCATCAGCAGAGAAAAGATTGATAATCCGGTAGCATCAAGCTCTCAGCCTCAGACAGGTATAACTGCTGCAAGGCCAGAATCACAGCTTGGTCAATGGCCTTGCCAGATTAAGCTTGTCCCGGTAAATGCACCATATTTCAACAACGCTCATCTGTTGATTGCAGCTGATTGCACAGCCTTTGCGTATGCAAACATTCATAATGACTTCATGAAGGGTAAAATAACTCTGATCGGATGTCCAAAACTGGATGAGGTTGATTACTCAAAGAAGCTGGCACAGATTCTTGCAAGCCATAATATTAAGAGTGTAACAGTCCTTCGTATGGAAGTCCCTTGCTGCGGCGGCATAGTAAACGCTGTTAAAAATGCATTGGTAGACAGCGGGAAAATGATCCCGTGGAATGTTGTCACAATCAGCACGGATGGTGCAGTGCTTTCACCATTTTAACATGTTCAATACCCGCTTCGAAAAAAGTGCCGCCTTCTCCTTCAAATCCTAGGCTGGTGTAGAAATTCACTGCTGAGAGCTGGGCATTAACAAAAATGCTATTTATGCAACTATCTTCTGCTAACGCAATTAATAATTTGCATATTCCTGTGCCAATCCCGTTTCTGCGCATATTTTTTTTGACCGCAACCCTGCCGATCTTGGCATAATCCCCATCAATTATCATTCTACCACAGCCGGCAGGGATACCATCTACATAAGCTAAAACATGAACAGCCTCCTGATCCAATTCATCCATTTCCAACTCCTCAGGAACTCCCTGCTCATTTATGAATACTTCGCGTCTAATCTCATGGACCAAATCCATTTCTTTTTTGTCCTTCACCTTATGAATCTCTATCATTAAATAACGTCTCTCCTTTACACTATTGAAAACCGTCCCCAAATCAGAACGCCTCTGTTACTAACAGGAATGATTCCTCCGGTATATAGGGCTCTTGATTGAAGCCGCCGTAAAAATTGATTGTACGAAACCCCGCTTTGGTCAATATTTCTTTTAGTGATAAGGCTAATAATGGGAACAACTCGACCCGGTTTTTAAACCTGTTTTGCTCATTGTCCTTGTTCACAGTTAAGACTGTGTCAAAATAAATCAATCCCCTGTTGTCATCTCTGATATAATTCCTCTGAAATTCGAGGTTGATTTCTTGATTATAAATCGTAGGCAACGAGGTTACTCCTTTAGCAAGAACACGATCAAAATTAATGATCTGCAGCAGTAGCTTTCCGTCAAGGGCAAGCCGGTTCTTCATCTGCAAAACCGCAGATAATATGGATTCGGCACTGCCAATATGCACGATTGAGTTTCCTATGCAGAAGATACAATCAAACTGCTCGTCTATATGCTGGTCCAGTTGCCGCATGTCTGAGGTAAATGCTTTGATCTCAACATTGTTATCGATTCCCTTTTGTCCGGCAAGGCGCACCATTTCGGCATCTATGTCAGTCGCCCACACTTCGTATCCTAATTGTGCTAGCTCAACCGAATATACGCCGGAGCCGCAAGCAACATCAAGTATTCTTTTCGGCGGGAGACCCGCCGCTTTTTGTAAAAATTTAAGCTGCTCATCTCCCGCAGGAAAGATATAGTCATAGTAAGGCGCTATTTGCTCATAAAAGCCCATGTTTTGCGCTCCTTAGTCATTGCGGTCTTCTACCGGCAAATACTTTATGATAAGTCGGATGTACAGTTCGGGCATTTTGTTGCCTCCTGATGAATGCTGGTGCGGCAATAAGGGCAATCCTTTGTTGTTACAGGAGCCGGCGCCGGTTTTTTCTTAAATCGGTTGATCTGTCTGACAAAGATAAATATAACAAAGGCAATGATCAGAAAATCAACCACATTTGAAATGAACATTCCGTAATTCAGTGTTGCTATGCCTACCGCCTGCGCATCCGCTATTGTATCATACTTCTTCCCGTCCAAAGCGATAAAAAGGTTTTCAAAGCTCTCATTGCCTGTTATCAGAGTAATTACAGGCATAACAACATCATTTACAAGCGAAGTGACTATCTTACCGAAAGCACCGCCAATTATGACGCCGACTGCCAAATCTATTACATTTCCTTTAACTGCAAATTCCTTGAACTCCTTAAAAAATGACATGCTCATGCCTCCCCCTTGATTCATACATATTTAAATATATAATATCACAGTTCGTCACGACTCGTCTCTACTGAGTAAATTATTTAATCGAAAACTCATAAAGAAGTTTGTCCTTTAAATCCCACAAGGGCTGGGACAGATCCACATAATATTCATGAGGATTCTCAAATCGTTTCACCTCGTCCCACAGTGATTCTACCTGTTTAAGACAAAAGTCCCGTATGTCAGTTATTTTGGGACTCTTATAAACACATTTACCATTTGAGAACAGTTGGGTCATAAGTTTTTTTGCATAGAAATTCGATACCGTCTTTCTTTTCCAGGTAAACTCAGGATCAAAAAGCTCATATGGCTCGTTTTCGTTTATTATTTCATCATTCAGTGTGATCACATCGGCTATGGCCTTCCCGTCCCTTTTGTTAAAAAGCCTCCATACCTGTTTGAATCCTGGGTTCGTGATCTTACCGACATTTTCGCTTAGTTTAATCTTCGGGATAATTTGGCCATTTTCCTCAATGGCGCTCAATTTATATACTCCGCCAAACACAGGCTCGGACCTCGAAGTGATAAGCCTCTCGCCTACCCCAAAAAGGTCGACCTTTGCGCCTTGTACAAGAATATTCTGTATGATATATTCATCAAGCGAATTTGACGCAACGATGGCACAATCCTCAAACCCGGCCTCGTCAAGCATCTTTCTTGCCCTCGTTGATAGGTAGGTAATGTCGCCGGAGTCGATTCTGATACCCTTTGGCCTGAATCCCCTTGGCACCAACTCTTCATTGAAGGCCGTGATAGCATTAGGTACGCCTGACTTTAAAACATTATATGTATCAACCAGAAGTGTACAATTGGACGGGTATGTTCTTGCATATGCCTTAAAGGACTCAAGCTCGGTGGGGAACATCTGGATCCAGCTGTGAGCCATGGTACCAAGCGCGGG
The DNA here is from genome assembly GCA_023411645.1 of Bacillota bacterium. Classification (GTDB taxonomy): domain Bacteria; phylum Bacillota; class Clostridia; order Acetivibrionales; family DTU013; genus JAEYRF01. The sequence goes on along the minus strand of JAEYON010000021.1, from coordinate 12,830 downwards.
TATGCCATAATCCCGGTCTGCCATTGTACATGAGGTCCCTGCGCATCCGCCGATAAACGCCGCCCGTGCTCCGTCAACAGCGCCGCTGCTTCCTTGTGCCCGTCGGGAGCCAAACTCCATGACCGCTCTGCCTTCAGCCGCGCGAACAATCCTGTTCGCCTTTGTCGCAATCAAACTTTGGTGATTAATTGTCAGCAAAAGCATTGTTTCAATAAACTGTGCTTCAATGACAGGACCTCTGACTGTTACTATCGGCTCATTCGGGAAAATCGGCGTGCCTTCGGGAATAGCCCACACATCGCAGGTAAACTGAAAACTCTTCAAGTATTCAATGAAATCCTCCGAAAATTGGCCTTTGCTTCGCAAATACTCCAAATCCCGTTCCTCGAAGCTTATATTCCTTACATAATCAATAAACTGTTCAATCCCTGCCATAATCGCGAACCCACCATCGTCAGGCACTTTTCTGAAAAACATATCAAAATAGGCAATTTTGTCTTTAAGACCATTGTACAGGTAGCCATTAGCCATCGTGATCTCATAAAAGTCCGTCAGCATAGTTAAATTTACATTGTTCAAAGAAACCCCTCCAGAATTGATCACTTACAATCACTGTCTCTCAATCCCTGCATTACTTATCCTATCAATCAAATCTGATATGCGATACCAGTTCAATCCCACTTACCTGCATGCTGAATAACACTGACACATTGAGCAGGTCAGCGTCGTGCAGTCCTAAATCATATGTGTCGACCAGATTTATCGGAACTACGATGCGAGACGGTTCATTTTTCATGTTAAACCAGGTCTTTAACGTTACTGCGAATTGTTGAATACAAATGTCCGTACAATCACCTGCCACGATAAAGTTTCTGATGTGACTGTTATGCTTTATCCATTGTGAAAACTCATCCTCTAAAAATCCATTCGTTGAGTTCTTGGGTATGAGCTGATAGCCTCCTATAGACTTCAGCTCATCTACTATTTCACTCTCTGAAGTACCTGCAAGACAATGAGCCGGGTATGAATCAAACTCGGGAGATGCTTGTGTATGATTATCCGCAAAAGCCAGCCTGGCAATCTCCCTCCTGCCACATTCCTTCGACAGAGCTGCAATAGAGGGTATCAATGCCTCTACCCTGGGACTTTGGAGTGTGCCCTCTCTGGCAAAACCATTTATCATATCGATTATAACTAGAGCTGTCTTGTCACAAGGCAATTCATCCAGAGGCAGTGCGGGCAATGATGATAGTATGTCATATATCTCATCCAGTGTTACCGTGCTTTTCTTCAAAAACTCACTTTTATTTTTTAGCACCATAAACCTCTCCCCCTCATACCACTTTTAACTCACTGCTTTATTCTAACGAGTGGGTTTATTTACTGTTACGTGTCATGATACTATAATACCCCCGGTTGCATTTTATAATCATTCAAAACAGAATTTCACGCCGATTGCCCTAAACTGCCTCCTCATCGTTTAAGAACTTGAACTGTGATGTATACAGGTTATAATACTGACCCTGGAGGCGGATGAGCTCCTCATGGGTGCCTCTCTCAACTATCCCGCCGTCTTCCACTACCATAATCCAGTCGGCATTGCGTATCGTCGAAAGCCTGTGGGCAATTACAAAGGAGGTCCTCCCCTGCAGAAGTTTTTTAATACCCTGCTGTACCAAACGCTCTGTATGCGTATCGATGCTTGCCGTTGCTTCATCAAGTATCAAGATACGTGGATTTGCAAGCAGTGTTCTGGCAAAGGCAATCAATTGCCGCTGTCCAGCCGATAGCCTGGTTCCTCTTTCATTTACGTCAGTATCGTACCCCTTCTCCAGCCTCATTATAAAGTCGTGAGCCGACACTGCTTTCGCCGCTGCAATGATCTCCTCGTCCGTCGCGTCGAGCTTGCCATAACGCAGATTCTCCTTTATTGTAGTCGAAAACAGGAATGTATCCTGAGGCATCAAGCCAATCTGACTCCTTAGGCTCTCCAATGTAACATTGTTCAGATTGAATCCATCTATCAGCACACTTCCGGCAGTGACTTCATAAAACCTGCTGATCAGATTTACAACTGTTGTTTTGCCGGCTCCCGTCGATCCGACAAGCGCAATTGTCTGACCTGCTTTCACATCAAAGCTGACATTCTTTAGCACCTGCTGGCCCTCATCATACCCAAAAGTTACATTTCGGAAAGAAACGTCTCCCCGGATTTTAGGCATAACTGTTGAGTTGAGTCTGTCCTTGATGTCCGGTTCTATGTCAAGGATCTCAAAAATTCTTTCCGCTCCCGACATATTGGTGACAAGCTGATTATAGAAATTGCTGATGTTCATTATCGGTTGCCAGAACATTGATACATAGCTTGTAAACGCCACAAGCAGGCCCGGAGTAATCGTATTTGTTTCAATCAGGGTCGCTCCAAGCCAAAAGACAAGAATCGTCCCAACACCCCACGACATTTCTACAGTAGGCCAGAAGAAGTCGTTCATTCGTACTGCCCTGACAAAGGCCTTTCTCCAGTCATTGCATAGCTTAAGGAACATAGCAGATGTATTCTTTTCTGCGGCAAAGCTCTGCACGACCCTAATCCCGGAAAAGTCTTCGTGAGTGAATGCATTCAGGTTTGAAGCCTTTTTCCTAAATACCTGCCATCTCTTCCTTGATACTATAGAAACTGTGAACATAACCAGCATCATAACAGGAAGCGTCGCCAGAGCAACTAAAGCAAGCCTGTAGTTCATTACCATCATTATCACAATAACCGAAGCGATTTTTATAAGCTCAGGGATCAAACTGGTAACACTGTTGGTGAACAAATCGTTAAGTGAATTAACATCACCGATAATACGTGCAAGTATTTTTCCCGTCGGCCTGTTATCAAAAAATGAAAAGGACAGCTTCTGGATATGTGTATACAACTGTTGACGTATCGTCGTTAAGATGCTGTTTGATACTTTACCCATGATAATGATTCTGAAGCGCGAGCATATCATTGCCAGCGCATTAGCCAGTATCATAATCCCGCCAAGAATCAACAGATTTTGCCAGTCTCCCATTTTGATATACTTATCAATCCCCAGCTTCATAAAATAGGGGTTAAAAAGCTCGACCGCAATGGCAGTCAGCATGAGCGCCAAAGTCTTGACAACTGCGCCGCCATATGGCTTCAGGTATGCCAGAAGTCTTTTTACTATTGTTATGTTTAAACTTTGTTCTAATTTCTCATCATCTTTAAAATTATTGATTGGCATTATACCACCTCTTTTTCAAGCGCATCCACGAAGTCGCGGTACTGCTCGCAATATGTGTCATAATAATATCCTCTCTGGTTTAGAAGCTCCTGATGAGTGCCCCGTTCGACTATTCTCCCGCCGTCAAAGCAGAGGATCTCATCAGCATTTTTTACCGCGGATACCCTATGTGCGATGATAAACCGCGTAATGCCCTTCCTGCGCTCCATGGCCTTCTGTATTGCATATTCCGTTTCCATGTCCAATGCGGATGTAGAGTCATCCATCACCAGTACGCTCGCTTTCCTGACCAGAGCCCTTGCTATGGATATCCTCTGCTTCTGGCCGCCGGAAAGCCCAATCCCTCGCTCACCTATGACAGTTTGGTAGCCATCCGGGAGCTGTGATACAAACTCATCCACCATTGAATCTCTGCAAGCTGCCATAAACTCATCTTCGGAAACACCTTCAGTACCAAACCGGATATTTTCTTCAATGGTGTCGGAAAACAGGAAGGTTTCCTGCATGACAACCGATACATTTTTCCTGAGCAGAAATAAATCCATTTCCTTTACATCATTGCCGTCAAAGCACACCTTCCCGGCCGAGCAATCATAATACCTGCCAATTAGGTTCACAAGCGAACTTTTTCCCGCGCCAGTGATACCCATAATCGCTATCGTACTGCCGGGTCTTGCATCGATGCAGACATCCTTCAGTACGGTTGCACCGGAAAAATCGAAGCTGACATTCCTGAATTCCACATGCCCGCGAAACTCAACGGGTGCAATCGGAGCCTCGCAATTTTTTATTGCCGGCTCTTCATTGAATATCTTTTCCACTTTCTTTATGGAGGCAGTACACTGCGCAAGAAGATTTGTCAGCCATCCCATCATGCGCATCGGCCATATCAGCATGAAAATATAATGGCTGAATGCAACGAGCGTCCCAAGTGTCATTTCTTCTCCGATGACAAAATATCCTCCGAAGCTGACTACCAGAACGAGCACCAGATTTGACAAAAACTCGATGGGCGGGTTGTACTTTGCCATGGCCATTGCCTGCTCAAGATTGATCCTGTAATTCTCCTCATTTTGCCGGAGAAACTTCTGGATCTCGTGTTTTTCTCTTCCGAATGCCTTAACTACCCTCACACCGGAAATGTTTTGTTCCGCTGTCGTATTGAGAAGTGCCCTTTGATCACTGATTTTCCCATACGTCATCCCAACTTGCTTTTCCAGTTTGAACACCACATACTCAATGATGGGCATTGTCACCAGACTGATTAATGTCAGTTTCCAGTTGATTGTAAAAAGGATAACGGAGGCAATGATAAAATAGACAACCTGCTCCAGAAACAGCATCGCACCGTAACAAATAGCGTTCATGATATTCTCTGTATCTTCCTTGATACGAGACATCAGCTCTCCTGTGTTGTTCTCGTCAAAAAATGAGAACGACTGCTTTTGTATGTGGTCAAACAGATTCTTCCTCAGGTCCACAATGACCTTTGAGCTTGAAATGTCGAACCCATATTCCTTGGTATAACCCAGAACCGCACGGCCGATTGTGATTGCCAACAGTGCCATCAATGCAGGTCGAAGGTAATCCATTTCTCCGCTTATTATTACTCTGTCGATGATTTCTCCTACAAGACGAGGGTTAAACATATCCAGTGAGATAGATGCAAGCAGTGCTATCATTGCTATGGTGTAGGTCAGCCATTGCTTTTTCATTAATTTTAATAGTCGTTTCAAAAGAATTCCCCCTTAGCCCATATACAAGCCAAACTCAACCGTCCATTTTACATTTTGCCGCAAACCCAAACAAAGGCCGAAGTACACGCCTCGGCCTTTCCGGAATAAATAAAGGCCGCAGGCATAACCCGCGACCTTCTCGTTTCAGTATACAACTAATCTGTCAGATGATACCGGTGAGTAAGGCAGGGTTATCAGATACAATAATATTGCCTGTTCTATGCATTTTAACAGTGGTAGCGCAAAACGCTTTATTTTTGATTTTTAACATCTTCCTGCCTCCTATTCTTAGATTTGTGATAACTCACAGCATTTATCTTAATCCATACAAAATGATAAGTCAAGAAATTTTTACATTCTCCTCCAGATTTTTTTTACATTCTCCTCCAGATTTTATTGCGGCTAGGTATCAGCAGCCCCCAATTCTCTCCTCATTCAATCTGAACCGAAGCACAAAGCGGCTGTTTTCCGGTTAGTTTCACGCTGCGGCTGTCAGGCTGGCTTCCTCCCACAAAGAGAGAGTAGCTGCCGGACAGTATCGTCCTCGTCCCGTCTTCCAGCACTGTTTCAAAACCTTCCGGTGCTATTTCAAAATGCAGCGTCCTGCTTTCACCTGCTTTCAGGAACATCCTCTGCATACCGCACAATGAATAATGCGGCTGCTCTCCAATCCTGTCGCTCACAACGGCATTTTTGGGATTCACCGCGTTTTCTTCAACATGATTTTTTATGTAGAACTCAGTCACTTCAGCGCCGTCATAAGCACCATCATTCGTTACAGTGACTGTCCCGCACAAAGGCTTGCCGCTCTCATATGCATTGATGCTTAAGTCATCAAACCTAAATGAGGTATATGACAACCCATATCCAAAAGGATACAGCGGTTCCTGATCCAGATAACGGTATGTTCTCCCGCTCATACTGTAATCCTCAAAATCCGGCAGTGTGCCATCACGATAGAAAGTAACAGGCAGCTTTCCGGATGGATTACACCGGCCAAACAGGATTTCCCCAAGTGCGCGTCCTCCCTGGGCGCCGCTGTACCAGCACTGTAAAACAGCAGCACAGCTATCCGCCGCATCGCCAATGTCAAGCGCACTGCCGCTGTTAAGCACAAGTATGACCGGCTTGCCAACGGACAGTACTTCATTTAATAAAATCCGCTGCGGTTTTGGCAGCAAAAGATTATCTTTGTCTCCGGATGCATTGCTGTTGCCTGTATCACCCTGTTCCCCTTCTATACTTGCGTCCAGTCCCAGGCATAGGATGACCACATCACTTGCAGCCGCGCAGCCTTTTGCCTCACTTATACGGTCATTTGGCATTGCAAGTGGCTCCACCCGATCTCTGAACAGATCACAGCCGACCGAATAAAAGATTCGGATGTCTTCTCCGGCTGCCTCGCGGATACCCTCCAGATTCGTAATATACTCCGAAGCTGTTCCGCAGTAATTGCCTTCGAGTACTTTGCGTGAGTTCGCCGTTGGCCCAATTACAGCAATGCGTTTTAATTTGGATTGATCAAGCGGAAGAATGCAATTGTTTTTCAACAGCACTGCCGATCGCCTGGCCGCCTCTGCGGAGAGTTGACGATGAGCTTCGGTGTCATTTTCCTCAAATGTGATATTATCGTATTCACAGTCCTTATCAAACATTCCAAGTTTCATCCTGGTCGTAAACAAGCGTGAGGCAGACGTTCGAATCGTTTCCTCGCTTACCAGACCTTCCTTATGTGCAATGAGCATGTGAATATAGGTGTTGCCGCAATTAAGGTCGCATCCATTGTTAATGGCAAGAGCAGCAGATTCTTCTGCAGTCTTTGTTACTCCGTGATGCTCATGAAAGTCCCTGATAGCCCAGCAATCAGAGACAACATGACCCTCGAAGCCCCATTGGCCTCGAAGAAGATCAACAAGAAGCGACTTGCTGCCGCAGCAAGGTTCGCCGTTTGTGCGGTTATATGCGCCCATAACCGATTCGACATTTGCCTCCATCACAGCAGCCTTGAAGGCCGGAAGATAAGTTTCTTCCATATCCTTCGCAGAAGCTCTGGCATCAAAGCTATGGCGAAGCTCCTCAGGTCCGGAGTGGACGGCAAAGTGTTTGGCACAGGCCGCTGTTTTAAGGTATTTCGATTCCCCCTGCAGCCCGTTAATAAAGGCTATTCCAAGTGTTTTAGTCAAAAAAGGATCTTCTCCATAAGTTTCGTGTCCCCGTCCCCAGCGAGGATCCCGGAAAATGTTTATATTCGGTGACCAAACTGTGAGCCCTTTATATATATCACGATCCTCAAGTGCTGATTGCATGTTGTATCTTGCCCTTGTCTCAGTGGATATTACTTCGGCGATCTTGCGTAAAAATTCCGGATCAAACATAGCGGCCATCCCGATTGCCTGTGGAAACACCGTTGAAGTTCCTGCCCGCGCGACTCCATGCAATGCTTCGTTCCACCAATTGTAGGATGGTATACCCAAACGCGTGATCGAAGGCGCATCATATCGCAGCTGTGATGCAGCCTCCTCCAAAGTCATACTTGCCACAAGTTCCTGAGCCCGTTTTCGAAAATTATGTTCCATCCTTATTACCTCGCTTCATATAATTCTTCACGCCGAAAGAACCGGCATACAACTAATAATTATACACATGATCTGAACTTAAGGAAAGTTGATACAATAAAATATTTCTAATCCGCCGCGACTATCTGAAATACCGTCATTAAGTTTACAGCCCAATTTTCTGAATGTATAATGAAAACAGAAAAATACTGCTAAAGAAAGGTGCTCAAAATGAACTATGATGTACTGGCAATTGGCGAACTTCTAATCGATTTTACAACTGATCATACCCAAGCAGACGGTTATCCGGTCATGGCGGCCCATCCTGGCGGAGCTCCCGCAAATTTCCTGGCGCCCCTTGCGAAATATGGAAAGAAAACGGCTCTACTGGCCTGTGTCGGCGATGATGCCTTCGGCCATCTGCTCTGCAACACTGTCCGGGACATCGGCATCTCAACTACAGGCGTGTCTGTAACCCGTGAGGCGTTTACAACAATGGCTTTCGTCACTCTTGATTCCAATGGCGAGAGAGAATTTTCATTCGCCCGAAAGCCCGGAGCAGATACGTTACTTAAAGCGGACACTGATTCTTATTCTCTTGTAGATCAGACGGCTGTAATACACTTTGGAACAGTTGGAATGACAAATGAGCCTTCACGCGCATCCCACCGTATGCTGGTTGAGTATGCGAAAAAAGCGGGAAAGCTTGTCTCTTTTGATCCTAACCTACGCGAGCCGCTTTGGGGCGATCTGGCAGAGGCGAAAAAGCAAATGCTCTGGGGCATTGCACAAACAGATGTGTTAAAAATCAGCGACACAGAAGCTAAGCTCCTTTACGGCCTTGATCCGGAGAAGAGCGCCAAAGAAATTCTGGCAAACAATCCTGTACAACTGGTCTTTGTCACCTGCGGTAAAGACGGCTGCTATTTCTCAAATCGCACCGTCAGCGGCTATGTGCCGAGCCTGCAGAATATCTGTGTGACAGACACCACCGGTGCCGGCGATATTTTCGGAGGAAGCGCAATGTATGGTATCTTAAACAGCGGGAAATCCCCCAAAGACCTTTGTGAGGTCGAACTGTTTAATATAGTCCGCTTTGCCTGCACTACAGCAGCCCTATCTACAACTAAACTCGGCGGAATTTCAAGTGTTCCCGAGTTGTCGGAAGTTCAACGGTCTTGTGTGATCCAGACAGACATTTAGCACAAGTCAATTTGCCCTATGTGCCTTGGAAGAGATTTGTTTATGCTGTATTGTTACCATTACGTTACAAAAGTTTAATAAATGTTAAACCAACAGGGATTGTGGGAACATTTACAGAAATAATATGTCGATATATATAATAATATAGTCTTTAAGGAGCAAATGATGAAATATTTACTTAAAATAATTATTTTTATATTGATTTTTATGCAGTCCCTATCCTTTACTCCGGTGAGTGCCAAACCAACCGCATCTTCCGCAGAATCTGCTGCCAAATCATCTGCGCAGGAGGAAATGCGCGGAATGTGGGTCGCATCTGTTGTAAATATTGATTATCCCACCAAACCCACAACCGATCCGTCTGTTTTAAAAGCAGAAGCGTTGAAAATATTGGACGAAGCTAAAAAAACCGGATTTAACGCCGTCTTTTTGCAGGTGAGGCCAACGGCAGACGCATTATACAAATCAAATTATTTCCCCTGGTCCAAGTTCCTGACAGGCACTCAGGGAAAAGCACCTGCAGATGCCTTTGATCCTCTTGCTTTCTGGATCACAGAGGCGCATAAACGTGGTATCGAGCTGCACGCTTGGATCAACCCGTACAGAATCACCAAAAAAACCGCATCCGAGCCTGCTCCAACTCTTGCTTCGCTTGCTTCAAACCACCCCGCGCGTAAGAATCCCAACTGGGTCGTAAGATATTCCGACAAGAACCTCTACTTCAACCCCGGAATACCAGAGGTGCGCAAACTTATCAAGGACAGCATATTGGAGCTTGTCAATAATTACGATATCGATGGCATTCACTTTGACGATTATTTCTATCCCGGAAGAGAATTCGACGACTCAAAGACCTTTGCTACCTACGGCAAGGACTATAAGAATATTGGCGATTGGCGCAGGTCAAATGTGAATACCCTCATTTCTGAGGTGTACAAAGCTATCAAGGCAGCCGACAAGGATATTCGCTTTGGTATAAGCCCCTTTGGTATATGGGCAAACAAGGCTTCGCATTCTCTGGGCAGCGATACAAGAGGTCTTGAATCCTATTATGACCACTATGCAGATTCGAGAAAGTGGGTAAAGGATGGGATCATTGATTACATAACTCCCCAGATTTATTGGAACATCGGATATTCAGTTGCTGATTACGGCAAATTGCTGACATGGTGGGTAGATGTGGTAAAGGATACCTCGGTTGATCTGTATATTGGGCATGCGTTATACAAAGCCGGTAATTCAGACCCAAAAAGCCCCTGGTATGGCGTTGCAGAAATTGAAAAGCAGATGTGGCTGAACCGTAATTATCCGGAGGTTAAAGGCAGCATGTTTTACAATTATACCTCCCTGGCAAACTATCCTTCCCTGGGTGCAACTATTAAAGCAGCATATGAGAGGATTGACGGCAAGGTCGCGGCCATTCCGGTCACTGTTACAAGACCGTCCGCGGATATTAAAACCAGTTACAGCCAGTATTATCTGAACGGCGCATCCGACCCAAGCAAGCCTCTTTACCTGAACGGAAAACTTGTTGAAAGCCGCTCAAGCAAAGGCTACTTTGGCATTCTGGTAACACTTGCCAATGGAACCAACACATTTACCTTCTCACAGGACGGCTCCTATGTTACAAGAGTCATCAACCGATCAACCGAATCATCGCCAGCCCAAAAAATGGCGAAAGCGGATATAACTGCGACCTCCGTTTTCCCCCAAGCTCAGGAATACAGGATGCCGGGTGAGAAAATTACACTGGCCTGCACAGCTCCCGCCGGTGCGAAGGTAACCGTCAAGCTAAATGGCAAAACCTATACAATGAAAACTGCATCGACAATGGGCGGGCTGTACCCGGCCAAATTCACCTACACATATACGATTCCTTCATTTACTGGTACACCCCGTAATATTGATCTTGGAACACCTTCATACACTATGGATTACAATGGTACGATAACAACGCGCAAAGCCCCCGCCACTATTGGGGTAATATTGAGTGGATCTCCATTTTATGCAGAGATTATTAAAGAGGACATCGACACCTACGAATCGACAAACACCTCAAACGGCGCGGCCTATGAGCTTCGCAAGGGAATGGTTGATTATGTGACAGGAATGACAGGAGACTTTGCCAGACTCTCATCTGGCCTTTGGGTCAGGAAAACGAGTGTTACAACTTATTCCTCAAAAGCGCAGCTAAAACCTAATGTTACTTCCGCCACCTATACCGTAGGTAAGAAGTGGGATATGCTCAAATTGGATTATCCTTCCTCCCTTGCTGCAATAGCCAGTTTTAAAAGCTCAAAGCTTACAGTCAATATATCGGCTGCCGTATCAGGCAAGGTGCCTTTATTACCATCCGGCTCCATGTTCAAATCAGTTACCTTTAACAAAAACAGCGATTCTGGACAATATGTCCTGGAGCTAAAGCCGGGTGAATCAATTGAGGGGTACTACATTGAAAAAACTGCAAGCGGAATTATTCTGCATATAAAACGTCCTGTTAAGGTATCTGCAGGCGACAAACCTCTCAAAGATATAGTAATCATGCTTGATCCGGGTCACGGAGGTGATGATACCGGGGCAATCGGACCGTTGGGAAGCAATTATGCGGAGAAAAGGATAAACCTGAATACTGCGCTCAAGTTACGAACTGAATTAGAACGTCTGGGTGCCAAGGTGCTTATGACCCGTACAACTGACACGACATTATCTCTGTCTGCAAGGCTAACCGCATCAAGAAGCGCCAGGCCGGACCTGTTTATATCCATCCATGGCAACAGTATGGCTGATAATGTAGATATTTCAAAAATAGCAGGATTTTCAGTCTATTACAAGGAAGCCCTTGCTGAGTCCTTATCTCAGGCGCTTTTGTCCGGAGCTACACAAATCGGCCGCGTTAACAAAGGCGTACGCTGGGCAAACTTCTATGTGGTAAGGGGAACGTGGACTCCGTCAGTGCTTATCGAGAACGGATTTATCCCAAATCCGAATGAATTCGAATTGCTAGTCGATGACAAAGAGCAGACAAAGCTTGCTAAGAGCCTTGCCAACAGTGTAGTAAAGTATTTTACCCGGTAGGGCTTACCCGGTAGGGCTTACCCGGTAGGGCTTACCAGGTAGGGCTTACCAGGTAGCGAACTATTCTTAAAAAGAGCTTCCTTTGATGAGGCTATAAAAGCCTTTTCAAAGCGCTCGTCATCTTCCTTTGTACGCTTTTTGACGTTTGGAGTCCTGCCGCCTGCTCTGCGCACCTTCTGCCCCAAATGCCGTTCAAATAAAAGCCTGTCGATATTCTTGTCGGAGTAAATCAAGCCATTTTGGTTGATTGCCCGCGCCTTTTTCCCCAATGCCATTGCCGCAACCCCATAATCCTGCGTAACTACTATATCATCAGCTTTGACAAGATTAATCAGCGCAATGTCCACACTGTCTCTGGCTTTATCAACGGTAATGACTGTACTATATCCGTCCTCCAGCTCATGGCTGGTATCGATCAGCATGGTTACAGGAAGTTTATACTGTTTTGCAATCCTGACAATGATATCCTTTACAGGGCAGGCGTCCGCATCGACCAATATCTGCATTAAATCTGTTCCTTTCAGTTTTCGTGAAGTTGAAAAGCGTCCCCTATAATATTATCATATAACTTTGACGCTAACACACTAATGTGTTAAATTAAGTAATTATATATTCAATGTACCTTGATTAGGGGGCTCAGTCATGTTCATGTATGTGTTTTCAATAATTTTAATCGTGGCATCGAATATTTTCTATAATGTATGCCAGAAATCAACGCCTGAAAAGACGAACCCCTTTTCAGCATTATTTATTACATATTTAACCGCAGCTGTGTTATCATTTATCGCATTTCATTTTTACAAGACCGACAAAGGGTTTTTTCAGTCATTTAAAGATGTGAACTGGACGAGTTTTGTGCTTGGTATTACAATTGTCGGGCTTGAGTTCGGCTACCTTATGGCATACCGGGCCGGATGGAATATTAGTGTGGGATCCCTTGTGGCGAATATTATTCTTGCTCTTATGCTGATTCCAATAGGAATCCTTTTATATAAAGAGGGATTTAA
>JAEYON010000006.1 GCA_023411645.1 Bacillota bacterium | reverse complement strand
ATCGTGGAATAAAGCGGAAACCTGGCTCCGAAACTCTGGGATGATGGCTCAACGGCCGCCGGAATAATTATTTATGAATTGAAATCAAAAACTCATTTTGTCCTTGACAAAGGGTACACTTTATTATGGTCTAAAATACCTTTAGAATGCACCATATAGTTCGAATGATGCATTCTTTTTTTATGAAAAACGGCATTATCAAAGCATATCTACATAGATCAGATTGATGTATGACTCTTTCAATGTGAATGGACTTGATTGCAAATCATAATCTTATGGGATACTATAAAAACAGATGAACGCAAGAAAAAAGCGCCCTATATTCTAAGGGACTTGTATGCCTTTAACATTTCGGACGTCAGAGTGCGCAGAATGATTGAGAAGGGATGGTAAGATATTGAAAAGAAAGTCGGGATTTTTTGGAGGTAATTTTGCACTCCCCGTGCACTTGTTTGCCATACTATGTACATTAAGTATGACAGTGCTCCAAACCGGTTGCGCCAGACCGGCGAAAACCGGTGTGATCATTGCTGAAGACGGTATTGGCTCGAGTTATTCGGATGGTAAGCCTGCTATTGGTCCGACTGTGGAGAAAGATACAGTGACCGATGTGGATATCAGTACGCAGACAAGGCTGAAAATAAACATACAAAAAGGTAGTGTAAAGATCACGCGCGGTGGTCAGCAGAAGCTTCAGCTTATTGAAAAGACAAGTCTGAAAGGACCTGCATCCAGAGACCAGCTCAATGAGCTTTTGAAAAATATTAACAGTAATGTGGAAACCACTTTTATGAGTGTAACAATAGACCACAACGCATATTTGAAAGCCGATGCAAACGCTGATTCAAGTACCGATGCTCAAGAATCTGCAAAAACCGTTACTATAACGGATGCCAAAGAGGAAGAGGAGATAAAACCTTTATATAGATGTACTGTCGATATGGAGCTTATTGTACCTGAAACAATTACAACAATAGATGTGGATGCAGAGAATGCAATGATTACCCTATCAGGTCTTGAGGAAATGTCCAGTGTGGATCTGTCTGTAGTTAAAGGGCTGATCCGTGTAGACCATTGCAGTTCAAATAAAATCAATGCTTCACTTGACAATGGTGACATGTGGTTGGAGAATATCGCCGGGTACAGCACATTTGATTGTGGCAAAGGAGATATTATGATTACCGAGGCGAAGGGCGCCATTGATTTGACATCCTTGGCAGGAGAGACGGTCATTAAACGGGCGGAGGGAAAGCTCAATTGTAATATTTCCTCCGGAAGCCTTACGGTAACTAAATCTATTCTGGAGAGCGGCACGGTGCTTTATGCCTCGACCGGTACAGTATCGGCAGATTTGAATAGCATTGACGACAATGGGATATACAGTTTAAAATCTTCGGCAGGTGATATCCTGGTTACGCTGCCGCGGAAGACAGGATATTCTCTAATAGCGAAAACGACCAAAGGACGTATCAAAAATAACATGGAGCCGATTGAGAAATCTCTGGAAACAGGACCTGATAATGAAGTCTATGGAGATGTAAACGGGGGCGGGGCTTCAATCGACCTATATGTCGATAGAGGAAATATCCTTCTTAATTAACAGTGTGCTTGAAGTATGGTAGTTCATATCAGCAGCAAAATCTTGTTAAGTACAGTAAATACGACGACAACGATATTGGACAGGCTTGATAAAAGGATTTGAGGCCGGTTCCGGTTTTTATCATAGGTTTTTTTCTGAAAATCTGCTTTCTTTATGATAAAGTATATTTGAAGAAATATTGCAAATGCAGTAACGCCCTTCAGTACAAGCGTATCCAGATAAAATGCGCAGTATAGTAAATAGAGGATGACAAGCAGGTTAAAGCTGATACTCAGGCCTGCCCCAACCACCTTCAGATCTATGTCTGCCAATTCCTCAAGCTCAGCCTCAAGATCTTCATAAGGCTGTTGATCGGCAAATTTATCTCCAACAAGTAAAAAATAAAGATATCTGAAGGATACAGCCAATACAATTGCCGAAAAGACCCCGAAAAACAAATGATGATTCGTTGAGATAGCGACGACCGGGAACGCCAGTATTGCCATAAATATTAGCATACTGCCTTTTGATTGCATTTTTAACCCCCTGAAGTTTATCTATCTATTATATAATAAAAAATCATATTCAGGAACACCGTATTTATGCTTTACTGCTGAGTCCGCTGTATAATATACCTGCTATTTTGAAATGATATCAACAATGAGCTTTTATCAAATCACTTTGCAGAAAAATAGGAGGACAGTATATGTCAAAGACAGTAGTAGGATTGTTTGAGAATCAGGACCACGCAGAGATGGCGGCTCGCAGGATTAAGGAACAAGGTTTGCGTACGGACGACATTTCGATTATCGCAAAACATGGCGAAACTGGAGATCCATATGACCAGGCCTCTTACGGAGGAATGAGCGAAACAGATAAGCCTTCGTTTTTCAGCGGGAACAGTGATAACAACCGTACATCAGGTGTCGAGACAGGCGGTCCTATTGCAACAGGACGCACAGGGGTTTCAGGCAATCCGGCGGGTGTGAATGACAATATATCTGACGGAGTTATTTCAGGCGGGGTTCTTGGTGGTATTGCAGGCTTGCTAATTGGAGCCGGAAGCATGATAATTCCGGGTCTGGGGATTATAGCGGCAGCCGGACCCATCACAGGGTTACTTTCCGGAGCAGTTACCGGTGGCGTAGTCGGCGGATTAATTGATCTTGGCATACCTGAGAGTAAAAGCAGGCAGTATGAAAGTGATGTGCGGCGTGGCAAAGTACTCTTTAGTATGAAGACAGATGAAGACAAGGTCAACAGAATCACGTCTATTTTAAGGAACAGCGGCGCCAGTAATATAGAAGCATATTAATTGAGGCTATTGTCCGAATGATTCCGGATAGGGCATTTTATCCACTGTTTTCTTGAAGACAGTAATGAGGGGATCATCAAATCGCTGACACCGGATATACAAAAATGCGATTCGGGTCAGTTTTATTCTTGGCTGGACTCAGTAGATCCCGTGCCCACGGATGCCGTGTCTTCCTGAGCTGTATCCGTCGGCACCGTGTCCGCAGGTTCAGTCTCTTCAGGCGCAGTACCGGTATATGGGTCACCTTCGTCAAGGATTTCAGGATCGACTATGGGATCTGTAACCGGCTGTTCTGGAACAACAGGTGGAACAACAGGTGGATTAACACTGTCGGCCGGGCTCGGTCCAACTACCAGTATCTGCGTGCAGGGATTGTACCTGCTGGTGTGCAGCTTTTTCTGGGAAATCACCTTTCCGTCTATCTTAATTGTTTTGAAGGTTTCTACTACATAGCCATCCAAACCTTCCTGCAGTTCCCTGGTTGTTCCCGAAGGCAGGGTAGGATCTATCGTGGTAGAGACCGTAAATGGCGTTTTTGAAAGAATCTTATTGCTGATAATGACGGTCTTCCCGGGATTTTCATTGGTTCCCATTATGGAGAAGAATATTTTATTTCCACTTACTTGTGCAAGCAGTTTAATAGGCCATTTCGTTGAATTGACAAATCTGAAATCCGTACCTCCGTAAAATGCTGTAGCATCCTGGCCTAAAGGCACATAACCTACTGTGAAGGAGTGATTCCTGCGCTCGGAGACCTCAAGATCCGCTGTCAGAACTGCGTTGTACATGGTGCTGGAAACCTGGCAGATTCCTCCGCCAATACCGTCCTCTATTCTACCTCGGATATAGACATGAGCAGTCTTATAACCATGCTCTACATCCCGTGGACCAACGACCTTGTTGTACGAAAACTCCTCACCGGGCAACAGAATTAATTGATCAATATTTTTGACAGCAAGCTGCATGTTAAATTTTCGGTTCTGGCCATTCACCGTGCCGGTGCTGAACGAGGTGGCGGCTGAAGCAAGCTCGTCCCTAAATAGCATGGAAGTGGCCATATCAGAAGTGACAGATGGCATCAAAATAGAAACCGGAAGGAGTTGCTCCTTATATTCAGTTTGGTTTAACTCGTTTACAATTTCTTCAAGCTTTTTCTTGTCAATGGTTCTTCCTACTGAGTGCGGGAATAAAACTAGTTCATTATTTTCTACCTTGTATGATGCGTCGGACGGTTCACTGATAATCTGTTTATAGAGTTCGTCCGCATTGAGTCCGGCTGGTTTGGTAATAATGACTTCCGGAGTCACAACACCGCTCTTGCCGCTATTTATCAGGCTTGTGACCAGTTTAACGGTTTCCGATTTGTCGATATGCTCTCCATGTCTTCCCGAACGGAGGATCACCTTCTCGTCAGATATTAAAAGTGAGCCTTCTTTTACGCTTTTTAACATCAGATCTGAAAACTGGTCTACGAAAGCATTCATCTTCTCCTCGTCAAAGGATTGTGTAACGCTTATGTCTGTACCTTTAATTCCAGCCATTGCGATATCATACAGCCGCTCGAAGATATTTCCTGTGCGGCCGACAGCATACGCATTCTCCACGGCTGAATCAATGCCATACTCTAAATTCAATTCAGCGAAGGTCAACGATCTCTCTGTATCCGATGCTTTAAGGGTAATGCCGATCCCATCATCGGGGGTATTATATTTTGCATCAAGCGCGCTCTTAAGCTGCTGCCTGCTCAACCCGGAAGCGTCAATCGAGCCAACGGACACTCCCTTGTATATGGTGTCATTGTTCAAAGTCAGGTAAGTGAATACCGATGCGGATATGATCATTAAAACTATAAAAGAAAGTGAAATAATTAATGCAATGTTATACTTTTTGTTTCGTATTCTGCGGATTTGAACTTCAGGCTCCATGTATATCAACACCTCGAATTATATTTTTTTCAACAATTTAGGTACTTAATAGACTTATTTATTACCACATTTGTTTCATGTGACACAAATCATTATACAGGATTAATATTAAGTTTTCATTACTTTTATTTCATAGTTTCAATACAGTTATGGAAACAGAGCGCAAAATGGATTAGAATGATATTGAAAGGATTTTAATATATGAATTTATTTAATGAAGCAGAGTATTACTACATATGTGAAAAACTTGGGACAGATTCTCAAATAAAGGACGTAACCATCAGATATTCCACTGCGGGGTACTTCAACAGGATTAGAAACATGATCCAGCGGGATAGAAGAGCTGAAGTCGTCTTTTGTGTCATCAGGCCAAATGGAAAGGTCATCACAGTCACTTGCGCCGATTATCCTAAGGATACTTACAGAATTCCAACCGGCGGAGTCGGCCATGGGGAAGATATTTTGGAGGCTGTATTCCGTGAGGTCAGAGAGGAGCTGGGCCTTGAGGTTCAGATCAGAGCTTTTGCCGGCGTGATCAGAATTCGGTTTGAGTTTGAAGAGGAGCATGTGATGTTTTACTCTTACGTTTTTATAGTGAACGAGACCGGCGGCAGACTGCTTGTAGATGCAAGCGACGATGAAATCAGCGGTATAAGGGAAGTAGATCGGGACGGACTCGGACAGACCGTGCGTTCTCTGTATGAGTTGAAGGGAAAATGGCAGGACTGGGGAAAATTCAGATATATAACTACAAATGCCGTGCTTCAATGGCTTGACGGCAAAGGTATATAACTGGTTTTTTGTGCCTATACTTATAGTAAATTGGTAAATTCTATAAGAAGGTGCGAAGAATGAAAAGTGAAGTTGCAGAATATAAACATCAGAGAGAAAGCAGCACGCTCAGGACAAAAAGATCTTGGAAGAAGCTGCTGCCAGGAGTTCCCGTCCGTGCAGAGTTAACAGAGGAAGAACAGGAGATTCTGAATGCCGTGCAACATGCGCAAGACGAATGGATTGAGGCTAACTCCAACTTTGATCATGTACATGAGGAAATGCTGGTCGACTATTGTACGTACAAGCTTAAGGCTTGTGAATCAAGATATGCATATTTTGTCAGACTCGCCAAGGAAAAGGGCCTTTCCCGCTACATTTGAAAGTAGAGTCATATTTGTCTGATGGTACAAGTATAAATACTATGTACATTATGTTTATGGTGTGAAGATATGGCGATAGATTTTGGCGTAATCGTAGCCTATGCGGTAGGCATTATATTGTTGCTTATACTCGGAAGACTGCTTTTGGCGCCGCTCAAGGTGGTGTTGAAGCTGGTTGTAAACGCATTGCTCGGAGCGGCTGCCATACTGTTGGTTAACTGGATTGGCGGCCTTTTTGGATTTCATATCGCATTAAATATTTATACAGCTTTCATTGTCGGGACGCTTGGCGTACCTGGCTTCATTCTGCTTGTTCTCCTTAAATTGATATTCGGGATCAGCTGAGTATTTTTTTAATTATAAGAATATTTTTCTATATGATGAGCTTCACAAAACACTCTAATAATGTTAAAATATAATCAAATCAAGGCTTTTTTGTATACAAAATACTTTTTGAGCCTGAAAGCATATTGAACCCCGGATATATGCTCATGCTGCAAATCTTTTTCTGCATCATAGATATTTCAGAAAGAAAAACAAGCTGCATTAAAAATTGAAGGGGAAACAGTAAAGGGGAGATAAATAAGATGGGAAGAAACATGAAAACCATGGATGGTAATACCGCTGCGGCTCATATAGCATATGCTTTTACCGACGTTGCGGGTATTTATCCAATCACACCTTCATCTGTCATGGCAGAATGTGTAGATGAATGGTCGGCTAATGGCAGAAAGAATATTTTCGGCCAGGAGGTAAGAGTAGTAGAAATGCAATCTGAGGCAGGCGCCGCGGGAACAGTACACGGTTCTCTTACAGCAGGCGCACTGACCACCACATTTACAGCATCTCAGGGCTTGCTGCTGATGATACCAAATCTGTACAAAATTGCTGGAGAACTTCTTCCGGGCGTATTTCACGTAAGTGCAAGGGCGGTTGCCAGCCATGCATTGTCAATATTCGGAGATCATTCTGACGTAATGGCCTGTCGTCAAACTGGTGCTGCGCTTTTAGCACAGAACAGCGTCCAGGAGGTTATGGATCTGGCTGCAGTCGCGCATCTGAGCGCTATTAAAGGAAGAGTTCCGTTCATCAATTTCTTTGATGGTTTCAGAACATCCCATGAACTGCAAAAGATAGAGACACTTGAATATGATGAGCTTGCAAAGCTGGTTGATTATGATGCCATCAGAGCGTTCAGAAAAAGAGCATTGAACCCGGAACGCCCAACTGTCAGGGGAACCGCACAGAATCCTGATGTTTTCTTCCAGGCACGCGAGGCTTGCAATGGATATTATGATGCATTGCCGGAAATCGTTGAGGAATACATCAATAAGATCAATGAGCTTACTGGAAAAAATTACGGTCTGTTCAACTATTATGGAGCGCCGGATGCAGATAGAGTTATCGTTGCTATGGGGTCTGTATGTGAAACGATCGATGAGACGATCGACTATCTAATGTCTAAAGGTGAAAAAGTCGGCTTAATCAAGGTTCGCCTGTACAGGCCCTTCTCAGCAAAACATTTCCTGAAGGCTATTCCGGATTCAGTAAAGAAGATTGCTGTTCTCGACAGGACGAAGGAACCGGGAGCTCTTGGAGAACCGTTGTATCAGGACGTCTGCACTGCACTTTATGAGAATGGGAAAATGCCTGTAATCATTGCAGGCCGTTATGGACTTGGTTCTAAAGATACGACGCCTGCACAAATCGTCGCTGTTTACAACAATCTGAATCAAGACGTCCCGAAGAACCACTTTACCATAGGTATTGTTGACGATGTTACAAATCTTTCCCTTGATTTGGGTGAAGAAATCAATACAACTCCTGAGGGGACGATCAGCTGTAAATTCTGGGGGTTCGGCTCAGATGGTACGGTTGGCGCTAACAAGAACTCTATCAAGATCATAGGCGATCATACTGATATGTTTGCCCAGGCATATTTTGCATATGACTCAAAGAAGTCTGGCGGTGTAACAATCTCGCATCTGAGATTTGGCAGAAAGCCGATCCATTCGACCTATCTGATCAACAAGGCGGACTTTGTCGCATGTCATAACCCGTCCTATATTGATAAATTTGAAATGGTTCAGGATCTGAAAAATAACGGAACCTTCCTGCTTAATTGCGGCTGGACATTGGAGGAACTGGAAGAGAAGCTTCCTGCAGCCGTTAAGAAATATATTGCAAAAAACAATATTCAATTTTATACCCTGGATGCTGTATCCATAGGCAAGGAAATCGGCCTTGGAAGCAGGATCAACATGATTATGCAGTCAGCCTTCTTCAAGCTTGCCAACATTATACCTCTTGACGATGCTGTCAAGTATATGAAGGATGCTATTCTGAAGACCTACGGGAGCAAGGGCGACAAGATCGTAAACATGAATTACCTTGCGGTTGACAAAGGTATTGAAGCATTGAGAAAGATTGATGTTCCTGCTGCTTGGGCTAATGCTGAAGATGTCAGGACTGAAACAAAGGATATCCCCGAATTTATCAGCAAGGTTCTTATCCCGATGAATAACCAGCTTGGAGATAAGCTTCCTGTCAGCACATTTGTTGGCATGGAAGACGGCACGTTCCCGGCAGGTACCTCCAGATATGAAAAGAGAGGAATCGCGGTTGACGTTCCCGAAT
The DNA here is from genome assembly GCA_023411645.1 of Bacillota bacterium. GTDB lineage: Bacteria > Bacillota > Clostridia > Acetivibrionales > DTU013 > JAEYRF01. The sequence continues at coordinate 73,116 of JAEYON010000006.1, read as the reverse complement.
GGCAGATTGATAATTGCATCCAGTGTAACCAGTGCTCTTATGTTTGCCCGCATGGTGTTGTCAGACCGTTCCTTCTGGATAAGGAGGAGGTTGCAAACGCACCGGAAAGCTTTGCTTCGAAGCAGGCTATCGGAAAGGGTTTTGAGGATCTAAACTTCAGGATCCAGGTATCTGTACTCGACTGCGCAGGCTGCGGCAGTTGTGCAAATGTATGTCCTTCCAAGGAAAAGGCGTTGATCATGAAGCCGATTGAGACTCAATTGGCGGAAAATAAGAACTGGGATTATGCCATGACGATCAAGCCCAAGAATCCCCTCGGCTCTACATCTGTTAAGGGCAGCCAGTTTGAGGAGCCACTGTTTGAATTCTCTGGCGCATGTGCCGGCTGTGGCGAAACTCCTTATTCAAAACTGATCACGCAGTTGTTTGGTGACAGGATGATGATTGCTAATGCAACAGGCTGTTCTTCAATTTGGGGAGGCAGCGCGCCGTCCATGCCATATTGTGCAAACAAAAATGGATGCGGACCGTCCTGGGCAAACTCCTTGTTTGAGGACAACGCTGAGTTCGGATATGGTATGTATCTCGGAGTTGGCCAGATCAGAAAAGGACTGGAAAATAGCTGCAGAAAAGCATTGGAAAAGAATTTGCCTGAGGGTGCTAAGGCTGCTATTACAAGCTGGATTGAAAGCATGAACGATGCCGAAGGTTCAAAGAAGGCAACTGCTCTGATCAAAGCTGAGCTTAAGAGCTGCATTGCCAAGAATGCCGTAGATGCTGAAACGAAAGCGATTTTTGAAGAGATTCTCGATAATAGTGAATTCCTTGTGAAAAAATCGCAGTGGATTTTTGGCGGAGACGGATGGGCTTATGACATAGGCTTCGGTGGACTTGATCATGTTCTTGCGTCGAACGAAGATGTAAATGTGCTTGTGTTTGACACAGAAGTATATTCAAATACCGGCGGACAGTCATCGAAGGCTACACCTACAGGGGCAGTTGCACAGTTTGCTGCGTCTGGCAAGACCGTTAAGAAAAAGGACCTTGGCATGATTGCAATTTCCTACGGATATGTGTACGTTGCACAGGTCGCCATGGGAGCAAATCAGAATCAGTTGATCAAGGCATTGATCGAAGCTGAGAAGTATCCCGGACCATCACTTGTTATTGCTTATTCACCATGTATCAACCATGGAATCAAAATGGGTATGGGAAAATCACAGCTTCAGGAAAAATATGCGGTTGAAGCCGGCTATTGGCACCTGTACAGATACAATCCGCTTCTGAAGGAGGAAGGCAAGAACCCGTTCATTCTGGACTCGAAGGAGCCAAGTGCCTCTTATAAGGACTTCATCATGAACGAGGTAAGGTATTCCTCACTGACAAGGACATTCCCTGGCAGAGCAGAGACTCTGTTCGAAGAAGCAGAAAAGAGTGCAAAGGAACGCTACGAGATTTACAGGAAGATGGCTCAGGGCTAAATAACTATAGAGTTTTACACAGGGGGACGGTTTTCTGACAAGGAGAACCGTCCTCTTTTCATGTAACGAGCCTTACTTGATAAGCAATCAGACCTGTTCTATTGCACAGTTTAAATCACTTACTGATTTACTTCTACCATGGTCATAACCGGCATATACTTTACTGTTTCGCATCTGAGAAATAGCCGGAGGTATGCCATGCAGGGAATGGAAAGAGAAATTGCGGTCAATTACGGCCTGGAAGTCAGAAATCTGTTTCCATACAAAGATATGTCCATGGCTGTTACGTCAGGCGGACGCAAGGTGCTAAGAAGGATACCTTTTTCTGAGGAAAGAATAAAATTTGTCCATGGGGCAAAGGAGCATCTGGTGCAAAAGGATTTTACCAGAGTGGACAAATACTTATGTACGCTGTCAGGTGAGCCGTATTTCAACTTTAATAATTCCTGTTATACATTGGTTGATTATATAGATGGGCGAGAAAGTAGTTTTGACAATGACAATGACATCAAAAGAGCTGCAACACTATTGGCGCAAATGCATATGGCTTCTCGCGGCTATCAGGCGCCGGAAGGTTGCAAAATTCAAGACGAGCTTGGTAAAATGCCGATTTATTTCGAGAAACGGCTTGATGATATCAGGAAGATGAGGAAACAAGCCAGAAAAGGGAAAACCCGATTTGACGAAATATTTGTCCAATACTCGGATTATTTTATTGAAACTGGAGCAAGGACAGTGGAGCAGCTTGCTTCCTCTAGCTATGCGGCTCTGGTCGACAGGGCCAGGGAGGAAAAGCTTTTTTGCCACCATGATTATACCCACCATAACATTATTATGGAGGGAGAAAAAGAGCATGTCATTAATTTTGATTACTGCTGTTATGAGCTTCGTATTTATGATATCGCGAACTTCATCAGGCGTAAGATGCGCAAATGTGATTGGGATATATCAAAGACGGAACTGATCCTGCAATGCTATAATTCGGTCGAGCAGCTCAGCGGCGAGGAATTGTCCGTAATGGGGATCATTCTGCAATTCCCGCAGAAATTCTGGAGGGTGGTCAATCGCTATTACAACAGCAGACGAAGCTGGTCGGAACGAAGTTTTATCTTGAGGCTTCAGGAAGTAATTGATGAGATAGACCCATTTGAAAAATTTATTAAAAGATATCAGTCATCTTTCCTCTGATTTACGCCATTTCAAGGGACACATCTTTCCAGGTTTACATATTATGTTATAGGAGTTACTGATCGTATAGAGATCAGTAGAAAGCCGGAACGATGATGGTGGTGAGTTAATGAGTGAATTGAAGATCGGAGATATCGTTGCCAGAAAATCATATGGCTATGATATCTTTTTCAAGGTTGCAGACATCAGAGAAGTCGGCGGAGAAAAGATCATTACATTAAAGGGAATCAGCTACAGAATAGAGGCGGATGCACCTGAGACTGATCTCGAGGTTCAGCCGGACAGCAAGGTGAGAGAATACAGGGATAATTGCTGTAGATTGGTTGAGAGTCGAAGTGCCGGTGAAGCGAATATGGCGAAATATACAGCTGACTTTTACATGCCGCGATACAGAGGATATCGAAAAAAAGCTTTTTTTAGAGATACCACTAATGAAGAAACGGATATCATAAAAAGACCCGGTACAGTACTCCATATAGACGGAGATAAGGATTATCTGGACAGCTGTCTTGGTGAATACAGAAAATTGGCGATTAATGTTGTCGGGCGTTTTGTTCCTGAAAAAGATCAGGCAAGGAATGTTGCAGCTTTATTGAAGGAACACAGGCCTGACATACTTGTTTTAACAGGCCATGACGGATTTATAAAAGGGGACGACAGCTATACAAACGTAGCTTCGTATAGAAATTCAAAATACTTTATTGATGCGGTCAGGGAAGCAAGAAGGTTCAACAGTGATATGGACGGGCTTGTTATCTTCGCGGGAGCCTGTCAATCTTTATACCAGGAGATTATAAATGCGGGAGCCAACTTCGCAAGCGCTCCCTTTAGAGATCTGATCCATGCGCTGGATCCCGTCAGGGTATGCCAGAAGGTGGCTTTTACGAGTATAGATAAAGTTCTTGACGCGGAGGATGTTATCGGAAATACAATAACAGGTAAGACTGGAATAGGAGGAATACAAACAAGGGGAAAATACCGTGAAGGATATCCCAGAGAGCCATACCATTAACCGCTTATTTGCGAACCTTTAACTGGAAATTAACGAAATTTTCAAAAAACACTTGACATAATTAAATTTCCCTTGTTATAATATATAATTTTTTTGACAAGCTGTACTATTTATGATATAATACCTAAAACAGAAGATGAGGTGATTCAATGGCAGATAAGAGTGACCTGTTTCAAATAAAAAGAAATATTGAGACCTGTATTGGCGAGAAAGTTCAGTTAAAAGCCAATAAGGGAAGAAAAAAGGCATTTATAAAAGAGGGAGTAATTGAAAACTCATATCCGAGCATCTTCATCATCAAGTTTGAAAACGAATACGAGACAACCAGGCGAGTTTCTTACAGTTACACTGACATACTAACCAAAGCAGTTGAGCTTGTAATTTGCAAGGACGACAAGAAAATACGCGTCAGCTGACACGATGATAAGGATAAATCTTAATAAAGAGCCTTAAAACAACCCGATCAAATGATCGGGTTGTTTTTCTGTAATAACGAGGCCCGCTTCTATAAGTGGGCCTCGATGAAACTCCGCTGATGTTATAAATTTTTTTTACAAACAAAAAAATTTATTTTGAATTAGGTCGTTATAATTCACAGGTCTTCCCAATATACATTTAGAGAGAATGTTTAGCGCCGTCAGGCGCGAATTTGCATTTAAAACATTCAAAGTAGGATGTTTTGCGCCATTCAGGTGCGAGGGGAGGATTTTTATGTCTCTGGAATTAGTCAGGGAGGCCGTCAGGCTTAATCAGATCATAGGCGAGGATACGACCCAAACTATTGTTGAAAGCGATATCATCGTACCGGATGTAAAACCGGATATTGCCCGTATATTACTGCTCGATGGAGATGCTTGGATTAACAGGGCAGAAGCTGCTTCAGAGAAGATACTGATCAATGGCACTGTACGCTACAAGATCCTGTATATCTCTGATGATCTGGAACATCCAATAAAGAGTATTAACACGACATCAGGCTTCCAATACTCAATGGATATACCTGATACACGGCAGGGGATGCAGTGCAGGGTGAAGTGCGGCATTGAGCATTTAGAATATGATATTCTCAACAGCAGAAAGGTTAATGTAAAAGCAATCCTGAGCCTGTATGGAAAGACGACAAATCAGGCGGAGCAGCTTATAACACGTGATTTTGAGGGGCTGGAGGGTATCCAGGTGCTGAAGAAAACTGCCAGCGTTAACTCCTATATCGGTAATAATGAGGTTAACTACCCCATTGGGGAGATGCTCGAGGTACCTGCAGGTAAACCAGCCATATTGGAAATCCTGCGAAACGATGTTAAAATCACCTCAAAGGAGATTAAACTGTCAGAAGACAGGATCGCAGCCGGGGGTGAGCTGAGTATTACAACACTGTATATCGGTGATGATGAAGTCCGCACAATCCAGTTTATGGAGCATGAGATCCCTTTTACTCAATATATTGACCTTCCAGGAGTAAGGGAGGAATCTTTCTGCGACATCGAGTTTGAGCTGGGAGAGCTGGCTTGCGAGGCGGATGAAGACGCGGATGGAGAACTTCGCCGCTTGAAGTGTGAAGCAACGTTGAAAGCATATGCCGAATGCTTTGAAAAGAAAGAGATAGAGCTTGTTGAGGATGCATACAGTTCGCGTTCCAGAGTTAGTATTGAGAAAGAACAAGTGCAGCTTGCAGAGCTTGTATCTGAAAATAATGTCCAGATTACGCTTAAGGAAACCGTCGATTTAGATGAAAATGCGCCCGACATCTCGGAGATGTTCAACGTAATGGGAAAGCTGGCTCTCTCCGGCGGTGAGGTCGCTGATGACCGTATTGCTATTGAGGGGGTAGTAATCTCCAACATTCTTTATCTGGCCGACAATCAGGAACAGCCCGTATACTGTGCAGAGCGTGAATTCCCCTTCCGGCAGACGCTGGACGTAAAGGGGGCCAAAGCCGGAATGGGGCTGGATGTGGAGATGGACATCGAGCATTGCAGTTATAGTATAGTATCAACGAAAGAAGTCGAAGTTCGGTTTGTTATTGGTTTGAAAACCAGAATCAGTAAGCAGACCGCCATCCCGGCCATTGTTAAGGCTTCCGACCTACCTTTGGATGATAAGAGAAAGGATCAACAGCCAAGTGTGACGATCTACTTTGCTCAACAGGATGATACACTTTGGAAAGTGGCAAAAAAATATTACACTACGGTGGATGAGTTGATCAATAATAATGATTTTGAAGACCCCTCCAGGTTGGCGGCAGGTGAGCAGATTATCATACCGAGAACGCTCTGAGATTGTACTTTTATTTACAATTAATCATTTATAAAGTGCTCGGAAATAAGTTTTCGGGCACTTTGTATTGTAATGGATATGTTCTTTGTATATAATATACGTTAAAAAGAGGCAAAGGCAAGAGGTGGAGAATGTCAGTCCTTGAAGTACCTGCACATGCAAAAATTAACCTTTCTCTGGATGTGTTGGGAAAACGGGAGGATGGTTATCACGACCTTAGAATGATTATGCAGACAATTGATCTGCATGACAGAATATTGATTGAAGCTACCGACGATGCCGGGATCACGCTGGAGTGCGAAAACAATTGGATACCCATGGACAGCAGAAACACTGTATGGAAGGCCGCGAGGCTGCTCATGGAGCACTGTGGTATTAAAAGCGGGTTAAAGATTAACATTAAAAAGCGTATTCCCATCGCGGCAGGACTGGCTGGCGGAAGTACAGATGCTGCAGCCGTCTTACGGGGATTGAATCAACTGTTTTTTGCCGGTATGGAGCTGAACGAACTAAAGGATCTGGGCAGACAGATTGGTGCAGATGTCCCCTACTGCATTGAAGGCGGGACAAAGCTTGCCGAAGGGATTGGAGATCGGTTGACACCACTGTGGGATTTCAGCGGGGTTGATATTGTTCTGGTAAAACCAAAAATCGGTGTTTCGACAGCGTGGGTGTACGGAAACCTGAAGATGGCAGAAATCATGCAACGGGACAGGCCCGATACGGAAGTGCTTATTAGTGCTTTGACATCAGGAAATATTTCCATGATTGCTGAGCACATGAAAAATGTGTTGGAGCTGGTGACGGTTCCAAGGCATGGCATTGTTCAGGAAGCTAAGGATTGCCTTTTGAAGGCAGGAGCGCTTGGCAGTATGATGAGCGGAAGCGGACCGACTGTATTTGGCATATTTTCAGATACAAGTGCTGCAGTCAGAGCGTATGATGATCTTGTAAAAGACGACAGATGGCAATGCTTCCTAACGAAAACATGCAAGATACCTCAGGACTGAGGATGCATTCTATAGTGAACAAGGGAGATGTAACAAAATGGCTGGGAAATTGACCAAGGTAAATTTGAATGATTACAAACCATTACGGGAAGTTATTTTTAATACTCTGAGAGAAGCGATCATCGTCGGGGAATTAAAGCCCGGTGAAAGGCTGATGGAAGTGCAGCTGGCCGATAAAATGGGCGTCAGCAGAACACCTGTCAGGGAGGCGATAAGAAAGCTGGAGCTGGAAGGACTGGTAGAAATGCTTCCGAGGAAAGGTGCTCATGTTGCGGACCTTTCCGTCAAGGACATTATGGATGTTCTGGAGGTCCGTGCCACTCTTGACGGACTTGCGACAAGGCTGTCCGCTTCACGCATTACCGATGAAGAGATTAAGGAACTGAGGCATCTACTTACACAGTTTATTAACTATGTTGAAAAAGATAATCTGCAAGGCTCAATCAAAAAGGATGTAGAATTTCACGACGTCATCTATCGCTCCTCCAGAAACGAAAAGCTGATCCAGATATCCAACAATCTCAGAGAGCAGGTGCAGAGGTTCAGAGTAATATATATTAAGGATTATAGCAGCTCAAGGGAGCTAATCAAGGAGCATACTGAGATTCTAGACGCAATAGCATCCAGGGATCCTGCCGCTGCTATGGAATGCGCACAAAGGCACATTAAGAATCAGGAGGAGACGATTATCAGATCCATCAGGAAGATATGACCTCATATCCCATGCCTGTGATTGTACTTTTGATTTCTGTGGGCTGACGAAGCTCCGGATCGTATACTATTTTTACTGACTGTGCTTTCAAATCCACATCAATATCCCCGATTCCTTCCAATGAACCCAGTTCACTTTTAATGCGGCTTGAGCAGATACTGCAGGAGATCGAGGGAACGGTAAAGGTTACTTCCATAATTGAGCCTCCGGAATTTGTTTGATTATAAGTATTGTTTACAAAGTATTCGGAAAATATTTATAACAATACAAACAATTCGCTGGAATACCCGTATAATTGAGTGCATTGTAAAATTGTCAAGGACGAAAAATGCAATTTTGCTTTGGATTATAGGAAAAGAAGATCAAAGCGGAGGGATCACATGTCTTCAGGGGAGTTTTGGTACGATAGCTTTCTAAGCAAATATAAATCAGGGATTTCTCATGAATTCCTTTTTTATTTCAATGTCCGTGATCTGGTGGACAACTACAGATACATGGACAGATACATCTATGAAGAGTTTATCAGGCAGAGGTCCTTCGGTATTGTAGCCTTTTATGATATTTCAAGGGGGCTGACGTTCTTTGATGCGGGGATGGAGAAGGAGTTCAACATCATCACCGCCAATGAAGCCGACAATTTGATGAATGCCATGCCGTCTAAGCTGTTCCCCCATATTGACAAGGCGCTGAAGAACACGAAGATGGTACTTTTCATTGATCATGTTGAGAAAATTATCCCGTCTGGCGACATTGCCAGTATGACACTGGAGGAACGTATTGCACTCATTTGGATCTGCGAGTGGTCGGTTAACGCTAAGATTTCTTCTGTTGGAAGCACGATTTTAATGCTTTCGGATAATCTTGCGGATGTGAGCCGGGAGCTGCTGAAATCCTCCTACAGGATCGAGCCGGTATTTGTAGGATTGCCAAACGAGCAACAGCGCAAGGAGTATATCGAATACCTGCTGAAGGATAACGGGATCAAGACGAATATTACCACGGACGAATTTGCTAAGCTGTCATCGGGGCTTAGTAAAAAGTCAATCAAGGATATCAAATTGAAGTCCGAAGCGGAGGATATACCGATCAGCTTTGAATTTATCAAGGAAAAGAAGCATTCTGTCCTCCAAAAGGAATATGGAGATGTACTTGAATTTATCTATCCGGAATTAAGCTTTGAGAATATTGGAGGAATGGATAAGGCAAAGGATTATTTACTTAAAAATATTGTCAAGCCTATCATGAAAGGGGATCTGCGAAGGGTACCCATGGGAATCCTTCTTTGCGGCCCTTCAGGAACGGGAAAAACGCTTTTGGTCAACGCGCTGGCTAAGGCCAGTGGCTTTAACTGCGTCAAGATTGATATGTCTCGCATACTCGGGCAATATGTTGGTGAAAGCGAAAAGAATTTTAAGAAGTGTTTGCTTGGCGCGCAGTCGCAGCATCCGGTTATTGTATTTGTAGACGAAATTGATACTGCATTCAAAAGGGGCGACAGCGGAGACAGCGGTGTGAGTAGGAATATATTCAGCGAATTTTTACAGTTTACCGGTAATACAAATAATAGAGGCAAAGTTATTTTCATTGCGGCCACGAATAGACCGGATCTAATAGATCCTGCGCTGAAAAGGGCAGGGAGGTTTGATAAGAAAATTCCGATTCTTCTGCCGGATGCGCAGGAACGTTCCGACATATTCAGGATTATTATTAAAAAATACGGATTTGAGACGGATGTTAATGACTTCACGTCCTTTGCCGAGGGAACCGAGAATTATACCGGCGCGGAGATCGAAACGGTTGTAAGGAAAGCTTATGAACTGGCCAATGAGGATGAGAAGGACGGTACTACACTTACGGCGGAGATACTCAGCAAAGCCATCGATAAATGCAGGCCAAGTACGCAGCAGATACAGTTTATGACGATGCTGGCCATCGAGGAATGTGACGACAAGGACTTACTGCCTGAAAAGTATAGGGGCTTGCTGGATACAAAAAACCTGTCCATAGAAAGATGAGTGGGGGAAATTCGCTTTACATCGTTCAGTATTTATTATAAATTAATGATATACAGGTGATGGGCACTAAATTTTTACAAGGAGGCTATGATAATGGGATTTTTCAGTAGATTGGGAGCATTGATCAGAGGATTTTTCGGAAGCCTGTTGGGTGGCATGGAAGAAAACAATCCCGAGCTGTTATTTGAGGACATAAAAATGCAGATCGACAGAGCAAGAAAAGAAGCGGAGCAACAGATACTTGAGATTCAGACCAACGCGGAACTGATCAAGATCGAGATGAGAAATGCGGAAAAGAATCTAGCCACGGTCAAGGCTAGGGCAGAAGCTGCTCAGAAACAGGGCGACAGGGAGCTGCTTGTCGAATTGCTGATGCAGGAGGAAGAATACCAGGCTACCTATGAAGTGCATAAGACGACTTATGATACTGCAATGGCAGAAGTGACAAAGATCAGAGAGGATTACAAGATCTTTGAATCCGAAATGTCAGCCAAGCTCAACGAGCTGAAGACCTTAAAATCACAGGCGAAAATGGCTCAGCTCAGAGAAAATATCAACTCTGTCAATGCTAAATATACATCCAGGACCAATACGGTCGGCAGTGTTAATGAGAGTATGGAGAGAGCAAGGAATCTGGTCAACAAAAAGACAGCCCGTGCAAACGCTGTTGAGTCCCTTGGCGACACTAACATGGATTTGAAGCTCAAGAGGCTTGATATGAACTCTGCCAGGGAAAGGGCTCTGGCCAGAGCGGAAGCGATGCTTGGCAGCGAACAGGGCTTTGAAGTGAAGGAAAAGACTGAAAATAAGGTCTCACAATAATTGGAACGATCAAGGACAGGTGGTTGAAGGAAATGAAAGTAAGATTGCTTTTAAGCGCATTATTCAAGGTGAGAAATATTGGCATACTGGCTGTAGCAATGATGGTGGCACCTCAATTAAGTGATCCGACAGCTTTTCCGACATTGTTTGGATATGGGTATGCACTTCCGTTCTCGCTGTCAATGACGGCCGGTTTTGCCGTATATATTGGTTTTGTGATTCAGACGCTTATGAGCAAGCAGTTTCATGAGAATTTCAACCGGAAGGAAAAGGTGCGGAATATCCGCGAATTGAACCGGCAGGCAAACCGGCTTTCCAGCGAGGCAAGAAGAAATACGAACAATACTTATAACTACAAGCTCAGGAAGGTCATGGAGGATAAAAATGATATTTATAATGCCTTTATGACCGGCGAACACAGCTACTTAAAGGAAAAAATCACGGAGCAGACGCTTAATCTGGTGATCGCTTATTTGAAGCTGCTGAATAATTTTTGCATCAGAAATCGTGAGCTAAGTGGCGTGGACGTTAGCGCCGTATCTGCCAGGATCAATACCAATACCAGAAAGGTGAGCTTTGCCAAGGATGCCAGAATGGCTGAGGATGTCAGGAAGGTGATCGAGATGGATGAAAAGCTCATAGCCAGGCTGAAGGACGAGAAAAAAGAACTTGAGAGGATAGGAACGAAGCTGGACTATATGGAGAGTACGGTGAATATGTTCAAGCATCAGATATTGTCCAGTGTGGAAAACGAAGATATGCTGGAGCAGCTCGAAACCGCAGTTAATGAAGCGGAAGCTTTGGATACTGTTTTGGAGGAAAGGCGGAAGAACAAGCTGAGAAGATAACAAGATGATTTTGTGCAGCAGATTTTTTTGTTAATGCGTATGACGGCCTTCGAGTTGATGAAGTAACCTATTCAATTCGAGGGTCGCTTGTTTTCAGGGACATTTAACAGTCTATCCTTTGGTCAAAAGAGGATTAGGCAAAAAAATGTCGAATATTTTTTAGTAATATATCACTGACGATACCATATAAGTTGAACAAATAACTTGAGATAAGGGAGGAATAAAATTTGTTCAACGAAAGGCTATAGTAATACATGTGAAAAAATATGTCGCTTCGATCCTTTTCTCAATGTATATAACTGGACAGGAGAATATTGATGAAAGAGAATATCATTTATTCATCCGAATATATTGCTATTATCGAAAAAGATGATGGGTATTATATAAGTTCCTTTAAAAAGGGAATGTCCCTGGATCAGTTTAATAAGCTGATATCTGACCATCCCCACATTAGGATCACCAGTTTCATGAGCGTGCGTAACGTGCTGGTCAATGCTCCCATGCCTCCGGAAAAGTTTGCAGAGGGCAGGGAAAGGATAACAGTAGAACTATCGGAGGATGAGTTGAGGGCTTATATAACACTTTCCGTAAGCGATGCAGAGCTGGATGGCCCAAAAAAGGCTGATCTCTTTAAGGAGATCCTGCACACCTTAAAGAGGAACGGTATCACTTTCGGCATAAAAAATGATGTGCTTTTATATGGATTGTCCAACAATAAGAAAATATTGGTTGCCGAAGGGATTGCTCCTGTCAATGGAATGGATTCCATTATTCATCTTTATGAGATGAAGGAGGCTAAGCCGGAGGCAAAGGAAGACGGAAATGTGGATCATTATGAATTGAATTTAATCAACAAGGTATCCGAGGGAGACTGGCTGGGAGAGAGGATAGCACCGACTGAAGGAACGCAGGGGAAAACTGTCAAGGGTAGTTTTCTGCTTCCGGTCAAGGGCAAGGAGCTTCCTCTGTTCTACGATAAAAATACAATTCGGGAAGAAAACCGTGACGGGCTGACGACACTATACGCCAGAATTAATGGAGCAGTTCATTATGAGGGTGAACGGATTGGCATTTCAAATCATCTTGAAATCTTAGGAAATGTAGACTTTAAGACAGGAAATATTAATTTTGACGGATTTCTTACCGTAAAAGGAACAATAGAGGATGGTTTTTCGATCACTGCCAGTAAAGATATTGAGATCTTAAGCGATTATGGCGTTGGCGGCGTGAAAGATATAATCAGCAGTGATGGCAGTATTTATATAAAAGGTGGTATAGCTGGGCATAACAAGGCAGTCATTTACTGCAGAAGGAACATCTATACCAAATTTGTTTCAGATACGAAGATTGTCTGTGACGGCAGCGTACACATCGGATTTTATTGCCTAAACAGCAACATCAAAGCTAAGGAAGTGATACTGGATTCAGCAAGAGGGCAGATCATTGGAGGAAACATTGAAGCGGAAATCAGAGTTGTGGCGTCCATCATCGGATCGCCCGGTGAGAAAAGGACATGTATTAGTGTGAGCGGTTTTGACAGACGGGCGATGAAGCAAACACTTGATGCTATTACTGCAGAGAGTGAAAAACTAAAACAGGATCTGGTAAGGGCAAAGGCAGAGATTTCAGTTTACGGTAGTGAAAAAGGGCTGTCAAGGCAGCAGATGATTGCGTATGAAAAAATAACGGAGCATTATTTCTCAATAAGGGAAAGACTCAAGCATGTGGAAGAGGAACGAAAGGCACTCTTTGGGTATCTTAGAACACATGGGGAAGGGGAGATAGCGATCTTAAAAAAGGTATTTCCCAATACACAGTTAGTTTTGAAGAATATGATCAGGGAGATCACGACACCCGTCATGAGTACAAGCTATTGTATCATTGACGGAGAAATAAAGGAGATCTAAATTAAGTATAATATGGCAATATATTGTGGAACCGACATTATTGAAATAGAACGATTGAAAACATCTATTCAAGAACTGGAGAGCTTCAGGGGCAGAGTTTTTACAGATAATGAAATTAGCTACTGCGAAAACAGAAACAAGGCTAAATTTGAAAGCTATGCCGCCAGATTCGCTGCGAAGGAAGCTGTCATGAAAGCGCTTGGGACAGGTCTGGCCGATGGCCTTGAATGGAAGCAGATTGAAATTCTCAATGACGAAAAAGGTAAGCCTTATGTCATACTGACAAAAAAGGCGCAGGAGCTTTTTGAGGCCTTGGGCGCAAAGAGTATGGACATAAGCCTTTCACATTGTGCTTTATATGCCGTTGCGTATGTTGTAATATGTACGTAGGGGGTGTGGGCGTGAGGATTAAACTTATCCAGTGCGGCGATCTTCATCTGGATGCACCGTTTTCTTCTTTGTCTGATATGCATGGAAAGCCGGAACAGAGACGGAATGATCTAAAGCTGGCTCTATCACGGATTGTTGAGGCGGCACGGGACGAAGGAGCAGAATTACTGCTTATTTGCGGCGACCTTTATGAACATAATTATATCAGAAAAAGCACGATCCGTTATGTCTGCGATCAATTCAAAATGATCCCGAATATTTCTGTACTGATGATTCCGGGTAATCATGACCCCGCTGTTTCTGGTTCTTATTATTCTGACTTTATCTGGCCTCCCAACGTTCATGTTCTAACGGAGGGTATATTTTATGAGCATCCGAACGGGACGCGGGTATATGGCGATATACCGCCTTCGGGGAGCCTGGATCACTCCAGGATTAATATTATTATGATTCATGGCACATTGGATATGCCTTTCAGTACGGATGCCTTCCGGCCCGTCTCCGGCCCTGAACTTGAGGCATATGGTTTTGACTTTTGTGCGCTGGGCCACTTCCATACAAGGCTCGAAGGAGCCGGGTCTGATAAAAGGATCTATAATGCAGGCAGCCCGGAGCCGCTGGGCTTTGATGAGGAAGGGGGACATGGTATCTATGCTGTCGAAATCAGCAAGGAGCCAGATGGAGAAAGTAAGCTTCGGGCTGATTTTTTGGAAATAAATCGCAGACGATTTATTAATATTGAAGTACAGATTACCGGGTGTGTGAGTAATGAACAGGCAGCAGAACAGGCAGAGGAAGCAATAAGGCGGGCCGGAGGTATTGAAGATCTGTACAGGGTCTCTCTTTTTGGTTATCTTGCCCATAACTTGAGAATGGATACAGAAGTGATTACGGATCTGCTGGCGGCGAAGGCTTTTTATATCAGAGTAGAGGATCAAACGGCGCCGGAGTTTGATTTTGAACAAATTGCCGAAGAGCCTGGGCTGCGGGGACTATTCGTCCGAAAGATGCTGGACCGGGCGCTGACGGCAAGGGAATCGGAGGAGAAGGATTTGATCATGCAGGCGCTTTATTATGGCCTGGAAGCAATCAATGAGGGAAAGGTATGGTTATAGACAAGCTTGAGGTGAAAGGCTTTGGCAGGCTGAAGGAGCTTACTTTTTCACTTGGCAGAGGTATGAATATAATATATGGCGGTAATGAAACGGGTAAAACTACTCTTCAGTGGTTTGTCAGGGGAATGCTCTATGGCCTGAAATCAGGCCGCCCGTCACTTTATGGGCTGTCTGCTCCTCAAAAACGATTTGAACCATGGAGCGGCGGACAATACGCCGGAGCATTGACATATACACTGGATGACGGCAGTACCTACAGGACGGAGCGCAATTTTAGGACAGGTATAGTTCAGATCTTTGACAGTTCATACAACAATATTACAAGCTCCTTTGGAATTGGAAGAGAAAAAATGCCGATGTTTGCGGAGCAGCAGCTTGGTATGGACGAGCTGACCTTTGAACGAACCGCATTTATCATGCAGATGAAGCTTAGACTTGATGAGAGCAGTTCGGCAGGTTTGGCGGCCAAGCTTGCCAATGTCGTAAGCTCCGGGTTTGAAGATATCTCCTTTCACAACGCAGAAAGGGCGCTGGCTGATGCGCTCAAGAACAACGTCGGGACGGACAGAACAAAGATTCAGCCGCTGGACAGGATGGAGGCCCGGCTCAAGCAACTGGAGACAGAGTATTCCAGATTGAAAAAGCAGCATGATGGCAGGCTTGCCGCTCTGAAGGAAAAGCTTGAGGCGAGAGCGCAGTACAGCAGACTGGAGGCGCGACAGCAATATTTGAGGAGGATAGAACACCTCATTGAGATACGTACGAAGCTGGATGAATACTTAAAGAAAGAGGCCGATTTGAGGGATACGGCAAATAAAATGCTTAAGCTTGAAAGCAGACTGGCTGCCGATCAAGAAACAAAGGCGGCGCAGATAGACTCCGCAGGCACTATCAAGAGGCCACGGAAGAAAAAGAAAGGCTTAAACGGCATTTTATCGCCGATCCTATGCCTTGCAGCAGCAGTAATATTTACAGCATTACTTAGCAACCCGACATTGATTGGGGATGTTGCCAGAACGAGGGATTTGTCCCTCTTATATGGTATTGGCCTGGCGGTATCCTCAGCGGCAGGATTAATACTGATGTTAAGAGGTATGATGGAGAAAAACCATCAAGATAGAAGCAGTGTGAACACAACGCCAGAGAAGACTGATATGTCAATCGGGCTTTCTGAGTTTTCATCCACTTTTGCAATTGAACAGAAGAAAGTCGCTGCAGAACTTGAAAAGCTAAGTGTGAAGCTTCAGCAGGGTATCAATGCAGCGAGCGGAATGGAAACAGAATATGTGGGGTATTTCAATGCGGAGGACCTTGATGTGAAGATATGTGACTGCGACATTTCTAGTCTGGAGTTTGCGTGTAGGGCTGAAATGGATGAAGTCGGCAAAGCCTTGCTGGAAGCGGCAATGAAAGAAAAGTATTGTGAAGGGTTACTGAAGGATGAAGGGGAGATAATCGGTGAATTACAGCGTGTGGAAGAAGAAACCGTTGCTATAAAGGAAAAAATCGCGTATCTTAAGCATAAGGGAAAAGCCCTGATGCTGGCCCGGGATGTACTTATTGAAGCTGGACATGAGATCAAACGCACTTTTGCACCGGATATCGATCGCAGAATGAGCAGAATCATTACCGGACTGACATCTGGGAGATATGCCGATTTGCGGGGCGATGACAAACTTACGTTGAAGGTTGCCGTGCCGGAGAGCGGGGATGTTAAGAGCGCGCTTGAGCTTAGCGGAGCTGCTGCCGATCAGATGTATCTGGCGCTAAGGCTTACTATGGCTGATCTGCTGACCTGCGAAGGAGAGAGTCTTCCGCTGTTTATGGATGAAGTTTTTTCTCAATTTGATGACAGCAGAACGACACTTGCGTTAAAATATCTGTATGACAATTATCGGGATAAACAGATTGTACTTTTCACATGTAAACGGAGGGAAGTAGAGCTGGCTCGGCAGATATGCGGTGAAAGTATAAATTTGGTGGAGTTGGGGGTTGAGATTCCTGTTTAGGTGTAGAAGGCTAAACAATTTCAAGCTTATAGCAGCGGCGCTGCTGATAATTGCTGCGGCTTTTATTTTGTCGGGGTGTGAGCGGCAGAATGTACAGACGGCGGTTGTAAACGGCGACGACGTACAAGCGGAACCAGCGGCTGTTGAGTATATTTACGGCATTCCTTTGGATGAGAAAGCGGGAGTTATTTCGCATAACATAGCAGATGTATATGCAAGCCCTAACGTGAAGTCGGAACGTATTACACAGGCGCTATATAATCAGCCGGTCAGCATCATCAGCAATGAAAACGGCTGGGCTGAGGTCAAAACCGTGAGCGGCTTTAAGGGCTGGATAAAATCGAAATATATAGACAGTGACATATCAAGTCTTTTTGGAAGGAATTATACTCACAGAATCATTGTCACAAGCAGAGAAAAGACCGTTTACGCTTATCCTACCGGAGGCGCTACACGAATAATTGCCCCCATGGGGACGGAATTATATGCGTTTAACAATATTGACGACTCCTATGAGGTATATTTACCCGGCAACAAGACCGGTTGGGTACAGGGCAGCGGCATCATTCATTTAGGGGTGGAAGGAATAATTCCGGTTACAAATGCTGAAGATTTTGCGGCTACTGCGTTAAGGCTCAAAGGAGTCAGTTATCTTATGAATGGAATGAGTGCATCGGGCATCGATGCGCCGGGACTGGTCTACATTTGCGCCAGGATTAACGGAATCAATCTGCCTAGTACAATAAAGGGGCAGTTGGCCAGCGGAACACAGATTAAGCCAGAGAACGCATTAGCCGGGGATCTCGTGTTCCTTTCCTACACCGGCGAAACTAATGCAGAGGAAATAAGCTGTGTAGGTGTTTGCATTGGAGGCGGAAATTACATATATGCTGGCAGGAAAGCCGGATATGTAACTATTGGTGAAATAAACCGCGAAAATGCTGATGGGATTGTTGTTGATGTCAGAAGGATTTTTAATACGACTTCCTAGTGAATTAATCATTTAAACAAATTTGCAGGGATTATTCCAGCACTGTTTTATTAATAATCAGATGACTGGAATATTTTTTTTGTGTTGTGCAGAGAATAATAGGAACAAAGTGCCTGAGGACATTTTTAACAGGTTGTTTGAAGGAGGGCGGAGCTTGAAGAGAAACAAGAGGAATCCGACATTTCTGATTGTCTCAGCGATATGTTTGTATATGTTGATTGAACTCGGCGGTTTACTCAAAATGGGAGGTGCATATGCGCAAAACAGCGGTGTAAGCGAGGTTCAGCTACTTGCACGAGCGATTAACGGTGAAGCCAGAGGAGAAAGCTATGAAGGACAGGTGGCAGTCGGAGCAGTGATCCTCAACAGAGTTAAGGATCCCAATTTCCCCAATAGCATTGCAGGTGTGATTTATCAACCGGGTGCATTTACTGCAGTTGACGATGGTCAGATAAATGTTCCGATCGATCCGGATTCATCAGTCGTAAAGGCGGCTCAGGATGCATTGGATGGATGGGATCCGACAGACGGCTGTATTTATTACTGGAATCCTGCGACGGCAACGAGTTCCTGGATATGGAGCCGAAAAATCGTTAAAAAAATTGGAAAGCACAATTTTGGTGTATGAACAGGAGGCATTTACTGTGAGCATAAGGGATAAACTGCTGGATTTTAAAAGAAGATTGTCAGACCGGAGAATGTACAGCATAGTCATTGCAGTTATAGGTGCTGTGGCAATATGGGGCATCTATCAGTACAAGCGCGCGTCTGATTTGCGTCAGGAGCTTGACAATCAGTATAATCGATCATTTTATGAGATGGTCGGATATGTGAATAATGTGGAAACGCTTCTGGCCAAGTCGATGGTCAGCACAACTACTCAAAGGACGGCGATTACTCTGCAGGAAGCTTGGGAGCAGGCCGTTTTAGCCCAGACAAACCTTGGACAGCTGCCGGTATCGCAGCCTGTACTAGCCAGCACTTCAAAATTTCTCAGCCAGGTTGGAGATTTGAGCTTGACACTGGACAACCAGAATATCAGGGGAAAACAACTGGATGAGGAACAGTATAAAACAGTGGAAAAGCTTTACAAGTATTCCACATCACTTAACAAAAATCTGAAGGAGCTGCAAAATGATTTGGGTACCGGCAGATTGCGGTGGGGGGAGCTGGCGAACAAGGGAACAAAGCTTTTTAGCAAGACAAAGCCCGGTGAAACCATGAAGAAAATTGAAACCATGAGTGAAACGTTTAAGGACTACCCCACGCTGATTTATGACGGCCCGTTCTCAGACCATATGACCTCGGCTGAGGCGAAGGGTCTGACTGGGGACACTATTACGGTTGAGCAGGCGAAGATAAGTGTTAAAAAGTTTTTTGGTGAAGATCGGGTGCAGGAGATTACGGAAGACGGCAAAAGTGAAAACGGCCCGATTAAAACTTATAGCCTCAGTGTGAAGCTGAAGGACGCGCCTGATGATCAGGTAGTAAAAGTGGGGGTATCCCAAAAGGGCGGACATGTTGTTTGGATGCTCTATAACAGGCCTGTCAACGAGAAAAAGCTGGATATGGATAAGGCAAAAAAGAAGGGTCTGGATTTTCTGAAAGAGCATGGCTATGACAACATGGAGGATACCTATTATCTGACACAGGGAAATACCGCTACAATTAATTATGCCTATAAGCAGGATAATGTCACGGTTTATCCGGATTTAATCAAACTGAAGATTGCACTCGATAACGGAGAGGTCGTTGGCATTGAATCAAAGACATATCTTTCAAACCACACGAAACGGAATATCCAGGAACCGAAGATAACCATGGAGGAAGCGCGGAAAAAAATCAATAGTAAGCTTGATGTGATAAGCTCCGGAATGGCTATTATCCCGACCAATCATAAAAAAGAGAAGTATTGCTATGAATTCAAAGGGAAGCTAAACAATAAAGATTTTATTATATACATCAATGCTGTCACGGGGGAAGAGGAGGACATTCTGATGATTGTAAATACACCTAATGGAGTACTTACAATGTGAAAAGAAGGTGTTTGCTGTAGGATAACGCCAATATTTGCAGCGTTACTTTTAAGGCTGATTGAAATGGATCAGCCTTTTTTTAGCTGTCGTATGTCTTCGCCTGCAAATCTTAAGATATCGAAGCTGCCGGTAAGACGTGAAACGACTCTTTCGTCGTAATACTCAAACAGCTTCTTCAAATTAATATTGGTTGAAATAATAGTTTTGCATGGCTGTCTGGTGTCGTTTGCCAATCGTGTATCAATAATGTTCAGCAGCTCCGCGTAACGCATACCGGTGGGCGATTCAGTTCCAAGGTCGTCAATGACGAGCAGATTGCACTCGAGAATATTTGTATAAATAGATCCTTCCCAATCATCATTATTTGCCGAATTGTAACGATACTCATAAATCGTGTTGAACAGCGCCGGCGCACTTTGGTAAAGTACCGTGTATCCCTTCCTCATCATTTCCATGGAAATACAGCCTGCTAAAAATGTTTTACCCACCCCGGTAGGCCCGCTGAATAAAAGATTTCTTGTTTCATTTTCACTAAAGTGGGCAGAGAAATTCTTACAGACATCTAAAATATCGGATATCTGTTTTCGGGGAGAATTTTTAATGCCGTACCGTTCGGCATTGGGAACATCGGGATAATACTCCATAAGAAAGCTCTCAAAGCCTTCTGCACCTACAGTTGACAGGTTCGACTGATCATACAAACAGTTGATGAGCTGCTGCCGATAACAGATACAGAAGGTATCTGGACCGTTGCCGGAGGACTTGATAACGCCGGTGTCAGAGCATTTATCGCATTGGAAGGAGGGCGTCAGAAACCCGGCGTCATATCCATATTCAGAAAGAAGGTTATCCCTTTCTGAATTTAACCGCTTTATCGTTTCGGAGAGCTGGGCGGCTGCTGATTCAGGCGGCATGGATCCAGTCAGTATCGCTTTATTGTACCTGAAGCCGGCTTTGTTGATTTCATCTTCGATTTCTTCAAGGCGCGGTATATGATGATAGAGATTGGATTTCTTGATATCAAGCGCCTCCAGGGCATCTCTCTGCCGTCTTTCATATTCGTTCTTAATCTTTTGGTAAACATTTATATACATAGGTGAATCTCTCCCTACACTTTATAAAGCTTTTCAAAGTCCTCGTCCGTGTATTTTCGCTGCTCAAAGTTCCCCTTCTGAGGCGCGGCTCCTGTACGGGACTTTGATTTTTCACTATCTGCAGCGTTTTTGTTTTCCTCGGCGGAGAGGATTTCTTCTTTTGTTTTATATCCCTTTTCGTACCAGCCTGAGAGGATTTTATTGATATATTCAAAGCTTGGATTGCGAGCTGAAGTAGTGCGCTTTAGGGCAAGCTCAATGATGTCGAAACCGTATCCGTATTCAACTACCCATCTCTCTACATAGGCGTCCTCATACTCCGTAAGATATCCCTGCTTCCTTAGCTTTTTCATTATCTTTCCGCGAATATCCTTGATTTTCTGGGTCTCCATGGAGTACCTGTCCAAATCGAAGCTGTTTTTAATATTCTTGCTATGCCAGCTGTCGGCTACCTTGGCAATATACTGGCGCGAAAGACCCTTGTAGTCGGAGCAGTGCTTGAAAAGGGCGTACATGACATCTTCTTCAAATTGATATTTATCAAACCAGGTGTCGATGTCCATATACCATGAGGGGGACATCACGCCCTGAAAAAAAGCATTGTTAATGCTTGAGATAAACTTGCTGCGTCTTTTGCTCCTATCACTGCTGCAGGCGGCGTCATCAGGGGATGATGTGTTTTTCATGCGATAAAGTTTTCTGATCTCACGTTCTTTCAGATCAACCAGCGCAATTACATTGTCACTTGTCCCTCTTGATATCAGGCAGAGCTCTTCGAGACGGCTTAAAGCCTCCCTCACACGTGCCGGCTGCAACTCAAGCTTTTTTGCGATCTCATCTGAGGTGATATTAATTTTATGATTGCAGATGAAAACACAGTAGATGTATACCTTAACAAAATCGCTTTCCAGCGAAGGCATGTATTCTGATATAAAAACATCCGGTATAAGAGTATCGGAGTATAAAAGGGACAAATTAGCGTCAAAAACCATGGATGGACCTCACAACAGTTTTATATAATTATGTTATTGTTTTATACTATTATAGCATATGAAGAGGTTCATAAAAATTAAATTGTAACAACAATAACAAGCTTAAGAAAAATAGTTGTATTGGGGGATAAATACATTGATTTTAGGACGGAAATGTATTATCATATACATGCAAAACAATTTGCGCCCGTAGCTCAATTGGATAGAGCGTCTGGCTACGGACCAGAAGGTTGTGGATTCGATCTCTGCCGGGCGCGCCAAATTACAAAATTAGAGCCTATCAGTATAAAAGCTGATAGGCTCTAATTTTGTGGGTAGCCTTCCTTCACTGCTTTTAGACCTTTGTTCAGCACCTGCACAACTTTATTTATCACATCTAAAAATTTCTTGATAGAAATTATTGTAGCAAGAAGTGAAGGTAGAATGTTATAATTAGCGAGTATGTCGGAACTTAGGGAAGTAATCAATATGGATGTAATAATTCGATTGGCATATAACGAAAAAGAAGAAATATCAAAATTATTTGATGAATATATAGACAGCATTTTAGCGGAAGGTGAAGAAGTAGCTGCGTGCTTGAATGCGCAGCATTATGGCGCTGAGATGAATTTAATAGAAGAAAAGTATGGTTTGCCAGAAGGAAGATTATATATTGCATTTGTTGACAATAATTCCGTAGGGTGTGTTGCGTTAAAAAAATTTGACGAAGAACATGCTGAAATTAAACGCTTATATGTCAGACCAGGTAATCGCGGAAAACATATAGGAAAGAAATTAATGGAACAGGTCATTTTTGATGCGAAAGAAATTGGTTATAAGCACATAAGGCTTGATACGTTCCCATTTATGAGTAAAGCCATTAATATGTACAAGAGCTACGGCTTTTACGAAATCGAAAGATATAATGACAATCCGGCATCTACAGCAGTATTTATGCAATTAGATTTATAGTTCAGTATGCTGATTTAAGAAGATATGAGCATGAGGAACCATCCACAGCTCTTCATTGCCTTGCGCTTTGACGCGCTTTATTGTTATAATATATGTAAATATGTATATACAATTTTTACATACTATTTTCACTTGCAGGAGGAACGGCATGAAATACAGAAAATTTGGCAAGCTTGATACTGATGTATCCGCTTTGGGCTTTGGGACAATGCGATTGCCTGTAAAGGGAGCCATGACGGATGACAATAGAGTCAATAACGAGGTTGATGAAAAAGAAGCTATACGAATCATTCGGTATGCCATAGATCAGGGTGTCAATTATATTGACACGGCATACGGTTATCATGAGGGCAACAGTGAAATAATTACCGGCCGGGCATTGAAGGACGGATACAGGAACAAGGTAATGCTGGCAACTAAATCGCCAGTGTGGCTGATAAAAAAGCCGGAGGATTTTGACAGACTGCTGGATGAACAGTTAAATAAGCTCGATACGGAGCATATTGATTTTTACCTGTTACATGCTATTGGTCGTGGCAGGTGGAGAGACACCATTTTAAAGCATGATGTACTGCAACGTGCCGAGTCGGCAAAAAAGAGCGGAAAAATTGGGCATATCGGATTTTCATTCCATGATGATGCGGATGCTTTCGTAGAAATTGTTGATGGATATGACAAGTGGGAATTTTGTCAGATACAATATAATTATTTGGATATTGAAAATCAGGCTGGTATTAATGGTCTGAAATATGCGGCATCAAAGGGAATTGGTGTTGTTATCATGGAACCGCTGCTGGGAGGAAAGCTGGCAAACGTACCGAAGGACATTAGATCAATAATGGATTATAATGGAAAATACCGCACTCCTACTGAATGGGCTCTTCAATGGTTGTGGAACCAGCCGGAGGTCTCTTTAGTTCTCAGCGGCATGAGCAATATGCAACAGGTGGAGGAAAACCTTGCTTCTGCTGATCAATCAGAAATTGGGTTATTAAGTGCAAAGGACCATGAGACCATAGAACGTGTGCGTAAAAGATACTCACAAAGGACGGCAATTCCTTGTACTGACTGCAGATACTGCATGCCCTGCCCAAACAATGTAAATATTCCCAGAAACTTTGCTTTATTCAACGACAGTGTCATCCATGAAGATATTGCAGGCTCTCAAAGAGCATATAATAACTTCATGGATGCGGAAACCCGTGCCGCTCAATGTATACAATGCAAGATGTGTGAAGAAAAATGCCCGCAGAAGATCCTGATCAGTGAGTGGATGCCAAAAGTCCATGATGTATTAAAAATATAGTAATCATATAAAAATGAAGTCCGGCGCCTGGCACTGGACTTCATTTTATATATGACCATATCTGTTATTACTTTGTAGTTGATCAATATGTAATTCCCTGTGCAAACATAGCAGTAGCAACCTTTTCAAAGCCTGCAATATTGGCTCCCGCTACAAGGTTATCGCCGAAACCATAGGCTTTTGCTGCAGCGCTGGCATTTTTGTAGATATTGATCATAATGTCCTTCAATTTAGCGTCCACTTCCTCGAAGGTCCAGGAATATCTCATGCTGTTCTGGCTCATTTCAAGGCCCGAGGTTGCTACGCCGCCTGCGTTTGCAGCCTTTGCAGGTCCAAAGACGATATTGTTTCTAAGGAAAACTTCGACAGCTTCAGGAGTAGAAGGCATATTAGCGCCTTCGCCTACTGCATAGCAGCCATTCTTAATCAGAAGCTCTGCAGACTGCTCATCGATTTCATTCTGGGTAGCGCAGGGGAGAGCAATATCACATTTTATGCTCCAGATACCGGAACAGCCTTCTGTATAGACAGCTCCCGGACGGATCTTGACATACTCGCTGATTCTCTTTCGCTCGACTTCCTTGATTTGTTTAACTGCCTCAATATCAATGCCGTCTGCATCATATATATAGCCGTTGGAGTCGCTGAGTGCGACGACCTTACCGCCCAATTGGTGTACTTTTTCAGTTGCATAGATGGCAACGTTTCCCGAACCGGAAATAACAACGGTAGAGCCCTTAAACGATTTTCCCATTATGGACTTCATAGCTTCTTCCATGAAATAGCACAGACCATATCCGGTAGCTTCAGTCCTGGCAAGGCTTCCGCCCCAGGTGAGTCCCTTGCCCGTCAAAACGCCGGTAAATTCGTTTCTCATTTTTTTATACATACCGTACATATAGCCAATCTCACGTCCGCCTGTACCGATATCACCAGCCGGTACATCCGTATCTGGGCCAATATGCCTTGAAAGCTCAAACATAAAACTCTGGCAGAACCTCATCACCTCTGCGTCGGATTTACCCTTAGGGTCAAAATCACTGCCGCCCTTTGCTCCGCCCATAGGCAGCCCCGTTAGTGAGTTCTTGAATATTTGTTCAAATCCGAGAAACTTGATTATACCGGAATAAACAGACGGATGCAGCCTGATACCGCCTTTGTAGGGCCCGATAGCGCTGTTGAACTGGATTCTGAAGCCTCTGTTTACATGAACCCTGCCACTGTCATCAACCCATGGAATTCTGAATATGATCTGCCTCTCGGGCTCAACAATGCGATCAAATATGCCTGCCTTCACCCATTCCGGGTGCTTTGCGGCAACAGGCTCCAACGATTCCAATACTTCACGGACGGCCTGGTGAAACTCCGGCTCGTTTGGATTTCTCTTAATTACGTTTTCCATTACATTTGATAAAATTTTCATGTAGACCCCTACTTTCTTGACTCTAGATTTAGCTCTGCAGTTGTCATCTCACAAAATGCAGCTTTCTATCTACATTCCTTCAAACACAAGCGTCCTGTAGCGAATGAAATTACGGGGCAGTAATCAGGGAACACTTGGATAATGCAGTAACTACCTCTTTATAATATAAGCTTTACAAATATTTTTTGTCAAGAAAAATTTGCAGGATCACCACAATAAATACTGCAAGATTGCTTGCAAAGAGTATTATTTCACATCCATTTTTGCATAATTACACATCAAATATTTCGCATTTATAGACAAAATATGAGAGATGCATTGCACAAATTGCTTATTTGAGGTACACTTTAGTTATTATTCATGGTGCATTAACTCACAATAGTTGCCACATGCTGAGGTGTGAACATGAAACTTCTTAAAGTGTCTGGAGGAAACCATTCTTGGGGAAAGACATTTCGTATGGCGGTAATAGCAATGATAACCGGGGTTATTATGTATTATACCGTCACGCAAATTTTACTTAGTGATCTTGAAAATTCTCTTATACGCTTTGCAGAACAAGGTGCGACAACTATAGAAACCTATCTGTCCGGGCGTCTTTCAGAGGCTCGATCAATTGCGGCAAACAGTATTATCAAAAATACAGAATTACCTCTGGAGCAGCGTCTTGATGAATTAAAGAAGCAATTGAATCTGAACAGGTTCAGAAGATTGAGTATTGTCGATACACAAGGCAATTCAGTTACTACAGAAGGGGCTGAACTGTATGTTGGCGACCGTCAATATTTTATTGATGCGATGCAGGGAAAGCCATC
Organism: Bacillota bacterium; assembly: GCA_023411645.1. Lineage (GTDB taxonomy): Bacteria > Bacillota > Clostridia > Acetivibrionales > DTU013 > JAEYRF01. Next base: position 46,722 of record JAEYON010000006.1, on the reverse strand, counting down.
CATTTCGGATCCGATTGAAAGCCGTGTCGACGGCACGATGGTCATTGTATTCTCAGTACCATTTTTAAATGGCGATAATGTTGAAGGTGTTTTATACGCTACCTATGATGCTGATGTTCTGAGCCTTATGACGGACAATATCAAGCTTACTGATTACGGAAGCACTTACATAATCAACGGCAAAGGTGATGTGATTGCGCACAAGGACAGAACTCTAGTATATAACAAGGTAAATGATTTAGAAAGGGCTCAAAAGGATCCTGGCGCAGAGGGTATTGCCCATCTCGAAGAAAAAATGATTGCTGGAGAAAAGGGAGCCGGAGAATATGTCTATTATGGTGAAAAAAAATACATGGGATACAGTCCCATAGGCAGCACTGGTTGGTCTATTGCTGTAACAGCACCTAAAAACAAGTTATTAAGCAAGTTGACTATAGTCTTCATTCTGATGTCCATATTTATCATTACTGTGTCGGGCGCAATTACCGCTGTTTTGTCTCACTCAAAGTTTTTAGAAAGGGATTTGATTCAGCAGCAAGTCAACACATTAAGAATATCAGACTTTATGAACTTGATCGCATTGACTATAAAGCGGGATGGCGGAATTCTGTCTACCAACAGACATGCAGATGATTTGTTGCTTTATTTTAAAAAGTTTGATGAAGGAAAGGTAAACAATATTTACGAACTGCTGTCAGATGAGGATGGAAACAAATTAAAAAATTTTATTGACAATTCTCAGGAGCAAAGCAGCAGCACATCTCTTGAACTGGCTTTCAACTATAATGGCAGTAAAATGATATATATTTATTGCAATGCTGTCAGTGAAAAGGAGAACAATGAGGTTATAGAAATTCTGGGAGTTGATATCACAGATAGAGTTGAACAGGAAAAAAAGCTTCAGAATAGCTTTAAAGAGTTGACTATGGTATATGGCGAGCTTGCAGCAACGGAGGAGACGGTAAGAAGACAGGCATACTTTGATTCGCTTACCGGACTGCCCAACCGTGCCTCTTTATATAATGAAGCAAAAACGGTCCTTACAACGGATAATGTTCACAAACATGCAGTAGTCTATATGGATATGGACAATTTCAAATATGTCAATGATTCTTTTGGACACTCTACTGGAGATTTATTGCTGCAGGAGGCTGGCAGGAGGCTGAAAGCTGTTTTCTCAGAGGATGATTTGGTAACCAGATTTGAGGGGGATGAGTTTGTCATATTCCTAAAAAATATTCAAACCAATGATGAAGTTTGTGATAGAGTTTCTGCAGCAATGGATATTTTTTGCAAGCCATTCACTATTATGAATAAAGAATTTCACGTATCTGCAAGCTGTGGCATAGCTATCTGTCCGGATCATGCTATTACCATTGATGAGCTGCTGAAATGCTCGGATGTAGCCATGTATAGGGCAAAAGGAGAAGGCAGAAACAAGAGCGTGATGTTTGAGCCGGAGATGAACAATTATTTTGCAGATCGCATCAATTTGGAGACAGGTTTGCGAAAGGCCATTAATGATGAGAAGTTTTTACTCTATTATCAGCCGCAGGTGGAGTTGAGTTCTCGAAGCATCAGTGGATTCGAGGCGTTAATCCGCTGGAGTACTGATGAGAATGTTATGATCCCGCCATTGAAATTCATCCATATAGCAGAAGAGACGGCATTGATCGTGCCCATAGGCAGATGGGTATTGCAAACTGCTTGTAAGTTTATCAAGGATCTGAATGATACTATGCATAAGAGATATACGATATCTGTTAACATCTCAGTCGTTCAGCTGATGCAAGCAGATTTTGTTGACACTGTCCTAAATACGCTGAAGTATACTGGACTGGAACCGTCACTTCTGGAACTTGAATTAACTGAGTCAAAGATGTTGGAAATCGTGGAATCAAACATGAAAAAACTTTTTGAACTGCGGGAAAGAGGAGTTCAGATTTCAATTGATGATTTTGGCAAAGGATTTTCTTCCTTGAGTTATTTAAAGCAGTTACCAATTGACACGCTAAAAATTGATAAAAGTTTTGTCGATGATATTCCTGATAATGATAACTGTATGATAGAGTCAATTATACATATTGGACATCGCAGAAACCTGATTGTTGTTGCAGAAGGTGTTGAAAAACAGGAACAGCTGGAATTTCTGACCCATTACAAATGTGATAAGGCTCAAGGTTATTATTATTCAAGGCCTTTACCGGAGAATGAGGTCAGGAAACTGGTTCGTCAGCATATTGTGGAATAACAATTGAAAATCCACAGCTTTCTGCCCTTAAATTCAAGGTTATGCACAGACTTATCAACATTATCCACAGGAGCATATCCACAAAACGAACGTTCTGAGGATAAATCTTTCAGACAAAATCATAGGTCGTGAGTACTATTCCAATATAACACATTTATTTGGAGGTAGTATTATGAGAAAGTCAAATTCAACAATTGGAGGTTTATTGGTGATTATTGGCGGACTGCTTTTGGCGGCACGTTTCCTTCTTAACAAACCGCTGATTTCCCTTGGGCCTGACGACTTTTGGCCGATGATTATACTTTTGGCAGGAGCCGGTTTTGAACTAGCGTATTATGTAACGCTAAGGGCGCCGGGTTTGCTTGTGCCCGGTGGTATTCTTACCATTTGCGGCCTTCTGTTCTTTTTTGAGACAGCAACTAACTGGCGGTTTGCAGCATATACATGGCCAGTGTATCTAATTAGTGTTGCTGTGGGGCTGTTTCAACTGTTTTTGCACAGCGGCAGACCGAAAGGGCTTCTCACAGGTATTTGCATCATCGCTGGAGTTGCAGTTGCATGCTTTATTGTTATGTTCTTTAGAATATTCCTGAGCACCGTCGACCTTGCAGTTGCAATACCCTTGGTCCTTATAGGAGGCGGATTGGTTATGTTCTTCGGAAGGAATGGTTCAAGGAGTCATGCATAGTTAAAAAAGGCAAAAAAAGAGGTTAGTCTGACGACTAACCATGTAAAGGGGGTCAAAATGTATTTTGTGAGGTCACAGTTATTATTGACCCCCTGTAGTACTTTTTATACATTTTTCTAAAAATTTTTATAAATTAAATTGAGTTAACCTATTTTTAATTTCTGACACAATAGTTTCGATGTGCTTTTTGGAGCAGTCGATCTCAATATCCGCGTATTTTCGGTAAAGTGGCAGCCTCTCATTAAAAAGATTGGACAGCGTCTGATCGCTTTTCATTACAATACCGCGGGTTTTCATATTTTTGAGCCTGCGCTCCAGTTGATAAAGCTTTGAGTTCAAAAAGATAAGAATCCCATTAGACTTAAGATGCCTAACGGCAGACTCACTATACACAGCGCTGCCTCCTGTGGCAATGACTGTGTTTTCAGCATCAAGTCCCAGAATTACTTTTTCTTCGATCTTTATAAACTCATTGATACCGTGTGCATTAATCAGCTCCTGCAAATAACAGTTTTCCTGCTTCTGTATCAGCAGATCCGTATCAATGAAAGGCATTTTCATTGCCTTTGCAAGCAAAACACCTGCAGTGCTTTTACCGGAGCCCGGCATTCCAATCAAAACGATATTCTTAGTATTCATAAGGATATTGTACTATACTATATCATTAATATCGATAATAAATTGCCGATATATATGTTGAGGTGTATCCAAAGCGATAACCGAATGCAGATGACCGACGGGAAATGGTCTGAACGCAGAAATGTACATACTGGAGGTTTACTTCTGATGATTCGAATCAAAAAAGCATCGGCATTTTTCATGGTTGCCGTTATTTTATATACCATTATTGGCGGTTCAATTACATTTATTTTTGCAGATGTAGTGCCGGTAACTATCAACCGTGAGAGCTATTCCAGCGGAACGTTAGTGATTAATTGGAATCCTTCAGGGGCGCAAGCCGCCGTGATCACATATCATACCCCTGATACGAGTAACAATGCGGTAGCCGCTGCCCCGATCACAGTCTTGGGGGAGAACCGTGCGACGATCACCGGACTGAAGGCGGACTACATCTATGATATCCGTGTAACGCTGTACGCATCTGCAGCAGACATCCCATCCGGTGAACCGATCGGGAGGGGATTGATGTTTTTCCTGCCGTCTATCACATTTTTGCCCTCCATCCCGGATCAACCCTATGATGATATTCCCGGCGGCGGAAGGGAAATCGGCAAATATCCCAGACTCAAACTTCGCTGGAAGGTGCCCAGAGTGTTTTATGACCCGGATAACACGATTTATCCTAATGTTGACCCCAATAATTCGAACAACGCTTTTCTTCCTGCCAATCAGACTGAGGCCAAGACGTATATGGAGAATGCTCTGAATGGGATTTATATGGATGGTAAGGATCTTGCTGTACTCAATTATAAGATAAATATTTCTACGGATCTTAACATCCTTAACTCCGGATCGAACCAGGCGGCTGTGATTATAAGTCAGGATCCGGCAGATGCAAGTTTGTATACAGCAAACGTCTCCGGAAATAATGTTGAGAAGGCGATCATTACTCAGCCGGATTCTCAGGGGTATATAAGTTTAGAGCTTTGGGGCAGAACGGATGAATCTTCGACGGTACCGCCGCTGCCGGTCGATAGCGGCGGAAATGTATTAGAAGAATATAAGGATACTCTTCGGGATCCGGATATTCTTCCCGGCACAGTCTATTACATGAACATCAAACCGTATTTTCGAAATGCAGTTCCTGCGGATGTAGCGGCATTTGTATTTGGCAAGCAGGAGGATCAGGGTGGAAGCCTTCTTTCAGGGGAGAGGCCTTATACAAGTACGCCAATCAGGTTTCAACTGACCAAAGACAGCGCAAATAATATTTATGTAAAAATATTCAGGCTCAATCAGGGCAGTCTTCAGCTGCCTCAGCTCTATTATGAAGTACAGGCCACTGACCTGCCCTCCACACCGGGTGACTGGGTTATTAAAAAGACAATGGATGACTCGTTTTTTTCCGGCGAATATGCGCTTACCGTCATCCAGGGAGTTAACCCTAACAATGACATGCATTATAAAATCGTTGTTAAATCCGGTGGCGCCGATGACAGGCTGGAGTCACTTGCAATGCCCTACAGGATGACGACGGACACAAGCAGGCCGCCTTTACCGATGGGGATCGCTCTCAATGGCAGAACGCTTCATGTACAGGATGTGACGAAGCCGGATGACGGAAGCCCTCCACCGCCAAAGACAACTACTGTTAAGTCAACAGATATCAAGCTGTCCTGGGACAAGCCGCTCAACTGGGATACAATTAAGAATGATTTGGCCTTTCATTTTTTGCTGAGCACTAACCAAACGGAAACCACAAGAAATCTTCCCATCTATGTTAATGGGGAGCAATGGGGAGATAAGGAGTACAAGGCAAAGTACAGGCGGATTAAATATATCAGCGCATTATCACCTAAAATTAAAGAGGTCGGGAACAGACTGGAGTACACGCTTGATGCGTTTGAGCTTTTCCAATGGGAAATGGATATTGATTCTGATCCTGATATGGAGACCGGGTCGATCCCACTGGATGCAAATGATACTGATTATCCAACCTTCCTGATCCCGAATACGGTATATTATTTGCAGATGTTTACCACAAAAACGGGCGATGCAGTTAATCCGACGACTGAAGTGATGTCGGACCGCTCGGTAATCGTCAGCTTCACAACACTTGGTGATGTGGATACTGATGTACCGCTGCCCATGAGCTTTGAGATGGAAGCGAACGGCAGGGAGACCGTAGCGGGAAATATGCGCAACTATATTGACCTGCGTTTTGATAAGGTAAGCACGCTGGACTGGAGAAAGTATACGAGTACCTACAATGAATTGGAATACAGCTACAATATTTATTATGATCTCTATATGAATTCAAGGACTGATACTCAGTTCTTTCCTATTGGAACTACACAAATCCCATCAATAGAAGGTGATGTAGGCTTTACCGGAGCAAACGACCCCCAGAGCACTTCTGTCAGAGCGCGAATATCTTCGTTCACAGAAGAAAGTGCTGAGGATTTGGTTGATTGCGGACTTTTACCGGACACATCAAGGAATGCCGTTAATCTTTTCGGTGAGCACCTTCAGCCTAACACGACCTACTATTTCATTGTGAAAACCAGACTGGTCATCCAGAACAGAACTGATCCTGCCGATAGGACAATAAAAGAGTCCATCAGTACGGCTATCGTGCCGGTCACGACGATCCTGCTGGATGTAACTGGGCCGGATGATAGCCTGAGGAAACCGCTTGCACCGACTGATTTTGATATTGCGGTCAACAGTAACGGAAATCAAATGCTTTCAGGCAGCAGCGTTACCTTTACTTGGACCCGGCAGGAGAACGATGTCATTTATCAGCTAATAAGAACTACTAATAAAATCAATCCGACGGATGGACTTTCTGTGTATGAAAATGATCCGGAGTACGAAAGCTTCCTGCAGACATATGATATTCTCAGTGACGGGGTTGTCAACAATGCCGTTTATCTTGATCCGGCGCCTGCTTTAGGCGATCCGGCTACTCACCCGGGGAAATTTACCTATGATCCCGTTACTAAAATATGCACCTATACGGTCGATCAAAGGATGTTCCCAAACAAGCTTTATTATTTCAGCCTGAAAGCAGTACGTGTGGATGCTTCCCGAGATTTACTTGTTCCTTCCCCGGATAGCGTATGGGTGTCCATTCCGGTGACAACCTCTTTAATCGATGCGCCTTCTTCACTTGAAGTGGTACTGAATGCGGAATTGGGGTTTTATTGGACGGATGCGACTGCCGGGATGACGGCGGAGGATTATAAAATTTATGTAAAGGGCCCTTCGGACGGGGATTTTAGGCTGATGACCCGTTCGCAGGCGACTATTGTCAAGGATAATGACGGAAAAACCTATTACGGGAGAGTAATGGGACTTAAGACTAACAGCTTATATGACATAAGAGTCGTAAAAGGCTCTGATACACTGATCTATGAAAAATCGTCGCTTCAGACAAGAGATGGTTTCCATGAACTGGAGGTTCGTTGGGTTGGTATACCTCTTGATGATTATGCCAGTTATGAGATCGCGTTGATGGAAGAGGGCGGATCGGAATATACAGTTTTGACTGCCGCTGATCTGCAGCTATACACGGACAAAAATAACAGTGTGCTGCCCTATTATTCTGAAGAATCTGCACGAACAATCAATACGGATTCTTTGTACTATTATGCGAGAATTAAAAGCGTTATTACGGAATTACCCGGAGGTATTGTAACCAGTCAGCCTCTGCGCTCTAACGTGAAATATTATATTAAGGTCAGGGCGGTTAAGATTGATCCAACTGAGACAGACCTTATCTCATATTCCAAATATATAGGGCCTGTGAACACCAGAACCGAATTCAACCAGGATGATTATGACAATACTGACCGGGAGGAACAGCAAAAGGCGGTTTTCCTTGATAAGATGGCGAGTCTGGAAAAAGGATATTACTGGCGCGTTGCCATGGGAAGCAGTCAAGCTACTGCAATATTGCTCAAGGGTGAGCGTGTTTCGGATGCAATGCGCAATTCGACGGGAGACACGTTTACTGTTGATATGACTGGCTTATCGGTCAACATCAGCAAGGACGAAGTATATATTCCCATTAGTGTTATTAGAACGATGAATCAGCTCAACCGAAGTCTTTTAATAAGGACAGCGGGAGCGGAGCTGACGCTGAGACCGACAACTCTTGACGCTTCCGTCAATGAACAGATAAAGAGCCTTTTATCAAAAAAGGAGGTAGCGGACCTTTATGTTAGGCTGATCATAACAAGGTCACTCACTTCCCCGAAGGCGCTTCCCTCAAATCAGCTCCGTGTTTCTGATATTAATGAGCTGGACATTTATGCCATGGGACTTTCCACAACGGATGGGAAATTGGCTAAGATGTTCCATGATAAGCTATATGACAAGGATAATGGACTAGTCAGTGAAAAGCTTATTATGCTGCAGAATGCTTATGTAGGAAGCGGCAGCGGCTCAAAGGAGTTGGTCAGCAAATATACCCAGAACCTTGTAAATATGATCGAAGAAGAGCTTTCAGTTTATATAGATAATACGCTGAAAAATGTACGACTTGCCAACTCTGTCAGCGAGATCAATACCTTTGAGGCACCCGGTTCGGTGAATCTGTTCTTCAACAGTTCAGACGGCATGAAAATTCCTTATACACTCTATGATGGTTCGGCACAATGGCAGAAGGTGACTGTAAATGCAGATCAACTGGCATCAAGTGTTCGGTTCAATCTGTTAAAAACAGGCAAGTATGTCATATTAACGGCTCGCAGCACTATTGGGGGTGTCCCGGAAGGGCACTGGGCCGAAAGCTATATTACAAGCCTTGCCTCGAAATATGATCTTGGCAATGTGTTTCCGGGGATTCAAAACAGCTTTATGCCTGACAATAAGGTTATGTGCAAAGAGGTAGTATTATTGTATGAATTGGTTGTCGGAAGATCTGCCGAGCTTACAGGTCTTGAAATCAGACAAAAGAGCGAGAAGCTTGGACTTGACAGCCTGATACATCCTAATTCGCTGGTCAGAAATGTGCAGCGTCAGCAAACGGCAGCAGTATTATTGAAGCTCCTTTCGGTAAAGAAGGGTGTCAATATGGCCTCCCTGAGACCGGGAGGAAGAATAATCATTGCTGATGAGAGCAGTATCAATGAGGAGTATTTCCATCCGGTTTTGATGATTGTGGATTTAGAAGTAATGGGACTGGATGGAAACGGAAGGTTTAGTCCCGGCAATCAGATGACACGCGCAGAAGTGGTGACTGCTTTTGTCAAGCTTCTGGAACTGACGGGAGATTTGTAACGAGACAACAAAGATATAATCACTTCATGAATCGAGGCGCTATAACAGGAAGGAAACATGGTATGAGAACACTAAAAAAGGTAATTTGTTTATTGACTATAATTATACTGACGGTACAGTATGGCGCTTTGCTGCCTGTACATGCGGCAGATGCTCAGCCCTCACCTGAAAGGCTCAGAGTGGAGGCGATCAACAGCGGAGCACCGCCATTAGGATATGATGAATTTAAAAAATACTATGCTGATTTGAAAAGCGATAAGATAAAGACTGTCGGCGGCATTAGCGGATACAGCCCTTATCTCAACTATTATTTACAGGAGGTAAATAAGCCTTACAAACCCAGTAAGCCAACGGTACTTGTGGAGAGGGATATCCCTGCCAGTACAACAGCTGATAACGAGATGCGTCTTGGTAATCTGAACTCAGGAACGGTTTATTATGCATACTCCAGAGCCTACTACACCTATAACGAGGATATGGTTAATCATACTAGCGCTGAATCTGCTCCATCCAACACGGTGAAGTTTTTGACTGACATTGCGATAAATGCCTACTCCTATGGCCCCAATCAAATTAAAATCGAATGGGATGATGTTTGGAATTCAGGCAAAAGAATGGATTACAAGCTGTATATTTCAGAGAGTAAAACATTTGCCAATAGCTATCCCATTTACATCGGGCAGGAGCAGATTGGACAGAGCGGACCTGTGACGGTAAACGAAGCTACCGGTAAGCTGGAATACATTCATACCGTACGGGATGCCGGCAGAGTCTACTATATAAAGGTAATGCCTGATACTACCGAAGCCGAGCTGAAGAAGTCTGCGGAAAGCCCAACAGTTGCAGTCAGCAGTTATATTCTTGCAAAGACTACAAAAATGTCTATCACAGATGCGGGAACCGTATGGAAAATGGAGTGGACTCCGGTCGTCACGGGGCTGTCAAGCGGCGATGTCAGGGTCTTGTACCAGATTTACAGAGGAACAGGTACTTCAGGCAGTATAGAACAGTATATGGCTTCTGTAGATGATACGACATTTTTTCTGACCCTCCAGCCGGGAGAGGAGGATTACTACTATATCATCAAGGCGATCGTCACTCGAAACGGAGCGGAATTGTATCCCGGAATAAAAATCCAATCCCAGCGCATATATGTAAAGGAGTCGGAAATACCGTCAACGCCGGCTGTTCCCGAGCTGGTACCGTTATTTTCCAACGCGGGGCAGACCATTATTTCTTATGAGGAAACACTTAGGCCCGACAGTGCGACGATTTTATGGAAAGCACCGCTTAAAGGGGACGGGGATGTGGACAGTGAAGTCAAATATGATATCTGGCTCATCAATGACCCCAATATGCTTGAGGATCCGCCGTCCGGCACTCTGATTGCATCTGACATTAAAATGAATAATAGCAACTTTGTTATGAACGGTACAAATTTGCTTGGGTACAAATATACCATAAACGACCTTATCCCAAACTCTACCTACTATTTTAAAATAGTTGCGAAAAAAGATTATGTGGAATTTGTAGAGGATCAACTTGCTACCATCACCTTGCAATCCGACGCAGCCTTAAAAATAATTATTACCCCGACCGCAGGGCCCATAGAACAGCCTGTTGTTCCGGCCACACCTCCGTTCGCGTTGAAAAAGGACAGTGCCGGCAAGGATATGGTAACTACAGTATCGGCGGTAGTAACGCTGCAGAATAAGTGGTATGAGATGTATGTAGATCCGCCTTCGGGTGGTAAGAGCGCATGGATCTACAGGACTCCGAGCCAGCTTAATACTGCCGGGCTTGAGCTGCCTGTACCAATCGCGGATCTGGCGCGTAAGCTCGAGGATGATGAAAAAGATACGGATGGGAATCCGTTGGTTGATCCGCTCAAATTCCGAAAGGTGGAGTATGACGACGCAGTGACTATTGATGTTGGCTGTATCGAATATACTCCGAATATGGATTACAGCAGACTCGAAACCATCCCGGCCAATAAAATCATGGGTATTCCTGTAACTCCCAATGACCCAAATGAAGATATCAATCACGAGGACTCTGTATTGGATGATCTGAGACATAATGTTGATATTACTATTAGGGATCTGGAACCCAACAAAACGTATATTGTCTGGGTCAGGGCGGCAAGGCGTAGTGTGGACCTCATTTCAGGTCCCTCCAATCCTATCATTATAACCACGATACCTGACCTGCCGGTCACTGTTGAAAAGCCCACCGTTCCCGTATTCAACTATGATCACGCCGCTGATACATATATTGATCTTGGCTGGAACACTAAAAGCGGGTACGTTTACTATCTGGAGTATGGTACTGCGGATGACCGGAGTAAAGCAACCGGCCGTGTAACAATTACGCCGGATATGCTCGAGTTTACTACATATTATAGAGTGGAAGGGCTTAAGCCTGATACGGTCTATTATTTCTGGCTGCAAGCGGAGGCTACTAATGCAGCCGGGGATAAAAAACGCTCAGATTTCACGGATTCCTACCTAGTTAAAACTCTGAAGGATATTCCTCCTTCCACACCAATGGGCTTCGGTGTAAAAAGCACAGCGGGAGCTATTACAAAAAACAGTATCACTTATGAATGGATCGCAGAGGAAGGAATGCAGTACATCCTTGAGATCGATGATTCTATAGATTACTTTGAGAGTCAGAAGTTTGAGATTGATAGTGCATCGGAGTTCACAGTAGAAGGACTCAGATCCAATTTTAGATATTATGCAAGGCTCTATGCGTATGATCCCGACAAGAAGCTGGCATCCGAGCCGACGCAAAGCGTAACAGTGAGAACGCTGCGCTCGAGCGATGATTATGATTCAAGTGAGGATATCGAGGACGTAGAAAGCGGAGAATTTATTATCAAGGACTCCACAGCGATTAACGGCGTCTGGACCGTGCAGATCACAGGCGTAAATGCGGATCGGTTCGTCCAGCATGTGCAGACAGATCGCGTTCTTGACTATAACATCGATTTGAAGACCATGCCCAAGGGTACGAAGGAGATCCGCGTCAAGATCTCCCAAAGAGTATTTAAGGCGCTGGGGATGCTTGGAGAGAATCTGATGCTGACGACACAGAGAAATACTGTGATCATCCGGCCCGGCGTTTTGGCGGACAGCAGAGGTATCTATGGTTCTGCTGAAGGTGAAGCCAATTTTATATTCAACATCGTTTTAGACAGCTCGACAGCTGGCAGCAATACAAAGAACCTGAACTTCAAGACCCCCGTATCGGAATTGGGAATCGGTCTTACAGACGGATTGATGTCATCTGTGAAGGTTCTTCAAAGGCCATTGAAGATACTGTATGAATACTCCACCGCCAGTTGGTATAAGCAGGATGTGACATCGGGGTATGTCCTTCCCGGCGGATCGACGCAATGGAAGAGGAATGTGTCATCGGGCATCTTTGATCCTGACAGCAATATTGGCACACTGGCCTTTGAGACCTTTGAACCGGGTCGAATGGCTGTTGCGGATCTGGGCAGTGATTTTTACGACGATGTTTCGGGTAATTATGCAAGAAAGTCTATTTCGAATGTAGTATCCGTTCATCCGTTAAAATCAGTAACCGGGAGAAAGTTTGAGCCGTTAAAGAATCTTACTGTCGGCGACGGCGCCAAATTTATGTTGGATATGCTTGAGGTTGATTATGGCAGTAACTATATGTCTCTGGCCATTAAATCAGGTATACTCCAGAGCTCCGATCTGAACGCTGCATCGGCGGAATGTACCAGAGAAAAGCTTATTGCAATGACAATGAGGGTATGTGAGCTGAAAACCTCGCAGAAGGCAAAAGCGACGGCAGACCATACAGGCGTGTACAAGGACATTGCCCAGGCAGCTCCCTCTTTGCTTCCAAAAATCAGATTTGCGCAGGAAATTGGTGTCATTACTAGCAGATTCTCCGATATGCTTGGACCCAAGGATATTGTGACGCGTGCGGAAGCTATGGTCTTGCTTGAAAAATTACTGCGTTATGCCGGTGAACTATAAAAGCTAAATCAAAGAAAATTTTCATGTATATGCCCCCTAACATGAGGCAATAATTAAAATCATGAGAGCCTGTGTATGATTACGGTAAACAGCTTTTTACAGGCAAGGGGGCATATAAGTGAAAAAGTATATTTTTATCACTATTATTTTATTAGTCATCTCCATTTTTATTTTATTCATGCAAAAATTACAACCGGAGGATGCAACGGCTGCAATAATGCAGAGGGCATTTGAAGCGACAGGCGCGGAAATTGTCAGTACTGAAGTATATTTCCGGGGAAAACTAGACCCGGAAAGCTATCAAGATGAAGATATGCGGCAGTGGCTGTCAAAAGAAATCATCTCCGGCTCCGGAGGTAATGTAGCGGACATTTTACCCATATTCCAATCCATAGATAATGATATAAGCGCAGGAACAGAAACCGGGTACATAATTGATGAGGATCGAAGGATACACATCAGTATTTTAAAGGATGTGCAAGGAGACCCGGAAGGTGGATACAGTCTTTCAGTCAGCCTTGTTGACACTTCAGGGGATCAGACGGCATCCAGATATGCCGCAAAGATTACAGATATTCTGAGACATCATGATATGGAACCCGAGGTAAGCATTTCGATTACAGGCAGTCTGGAGGGACAACTATTGGAAAAAGAAGTGGAGAAATTGTGCGGCAGGGTTTTTGACAGCATTAGTGCTGACAAGGTCGAAGGTATCAATGATGACGGATTAATAAGCATTTCAGCATTTTCGCCTTCAATCAAGGAGGCGGTAAGGGTCAATGGAAGACGTGTAAATGTGAACCTGGCTTCAAGGTACAATTCTTTCGAAGGAAAGACATACATATGGCTTGCAACACCTGTTATCATGACGGAGTACTGAAGCCCTGTAATGGAAGTACAAATGAAATTTATGTAATAAACAAATGAGAGAAAAGGGGAGTGTACATGTGTCCAAACTGATCATATCGGAAGGCAGACCGCTAAGCGGCAGAATACATGTAAGCGGAGCAAAGAATTCAGTACTTCCTATCATTGCCGCATCCTTGCTCGCCGATGGCAAAAGCGTGATTGAGGAGATTCCGTATCTGAACGATGTGCGGATTATGTGCGAACTGGTACAATCGTTGGGTGCATCTGTAACATTATCAGATAAACAGGATAAGCTGGAGATAAACTGCAGATCGTTGTCCAATACCACTGCACCGTATGAACTGGTCAATAAAATGCGAGCATCCTTCCTGGTGGCAGGACCGCTTCTGGCCAGAGCCGGGTATGTGCGAATATCTCTGCCCGGAGGCTGTGCGATTGGGTCGAGGCCTGTGGATCTACATTTGAAAGGGTTCATGGCTTTGGGCGCAAGTATTACTCAGGGGTATGGCTATATTGAGGCGAGGAGAAACGGACGGCTAAAAGGCGGAAAGGTCTATCTGGACTTTCCAAGCGTCGGTGCAACGGAAAATATTATGATGGCTGCCACGCTTGCAGAAGGAATGACGGTCATCGAAAATGCAGCGATCGAGCCGGAGATTGTTGATCTTGCGACATTTTTGACATCCATGGGCGCGGATATCAAAGGTGCGGGAACAGACACCATCAAAATATCAGGTGTGACCGCGCTGAAGGCTGTCAGCCATTCCATTATCCCGGACCGTATTGAGGCGGGGACCTATATGGTAGCGGCTGCAATTACCGGCGGTGATGTGGTGGTGGAAAATGTTGTTACAGATCACCTGAAGCCTGTGACCGCTAAGCTTAGAGAGGCTGGTGTTGAGGTTTCTGAGGAACTGACTTCCATACGTGTCAGGAGGAGGGATTTACAGGCGGTTGACATAAAGACACACCCATATCCCGGATTTCCGACAGATATGCAATCCCAAATGACCTCTTTGTTGAGTATGGCATGCGGGACCAGCATGGTCATAGAGACAATTTTTGAAAACCGGTTTATGCATGTATGTGAACTGAAGAGAATGGGTGCTAATATCAAGGTCGAGGGAAGAAGTGCAATCATAGAAGGTTGCGGCAGATTAACAGGAGCAAGGGTGAAGGCTACAGATCTGAGGGCCGGCGCCGCTTTAATCCTTGCCGGTCTAGGTGCTGAGGGCACTACGGAAATACAGGATATTGAACATGTAGACAGAGGTTATATAAGGATTGATGAAAAATTAAAAAGCCTCGGGGCGAATATTATTAGAGTGGATGGGATGGAGTAAACAGAGCAGACCGGGCAGAGCAGAGTATGCGAAGAATAAATCGGCTTCCAATGAAGGGACAAAGTATGTAGGTTGAACTGCATACTTTTTTTTTGTACGAATATACATTACTTGTGAGTTGATGAATTCAGGGGGGGCCATGAAGAAGCTGATTTACTATGCCGGAATAATGATAGTCATTGTTGTCCTGCTTCCAATGTTCATTGTAAGAGGCTGTGCTCCATCCGCTCCTTCGCCATCGCCTTCACCTTCATCTTCGCCATATCCTTATCCTTCGCCATCGCCGTTGCCTCAAAAAGAAGCGGTGACTGCAGAGAAAGTCAAAATAACAGTTTATAATGCATCACAGAACAAATCACAGGAGATGGATCTGGAGGAGTATATTATGGGGGTCGTCGCTGCGGAAATGCCTGCGGATTTTTCACTGGAAGCGTTAAAAGCACAGGCTGTCGCAGCAAGAACCTTTGCCTATGGACGAATGACTGGTGTTTACAGCTCGAAGCAGGGAATGCACGATGGTACGGATATATGTACCGAATCGACCCACTGCCAGGCATGGATAGGAAAAGAGGCAGCCTTAAAAAAATGGAGTTTGCTGTTTGCATCCAGAAACTGGGGAAAAATTGAGAGAGCAGTCAATGACACTAAGGGGCTGATCGTTGTTTATCAAGGCAATATTGCAAATACGCTGTTTCATGCCAGTAGCTCAGGTAAGACAGAGAATGTCGAGGAGGTTTGGACAGGGTCGCCGGTCCCATACCTACAGAGTGTTGATAGCAGCGGCGATGAGGCTTCTAAAGGATATGTCACTCCAAAATTATTTACAACAGAGCAAATTGTACAAGAGCTTCGAAAGAAATATCCGCAGGAGGAGTTTGACGAAGATATCGCAGAAAACATGGAAATATTGAATTACACTACAGGCGGCAGAGTTAAAACATTGAAAATCGGAAATATTACAATGAAGGGTACTGAGTTCAGGACGTTGCTCGGTCTTCGCTCGGCAAGCTTTGTAATTGAGCAGGCCGGGGACGGCAAAGTGAAGATAACGACGACAGGTCACGGCCACGGAGTAGGGATGAGTCAATGGGGTGCTGATTCACTGGCCAAAAGGGGCGGTACCTATCGGGAGATCCTGGAACATTATTATACCGGAGTTGATGTGATCTCGATCCAGAGATATGAGGAACTAACCGGGTCAAAGTGAATCTGTTAAGATGTTTCCGTTATTGCACAATACCAATAAAGTTTCATATTTTTTCATGCCATATGTATATCGTTCCCATATGCGGAAACAATACTATATGGAGGTGGAATCTGTGAATATGAAAAATTCGTTTCCAGAAGAGAAAGGAAGTAAAAAAGGAGTAAAAGAATTTCTCGAGAAGAAAGGTTTTTATGTTGTTCTTTTGTTGTGCATAGCGGTTGTAGCCGGAACTGCAATATATGTTACCACGCGTAATGCCGCTCCCGTAGACCCCGATTATGAAGCAAGAGAGCTTTCGAATGAATCCGAGGACGATCTGGCTGCGGAGGATGTTGCACTAAATCAATCGGAGAAGCTTAATACCCAGGGGTCTGAAAATGATAAGGCCATTGCCGAAGGGTCTGCTATCGGCAGTCCTGCTTCTGTCAACACAGATAGCAGTACTGCAAAGCCCAAGGATGACAAAGGGAAAACAACCGACCCAAAGGACACTACAACACCTGAAAAGACAACAACACCCAAAACAAAGCCAACTACTCCTGTGAAGCAGCAAAGCTTTATCATGCCTGTAAATGGCTCAGTCTCACTGGAGTATGCCATGGACAAGCTGGTATATTCTAAGACTCTTGAAGAATGGCGTGCGCATTCCGGCGTCGACATCGCCTCTGACAGGGGGACTCCTGTAAAGGCAGTCGCCGATGGAGTTGTTTGCGATGTCCGCAATGATTTATATTATGGTATCACGGTGGTGATCGATCATGGGAACGACCTGAAATCATTGTACAGGAATCTTGCGGCGGATGATACGGTGACTGTAAACCAAAAGGTTACGCAGGGCGAAACCATCGGAAGTATCGGCAACACCGCAATGGATGAATCTGCAGAACAACCGCATCTGCACTTTGAGGTACTTGAAAATGATGTTGCTGCGGATCCCGTGGCATATTTACCGAATACTGTAGATACAGCGGAATAAAAGCCTCTTTGGCATACTACCTTAAATTGAATATGATAGCTCGAAGGCAGAGGCGATTTCGAATGCGGAATTGCTTCTGCTTTTTTGACGGTGTTATTGCATTTAGAATCATATTGATTGCCCGCAGGGCATATATATACTGTAGTAATACAAGAAGCAAGCCCGGTCAGACAATAGGAACAATGGATAAATAAAAGCAGCAGACACACCTTTACCTATGAAGGTTCGTACTGCCGGAAAATATATTACCTGCGATAAAAAATTAGAACCGAAGGTTATGACATTTCTCCACAGTATGACTTGAAGAGGGGGTATACATCATTGAAGGGATATATCGAAGAGAGGGCGATAGAACTGGCAAATTACATTATCGAAAAAAAGACGACTGTCAGGGCGGCTGCAAAAAAATTTGGTATTAGCAAAAGTACAGTGCACAAGGATGTTACGGAAAGGCTTGTCAAAGTAAATTCCGAACTGGCTGATAATGTCAGGGTAGTGCTCGAGGAAAACAAGGCAGAGAGACATATTAGAGGTGGAGAAGCTACAAAGGCTAAATATCAGGGAGAAAATGCAAAAGCGATGTAAGAGGTATTTAAGATATAAGATTATTCAAAATGAATAACCAATGTACTATGCTTGAGCCGGAGTAATATTTCATTTGCTCCGGCTTTATGTATGACTAGAATGACGTCAGAGTGGAATCTTTTTTGTCAGATTTGATAAAGAAAATCTATTGTTGCATAATTGTAATATTATGATAAGATTGATTTATGGTTTAACAAAATTTTCAATAATGATTGCACTGCACCAAGTCGATTTTGGAGCTTGGCCGGCTTGTTGCGGCAAAATCAATAAGCATTCTTAGCGGTTTTACATATATGACATAAAAACGACAGGTTTTATAAAAAGGGGTGTTGTTTTTGGGCTTGGGACAGGATATCGGTATTGACCTTGGAACAGCTTCTGTGTTGGTCTATATCAAGGGTAAGGGAATTGTACTGCGAGAACCTTCCGTAGTAGCTATAGAAAAAAATACAAACAAGCTTTTGGCGGTAGGAGAAGAAGCGCGTCGCATGCTTGGCAGAACTCCCGGCAACATTGTGGCGATCAGGCCGCTCAGGGACGGCGTTATCTCCGATTATGACATCACGGAGAGAATGTTGAAGTATTTTATCAATAAAATTTGCGGCAACAAGGTATTCAGACCTTTTAAGCCGAGGATCATGGTGTGTGTTCCAAGCGGCGTAACTGAAGTAGAAAGACGTGCTGTCATTGATGCAGCAATGCAGGCAGGCGCCAGAAAGACGTATCTGATTGAGGAGCCCATTGCTGCGGCAATAGGAGCAGGTATCGACATATCAAAGGCCTGCGGCAGCATGGTGGTCGATATTGGCGGCGGAACAACTGATATTGCGGTTATTTCTCTCGGCGGCACTGTAGTGTCATCTTCGATAAAGATTGCCGGTGACAAGTACGATGAAGCAATTGTTCGATATATGAGAAAAAAGCATAATATCATGATCGGAGAGCGTACATCGGAAGAGATGAAGATCAATATCGGTACGGTTTATCCGAGAGTTCAAGAGGTGGCCATGGATGTCAGAGGCAGAAACCTGATCTCAGGTCTGCCCAAGACGATTTCCGTAACCTCCTCCGAGATGATGGAAGCCCTTGAGGAGCCTATGTCAAGCATTATAGAAGCAGTGCATGCAGTACTTGAGAGAACGCCTCCAGAGCTTTCCGCGGATATCAGCGACAGGGGCATCGTCCTGACAGGCGGCGGCAGTCTGGTATATGGATTGGACAAGCTGCTTCAGGAGAAGACAGGCATCAATGTGATTATTGCCGATGACGCAATTTCCTGTGTTGCGCTGGGTACTGGAGAGGCACTCAATAATATCGAAGCCATTGAGCAGAGCGCGACCGCCGAGAGTAAATACAGAAAATAAATTGGTACAGCTCCGAAGCCGGGATAAATCCCGGCTTTTTTATATATGGCCATTTACGCAGCAAATCTGGCTAAAATCACAGGGGCTCGACGCCCCTGTGATTTTATTTGTAAAGCGTTAAGAGGATTGAGTTTCTTTCCGATAATATTACTGGTGCACATACTTTGTGTAATATACATATCAAGGAGTTAATATGGTACGTGGCTTATACACCTCCGGCTGGAGCATGCTTGCAATTCAGAAAAAGATGGATATTATTTCGAACAACATGGCCAATGCCGGTACAAACGGTTATAAAAAGGACACGATGGTATTTGAAAGCTTTCCTGACGTCTTGACAAAAATATTGAGGGATACCGATACCGCATCGGGCAGACCATATAATATCGGAACGATGGAACTTGGCAATGATGTTGGCGAGGTATTTACCTACTATTCGCAGGGCCAGCTAAGCAATACTGATAATAACCTTGATATGGCCATTAGAGACAGCAGCAATGCTTTCTTTACCGTTGCAGTTCCGAATGCGAATGGAGAAATCAGCATCTTCTACACAAGAGACGGCTCTTTTGCCAGAAGCAGCAATAATTCTCTTGTCACTAAAGAGGGCTATACCGTACTTGGAGAAAACGGTCCTATAATACTGCAAGACGGCGGCTTTACTGTCAGTGAGGATGGTACGGTCATGCAGGACGGTGAATTCATAGACAGGCTGCTGATCACTGAATTTGCTGATACATCATCATTAAGGAAATATGGAATGAATCTGATCCGGGCGGAGGAAGACGCCGAGGTCGTGGAATTTACCGGCACAATTCAGCAGGGCTTTACGGAATTGTCAAACGTCAATATTGTAAGAGAAATGGTGGATATGATCACTGTTTTACGTTCGTATGAGGCAAACCAGAAGGTATTACAGGCTATTGACCAGACATTGGACAAGGCCGTTAATCAGGTTGGAGCAGTCAGATAACGATAGCTGAAACAGTTTATTAACAAGCAGATCGGGAGGGTCATCGGTATGATGAGAGCGCTTTGGACCTCAGCATCAGGGATGCTGGCACAACAAATGAATGTAGATGTTATTTCGAACAACCTTGCTAATGTTAACACGACGGCATATAAAAAAGAGCGGATTGAATTCAAGGATCTGCTTTATGAAACGATGGACAGAGCCCGTGTGATGGAGAATGGCGGAAGACCTGTCAACCTGCAGGTCGGACATGGCACAACGGCTGTGGCTACGCTGAAGGATTTCCAGGCGGGTAGTCCTGAAGAGACAGGTAATCCTCTTGATTTTTATATTGATGGCGATGCGTTTTTTATGATACAGGGGCCAGCGGGAGAGGTCAATTATACCAGAGATGGCAGCTTTAAGATTAGCTTAACAGACATGGGAAAAATGCTTACGACTTCCGAGGGCTATCCTGTACTGGATGAATTTGAATCTCCTATTTACATCGATGTAGATCTATCCAGGTTGAATGTATCGCAAAGCGGTGAGCTGAGCTACATGGATGAGGATGGGCTGTTTGTTCCAACAGGTCAGGTTATTGGCCTTGCCTACTTTGATAATAGAAGCGGTCTGGAGAGTATCGGAAGAAATCTTTACAAGGCTACAGAGGCGTCGGGGGCTTCGATTATGGCGTTGGATACCACGCAGGTGAGCCTGATCAACCAGAATTTCCTTGAATCCTCCAATGTGAAAACGGTTGAGGAAATGGTCAAGCTGATTGTTGCTCAAAGGGCGTATGAACTAAACTCAAAGGCCATTCAATCCTCGGATGAGATGCTTGGTATTGCAAACAACTTAAGAAGATAATAGAATAATATAGAGGGATCAAATAAATGGATATAAGCAAGGTCAGTTCAAATTTGATTAATGGATATTCGAACAGTGCAACGAATTATGTGACCCAGGCATCTGACGACAGCTTTGCCAAGCGTCTGGAAGCGGCGTCGCAAAGCAGTGACGACAAGGAACTGAAGGCAGTATGTCAGGAGTTCGAAGCTATTATGCTGGACATGTTATACAAGCAGATGAAGGCGACTGTTATTAAATCCGACCTGATAGAGAAAGATCCGGGAACTGAGATTTTTGAGTCCATGCAGGATGAAGAGCTTATGAAGAAGGCTTCGCAAACAGGGACACTGGGACTTGCGGAATCTCTTTACAAGCAGTTGTCCAGGCAATACGGTAAAGTGGTTCCCGCCGCGGCGAAGGCAGAAGAGGTACAAGGAGAGGCGGCACGGACAGAAGAGATACACACGGAATCCATACGAACTGAAGCAGTACAGGAAAGTGAGCCCTTCGGTGAAGAAAGCGGAAAATAATAAAGCAAACAAACAAAAAGCAAAGAGAATTATTATGGTAGCGGTGATAGGAATCATGTCCCTCATGTTGTTGTATGTGGGGCATTTTTTATTGAGCGGCAGTCAAGAAGCTCCGGCTGAGCCTCAGACCCCCGAAAGCCAGGAAGAGTCGCCCGGGACAGACGATATTCAGGTTAAACCCGAGGTCAGTCCTGTGAAGTATATACATCGGTCAGAGACGATTAACGGCCTGAAACAGGAGATTCATATCCTTGAGATTGACCCCGGTGCACCGGGTGTCAGGGTTCAGCCTGTGTTATCCCATGATCTGATATATGGATTTGAATCGCTCAGTGAGATGGCGACAAGGAAAAAAGCTTATGCAGCCGTCAACGGCGGGTTTTTCCGGGAGTTTGGCTTGCCGTCGGGAATGGTCGTGATAAACGGTGAGCTTTTTTCTAAATCAACAGGGCAATACCCGGTCTTAATAATAGAGAATGGGAAGGCGGAGCTGCGCGAAATCAATAGTGAGGTTTCAGTTGAGTTTCACAGGAGTGCTCAGACAGATTTGGCCAATATAACCAGTAAGGGCGATAAGGCCGATGGAGCCGAAGGCTACAGTTCCGAGGGAATCCTTCACATAGACAATATAAATTTCCCCGCAAAGGGCACACAAACGGTGGTTTACACACCGGTCTACGGCCGGAATAACCGCGCGCAGGCACGAAACATTACCGCAACCGTTGAAAACGGCACGGTAACAAGGATTGCTGATTATACAGGCGAGGCTTCCATTCCAGACAACGGGATGTTGATTTCGTTCTTTGATATTCAAAAGTATATTGGAATTGAGCTCCCCATCAAGGTGGGAGATTCCGTAAGGCTTGTCCATGAGCCGGACATGACAGGAGATGTTCAGGCGTATGAGTGTGGAAGCTGGCTTGTTAAAGATAATTCGGCGGTAGTAAAGGATAAAGATGCTTGGGTGGGAGTTTTGACCAACCGTGACCCGAGAACTGCCGTAGGTATCAAAGAGGATGGAACGCTTATTCTGCTTATTGTGGATGGCAGGCAGCCGGGCTACAGTGCCGGGTTTACCGGTAAGGAGCTGGCGGAATATCTAATTTATTGCGGCGCAAAGGATGCGGCCATGCTGGATGGAGGCGCTTCCACTGAGATGCTGGTGGAGGGCAAGCTTGTTAGCCGTCCTTCTCATAAAGGTGAAGAAAGGCCTCTGGCCGGTGGGATTCTGGTTCTGCTTCAAAAATAGAAAAACAATTGGTCCAGCGTGTTTTCCAGCTTGAATTCGAAGTCTGCAACAAGCAGTTTTTCGTAAGAGTCGGCCTTCAGGAAGGGATTGTGGGCAATCTCGTCCTCCGCGATCCAACCAAGCTTGTAATAGGCATGCCATGTGCCCTGACGTATGATCATCTCCTGAAGGTAGGACAGACGTACACCCATATTGCATAGATACAATCCGCAGCTGTATGGGCGGACCGTATAGTATGAGCAGAGATTGTTCTCCAGGAAATAGCATGCCTCCTGATTAAAGTAGGATTGAGCGAGCTGTCTATCCTTACCTGATACATCATACTTTCCGGCTTTTCTGGTAAGGATGATTGGTTCCGCATTGTTATACTCAAAAAGCAGGGCAGCTTCAAGATGTGTGATGGAGGCTGACTGCGCCATTTCTCTGATTGCTTTACGACGGAAGGCTAAATCCGGTTTTTCCGGCAGCACAAGGATACTTTGTACAGCCTGCTCAAAACTAATGTGAAGGCCTTCCAGCAAAACAGGGATATCCAGACCCAATACCGGGATATTATCAGAGCAGCATTGCCCACAGCCCTTGCATTGGCATGTTTTCAGGCCGCTGACAAGTCTGAAGTCCTCCAGTGACTCAGATAGTTGTGAGAGCGTGGCGTCCGGGTTATAATTTTTTAATTCAATTTCTTCATTTTCAACGATGAATTCAATCATAACTATATGATAACAGATTGATTCCTCGCAGGCAATGATAGCTGAACAGCGGCTCAAAGCCCTGAAATCAGTATATTACAATTACATTACAGAAGAAAATTATGGAACTAATTTATTAAAGGCCAGTCTAATGCTTTGTGGTGCTTGAAAGAGCAGCATAAATAATTAGTAAGGGGTTGAACCATATGAGAACAAAAATTGCATTAATTTTATCGTTTGTTCTTATTTTCACGCTGGCATTGCCTATGCAGGGGTTCGCAGCGGAAATGAGTGAAGGACTTGAGAATGCTATCAAGGTTGCAAGGACTAAGTTTTCGATACCCGATGACTATAAATTCTCTTCCAGCATCAGCACTTCGGGTAACAAAAAGGTGTTTTATTTGAATTACACTAGCAAGGATACGTCTAATCCAACTTACATGAACATATCTGTTGATGAAAACGGAATGATTGTAAATTACAACAAATACACGCCGTACGATTATGTACAGACAAAGAAGCTGCCCAAGATCAGCAGACAGGATGCAAAGGCAAAAGCAGACGAGTACATAGACATAATCGAACCAGGTCTGACCAAGGAGCTTCAATACCAGGAAGCCATCCAGGACAACTCCCTGTATTCCAGCTATTTTTTCAACTATTACAGGGTAGTAAATGGAATACCGTTCTATAATGACAGAGTATATGTAACGGTCAACCGCGACACAGGCGAATTGCAGGATTATTCGCGCAACTGGACCGATCAAGTAGTCTTTCCATCCGCTTCTAAGTCTATATCGCTCAAAGAAGCGCAGGAGGCTTATGCAAAGAATCTGGGACTCAGGCTGATCTACAGAGCATCCATGAAGAACGATGTGATGACCGCCTACCTTTCATATGTACCCGTTTACAACAATTCAAATTATGTTGTTGACGCGTTGACAGGAGAAAGGGTTCGCTTGTTTAACAATTACTATTATAACGATTATGGGTCAGCAGACGTCACCTTTTCTAACCAAAAGGCCGAGCTTGAGAGGGCTGCGGGAGGTATCCAGCTGAATCCTGAAGAACTGGAAGCTGTTCAAAATGCCGCCAAGTTAATTTCTCAGAAAGAGGCCGAAAAGATCGCTCGCACCGCGAAATTCCTCGGCATTACCGACGGATATAAGCTGCAGGATTCCTATCTTGGCACGAATTGGTCTGAAAAAAATGAATATACCTGGTCGCTGTATTTTAACAAACCGGCTGATGAAAATAATACTTACAATGATTACATCAACGTATCTATCAATGCAAAGACTAGTGAGATAACAAGCTTCTACAGAGGTATGCCCTATAAAGAAGGGGCAAAGCCTAAAAATGACATGGCAAAAGTCAAGGCGGAGATGGACGCATTTTTGAAAGAGTATTACCCGCAGTATCTGAAAGACGTGGAATATAATGAGCTGGCGGTTGATGAAAATGTGATCTTACCTATAGATAAATTACAAAACAACTATAATTTTACGTATACTAGAATTATAAATGGAGTCCCATTCCCGGATAACGGCATCCATATTAGTTATGATAATCTGTCCGGAACCATCAACAGCTTTAACCTTAATTGGTATACACTTGACTTCCCTGCGGTTGATAAGGTAATCGGACTGGAATCAGCACACGAAAGTCTCTTTGAAAGAGTAGGGCTTGGGTTGGAATATAGGCTTCTATATCCGGAAGTTGCAGACAGGGTTTATGCGCCGGCCTCAGTTGAAAATGCATCAATGCTGCTGACCTATGCGCTAAATCAGAATAAACCGCTTTATATTGATGCTAACACCGGTGTACTGCAGAACTATGACGGCACTGAATATAAAGAACCGAAAAAGGTTGAGTACTCTGATATCAAGGGGCATTTTGCCGAAAAACAGATCATGGTGCTTGCCGATAACGGTATCTATCTGGAAGGCAAGGAATTTAAGCCTGGCGCAGCAATTACACAGCTTGATTTCATGAATCTTCTTTCAAAAACGCTCAACTATTACGGGCCTGTTATTTCCGAGAAGACTATTGATAAAGAAATTGACGACTTGTATACATTCCTTCGAAGAGAGGGAATAGTGAAGGATGGCGAATGGAAGCCAACTCAGACGGTAACCAGAGAAGAAGCTGTTAAATATATCATCAGGGCGCTTAAATATGATAAAGTGGCCGACATCAGCGGTATTTTCTACATAAAGTTTGCGGATAAGGCTGATATCAGCGCAGACCTCACAGGGTACGTGGCTATTGCGGCAGGCCTTGGTATCGTAAATGGAGACGGAGCTAAATTTAATCCGGCAAGGAATGTTTCCAGAGGCGAATCCGCGGTGATGATATACAATTACTTACAGTCGTGATATGGTGATATGCATAGAAAAGCTTTGATTATCGAAGCTAAGTAATCGGTAAGGAGAGCGCTAAATAAAAGTAAGGGATGCGGTTGCAGACGACCTGCCGCCGCACCCCTTTTTTCTTGTTTGTGGTGTGCTCAACGAAGCTGATGGCGTTTAATCTATTTTGTGAGCTTCATTTTCATCTTGGTTGGTCCATTTAGCAATCCATTTTGTGTTGACTAGTTCTGCAGGATATAGTGGCCTTTTGTTTTAATTCCTCCGATGCCCTTACTGCCTGACTGTGTCAGCCTTGCGACCTGACTGGGTGATACAGTAACTCGTGAGTCAGTCAGAGCAATTCTGTCTCCTACCTTTGCTGGATCCAGTGCATGAATCAATATTCTGCCCGGAGAGCTTGCAAAGTTAGCTCCGCCATCCATAATCCCCTCAAAGTATGATTGGCAGGCACCTGAGAAAATGCATAGCTTATCATATGAAGGCTCATATTTTCTTGCTGCTTGAGCTGTTTGAATAAAGTAACGTGAATTTCGATAGCTGTCCAGCGAATTCATCTTGACCGCGTTTTTTTTCAAACCGTCGTGTCCTGTAGCAATCAATATATCAGCCTTTGTGGCTGTCAGAAGAGCCCGTACACTGCCGGCTTGTTCGCTTTCCGGGATAACGCGGCCATAGGCCCTTATTTTAGCGTCGCTGTAGTAGCTTTGGCACATCTCCAGAAATTCGGCGCTGGAGTCTAGATGAAGTATTGTTCCTGATTTACCACGGACTCTTTGAAACAGCTGTAGCGGCGAATTACCGCGGGACATATGGTGAATTCCTTCTGCTAATAATCTGCTCTTTAGTTCCCGTTGCACCTCCTCGGGGTTTCTCCATTCCAAATCGTTCTCTTCTGAATCGGCCATGATTCTGTAAATCATCCCTTTAAGTATATAAGTTATTCTGCCATTTGTTTTGCTTGCTATATCAGCAATTCTAAAATGAATATCACCGCCATAGGATTTTCGGGTAACAACATCCCCAACCCGTAAAGAACCCATACAATCACCCTTCAAGTTACATAATTTGTATTACATAATATGAAGGGGATTATTGGTTGGGAACAAAGGATAAATAATAAATTTTATTACAGGTTCTGAGGGATTAAGTTTTTAGGCGAGTTGAGAATGAAGGTGTTCATTTGCCGTTATGGCGGAATCCTTCCATGATTGCCTCGGCTACCTCAGCCGGTGAGATGTAGGTAGCGTCAATGATCAGATCGTAATTGTCAGGAATGGAGCAATCTACGCCATATTTGGTAATATACCGGAGGTTCTCACTTTTCTTGCGCTCGATCAGACTTGCTTTTGCCGCTTCGAGGCAGGAATATTTCTCAACTGAGCCTCTTTGATCGTTTATAACCCTGCGGGCTGCTTCATCAGGATCCACAGATAAATATACTTTGAATGTGTCCGGTACGAAATGCCAGGCCATTCTTGAATCCAGCACCATGTCTTCATCCCGTCTGCCAATTAACGTCAATTCGGTATCAATTTCTTCGTCAATCTCCGGGTGTGATTCCATATATTTATTGAAGGTCAATATATCCATACTATATTTAATCGCTAATGATCGCTGAATCTGGCCGATGGAGTATACATTCAGGCCGTAATGCTCTTTAAGGAGGCTGCAGACGGTGGATTTTCCGCTGCCGAGATCTCCAGTGATCGATATTTTTATCCTGCCGCCGGTATCTTTCATGTCATACGCTCCTTCTGATGTGTAGAATGTCGCTGAACATCCATATTTATTACAGAGATTATAGCAAATAAGACACCTGCTTTTCCACAAATATATTTTTATAATTAATATATTATTTTTTACCGTTACTGTACACACCATCATGGATTCTGTTCAATAGCAGAAATAAGGGCCTCTACAAGAGACGTATAGTTCATTATATTATATTGCTATTAACATACTTCTCTGCCATTATTCCTGCGATAGTGCCGTCGCCTACGGCAGTAGATATCTGGCGTATATCTTTCTCACGCACGTCGCCGGCTGCAAAAACACCTGGAATGTTTGTTGACATGTTCTCATCTGTCAAAATATAGCCTTTTTCTGAGAGCTTTACCTGACCGGTGAAGAGCCCTGAGTTTGGCTGCATTCCGATGTAAACAAATATGCCGTCGATTTCCAGCTCGCTTAGCTCACCTGTCTTAACATCCTCCAGGGTTATGGTCTTCAGGAAGCCGTCTCCTTTAAGCTCCTTAATCACGGAATTCCAGACAACCGTTATCGCAGGATTCTTCAACGTTCTCTCGGTATAAAGCACAGGGGCCTTAAAGCGATCTGAACGGTTGATGATGGTAACTGACCGGGCATAACGGCTCAGGAACACCGCTTCCTCCAATGCGGATATGCCGCCGCCAACTACGGCTACATTCGCGTCCTGGTACAAAGCTCCATCGCAGGTTGCGCAGTAATGTACGCCGCGCCCTCTGAATTCGCGCTCGCCAGAGACAGGGAGCTTACGAGGCTCAGATCCTGTCGCAATGATTACGCTTTTTGCATAGTAATCTGCTTGATCTGTCTTAGCGAACTTTTCTTCTCCTGACAGATCGATCTGTTTTATCTGTTGAAGGTCGTAAATCTGAGCTCCGAAATCGAGGGACTGCTTCTTCATGTTTTCGGCAAGATCCAAACCTCTTATCGCGCCGTTTGTTCCGGGGTAATTTGCCACGTGAAATGTAGTTAAGACCTGGCCTCCAGGAAGATTTGAATCTATTATTACCGTATTGAGACGGCTTCTTGCCGTGTATATTGCAGCGGTCAGTCCCGAGGGGCCGGCGCCAATGATAAGGACATCACTGCGTATTATAGAACGCTGCTTCGGAGAGCAGGATCTCTGAAGGACTTTCTCAATAGCTTCTTTGAACTCATTATGGTTTATATAACCTGTAAGCCTGATACAAACCTCAATGCCATCTTTGAAGAAAATTATCGTTGGACTGGAGCTTATTCCATATTCTTCGCACAGGGCTCTGTTTTGCGGTCTGAATACTTTTACAAACCGCATCACTCCTCCCAACGAAGCAGCGGTCCGATCAAAGATCTCTGAGAAAGTAAGACAGGGGAGACAGTCGTCCGAATAAAAGTAAACTACTACAGGCTCTGAGACTTTTAGTACATCAGTTTCAAATCTGGAAGCATCAGAAATTATTACATTTTCTTTCATAGCAAACCTCAAACAATTTTATTACTATTATTACCACAATGTTGAATAAGCAACACAAATAATTGCTAAAAGGCCGGAAGCTATTGAACTTACTTATTCTTGTCTGACTGCCTTAATGAATGCTTTCAGCTTAAATTCGTTTTTGATTCCATCGCTCTCGACGCCGCTGCTTGTGTCGACTGCAAAGGGCCGTACCTGTTCTATGGCCTGCCTCACATTATCCGCATTCAAGCCCCCTGCCAATACGACAGGTAATGCTGAATCAAACCTGGAGGCCAGCGTCCAGTCAAAGGTTTTGCCAGTTCCTCCGGGGCTGCCAGGCACATAGGAATCCAAAAGTATTCTGTCTGTTTGCGCTGCAGGAAAGCCATAATTCTCTAAATCAGATGACACTCTGACGGCTTTCCAGATTTCAGTTCCGCGCCTTAGTAGCGGGCGGAGAGTCTTAATATATTCTTCGTCTTCGGAACCATGCAGCTGCAGGACATCCAGTCCTACCTGTGCAGCTATGATAGCGGCATCAGCAGGCTCCATATCAACAAAAACGCCGACCTTTTTGATCTCTTGAGCCAGATTGGCTGATAGGAAGGCGGCCTTTTCAGCGGCCACCCTGCGCTTGCTATTTGCAAACACGAAGCCTGCATAATCCGGTATATATTTGTTAAGGTATTCAATTTCAGCGCTCTGTGTAATCCCACATATTTTGATTTTTGTCATTTTTTTCTCTTAACTCTTTATGATATGCTTCCGTTTTATTGCTCGTATCCGGCCTGTGCCCGGCCGAGGCCCTCAAGCCAGCATGAACTCTCGCACCTTATCTATAGAAGAGGCGGCCCTCATAAAGGATTCGCCGATCAGTACGGCATCTGCACCGACATTCTTAAGGTATCTTATGTCATCAATAGTCTTGATTCCGCTTTCACTGACAACGATTCTGTCATGGGGAATCAAGTCAATCAACTTTTCGGTTGTCTTGAGGTTTGTTTCAAAGGTTTTAAGGTTTCGGTTATTAATGCCGATAATCTTCGCACCTGCTTTTAATGCCCTCTCCACCTCTATCTCATCATGAACCTCTACAATACATTGCAGACCAATAATACCGGCTACAATCAGCATTTTCTTTAACAACTCGTCGTTCAGCAGAGAAACAATCAGCAGGATGGCATCAGCTCCCAGACATCTGGACTGGTAGACCTGCCACAGGTCTATGATAAAATCCTTGCGCAGTAAAGGTACTGGGGCAGTCTGGCGCACCTTGACCAGATAACTGTCATCGCCCAGGAAGTAATCCTTTTCCGTAAGAACTGAGATAGCTTGCACTCCTGACCTGACATAATCTCCCGCTATGTTAACCGGATTGAAATCCTCACGAATGATTCCGGCAGATGGTGATGCCTTTTTTATTTCCGCGATAATGGAAATCCCATTCTCTTTTTTTCCATCCGTTCTTTTTAGCGCTTCGCTGAAATCAAGCGGCTTGTGAAGTCCCGATGCTTTTATTTTACGTTTCCAGCCCTCCACGGTCATCTGCTGCATCTCCTGTGCCAACCTCGCTCTTTTTTTCTCGACAATATTATCAAGTATCATGCTGAGACCTCCTGGGCAGAACGTAGTGATTTTGAAAAATTACAAAGCTCATCCAGCTTTGCCGCAGCTTTTCCGTTATTGATCACCCTTGAGGCAATAGCAACACCTTCCTGCAGGGTATCCGCTTGTTTTGCAACATACAGTGCAGCAGATGCATTTATCAGAACGATATCGCGTTCGGGGCCTGGCTTGCCTGAAAGAATCGAGCGGATTAGTCCGGCATTGAAAGCTGCATTTCCTCCTGCAAGGTCTTTCGAAGCTGCTCTCGGTATTCCCAGATCTAAGGAGTCCAAATAATATTCCGTGATCCTTCCATCCTTA
Organism: Bacillota bacterium; assembly: GCA_023411645.1. Classification (GTDB taxonomy): domain Bacteria; phylum Bacillota; class Clostridia; order Acetivibrionales; family DTU013; genus JAEYRF01. The sequence continues at coordinate 15,743 of JAEYON010000006.1, read as the reverse complement.
AGTTCAGCTATCTTTGTTGCACCAGTAGTAGTGATTTCATCAAGACCGTCACAGCCATGAACGACCAATGCGCGTTCCGTCCCAAGACCACGAAGCGCTTCGGCTATCGTGCCTGTCAGATTTCCATCGAAAACACCAAGCAGCTGACCTTTTGCACCGGCTGGATTAGTGAGGGGGCCGAGGATGTTGAAAACAGTCCTGATGCCTAATTCTTTTCTGACGCCTGCCGCATGTTTCATCGACTGGTGAAACAATTGGGCAAACATGAAGCCGATTCCTACCTCCTCAAGACATTTACCTACCTGCGCAGCTGTCAGATCAATAACTACACCCAGTGCCTCCAGGACATCTGCGCTGCCGCTGTTGCTGGACATTGCCCTGTTTCCGTGCTTTGCAATTTTTGCGCCTGCCGCTGCGGCTACGAAGGCAGCGGCGGTTGAGATGTTGAAGGTTTTCGCACCGTCTCCACCTGTTCCGCAGGTATCGATACAGTACGGCAAAGAATGCTCCACCTTTACTGCCTTCTCTCTCATTGCATATGCAAATCCGATGATTTCCTCCGTTGTCTCACCCTTGTATCCCAATGCTGTCAAAAACCCGCCGATTTGCGACTGTGTTGCATGGCCGCTCATGATGCAGTCCATCGCCCCCATTGCTTCTGTCTGCGACAAATTTTCTTTTGAAAGAAGTTTTTTTAGTACTGACTTTAGCATTGCTATTCTCCTCTCTTCTCAGCTCTTCCTCTCTCTTCTCAGCCTATTCTATTTCAAGCCGACCCGTTCATCTCAATAAGCCTGCCTGATTGATTGCCTCTACATTTCATAGTTTCAGAAAATTCTTAAGTATGATCTTTCCTTCACCTGTCAATATTGATTCCGGATGGAACTGTATACCGAAAACATTGTATTTTTTATGCTTTAGCCCCATGATCTCGCCGGCCTGTGTGAGGGCAGTGATCTGGAGCACATCTGGCAGTGTTTCTCGTTCAACAACCAGAGAATGATATCTTGCAGCCATGATTCTGGAAGGCAGCCCCTCAAAAAGCGCGCAGCCGGGCTGTAATTCAATTTCCGATGCCTTGCCGTGTACCTGCTTCTGTGCATGTATCACTTTGCCTCCATATGCTTCGCCAATGCCCTGGTGCCCCAGGCAAACTCCGAGAATGGGAATTCGATCGCCCAGTCTGCGGACCACTTCGATAGAGATTCCGGCGGAGGCAGGGTATCCTGGGCCCGGCGAAATGATGATATGGCTGGGCTTCTTTGCGGCGACCTCATCCACGGTCAGAGAGTCATTCCGACAGACCTCTATGTCGGGGTTCAGCTCCCCAACATACTGATAAAGGTTGTAAGTAAAGGAATCATAATTATCTATCAAGAGGATCATAGGATATTTCCCCCTTCCTCAATGGCCTTCAGCAATGCTTTAGCCTTATTAATGGATTCCTCATATTCCAGCTCCGGTACGGAGTCCGCTACGATTCCGCCTCCTGCCTGGATATAGGCCCTGCCGTCCTTGAATACAATGGTCCGAATGGTGATACAGCTGTCCAGGTTGCCGTCAAAGCTCAGATAACCGACTGCTCCGCCGTATTGGCAGCGCTTGACGCTCTCAAGTTCATCGATTATCTCCATGGCCCTGATTTTGGGCGCGCCGGATAAAGTACCAGCCGGAAGCACTGACGACAACGCATCGAAAGCAGTGACCCCATCTCTAAGCTCTCCGGATACATGGCTGACGATGTGCATGACATGGGAAAAGCGCTCGATATGCATCAGAGAATCTACTTTTACGGAGCCGAAACGGGACACCTTGCCTATGTCGTTCCGACCCAGATCCACAAGCATTATGTGCTCCGCGCGTTCTTTTTCATCCTCCAGAAGCTCCTTTTCCATTGCCTTATCCTGTTCCGGCGTGTCCCCTCGTTTGCGCGTCCCCGCAATCGGACATGTTTCAACCCTTCTATTATCCACCCGTACAAGCATTTCAGGAGAAGAACCTGCCAGCGTATACCCGTCCAATTTCAGAAAGTACATATATGGACCAGGGTTGATGGTACGCAGTGCCCTGTAGATGTTAAAGGGGCTGCAGGCTGTTCTTACGCAAAGCCTCTGGGAGAGCACCACCTGAAAGATGTCTCCGTTTCTAATATATTCTTTTGCCTTCAATACATTTTCGCAAAACCGGTCACGGCTGATATTGGTGGTAACCTCAAGCGGCTGGGTCCCGGGAGTAGTTTTTGGAATAACCGCATCGGTCATGGTCTGGCCGGCTGCCTTCAGATCATGGTATATTTCTCGGATCCTGCTGACGACAGTGTTGTACTGTCTTTCTATGGAGCCATCTGCATGAAGGTTTACGATGATATGGAGCTTATGCCTGAAGTGGTCGAAGGCGATGATCTCATCTGCAAACATGAAGTGAAGTTCAGGAATTCCGATGTCGTCCTCAGGTACGTTGGGCAGCTTCTCGAAATAACGTGCCGTGTCGTAACCAAAGAAGCCGACGGCACCGCCGTTGAATCTGGGCAGTTCCTTCATTGGCGCGCCTTTATATTGCGACATAAGCTCCTTTAAGACTGAAAAAGGATTGCTCATTATGATCTCTGCCCTGCCGTCACGATATTTCAGTTCTGTTTGGCTCCCGCTTCCTTTTACAATCAAAAATGGGTTTTTCCCAATAAAAGAATACCTTCCCCATTTTTCGCCCCCTTCAACACTTTCCAGCATAAAACAAAAGCTGCGTTCCTCCAGGCGCTTAAAGATGCTGATCGGCGTGTCAAGATCTGCATAGGCCTCAAAGGACACAGGTATAATGTTGTAATCTTTAGATAGCTGTCTGACTTTTTCCAGATCCGGATAGAACAAAATACATACCTCCTTCTGATTTGAAGGAGAGAATAAGGCTTATCTCAGCCCATCTCATCTCTTCTCATCTCATCTCATCAATTCTCTTCTCTTCTCGGCTTTATCCCGTCTTTATTATTCTTTTTTCTGCTCTCTTCTTTTCTACTCTCATCTTAGTTCTAGAAATTATAACACGCGGTGAAACACAGTGCAACCAAAAATGTAAAAAAAATCAAAGCAAAAAAATCAAAGCCGCGTGAAATGAAAAAGTAAATTCTATAAAATCAGAATATACAAAGAACATTAATATGTTAGTTTATATGGTTATAGTATATAATTAGATTTGATTTCAATTACACAATTATCCGGAGGAGGATATTCAATGAATTGTCATAACATTATGATTCTGGTTCTTAATAATAGGGTAAAAAATGCTGTGAAACTGCAGGATGTTCTGACTGAGTCGGGCTGCATGATCAAGATGAGATTAGGCCTTCATGAGGCAGAAACAGACGCCTGTTCAAACGAAGGCCTTATCATACTGCAGCTCGTCGGCTCCGATGAAGAAATAAACGCATTAGAGAAAAAGCTGAACTCCGTAGAAGGAGTTAAAGCCAGAAATAACCGAATCTGCGCGCAGTGGTAACAGCATACCGGCATGGTCGACAAAATAAGCACACCAATTATAATAAGCATAACATAAGCTACGCCAGCTTGAACACTTTGTAGTATACAGGCATCATCGGTATCTCAAAGATGCTTTCTATTTCCCTGCGCAGCAATGGAGCTACTTCTGCACCGGTCCTTATATCTATCAGCTTCTTTGTACCGGATGCAACATGAAGCTTTATCTTTGAGTTATGATCCAGGAAGGATTCCACGATAAAGGTTCCATTGTCATACAAGAAAATACCTACATTATCGCCGCCCTCCATATAAATGCCAAGGCTGCTCATCAGGTACTGGCGCAGTGTAGTCAGTACCTCTCGGGGATATTTGTAGAAGTCCGCATAATCATCGGGAACAGTAAGAGTATATATTGTTCCGTTGGCATAGCTGTTCCGCAGGAGCAGAGGGAAATTGTTGTCTTCCTTGCGTGCTGCGACCAGGCAGTCGGCTGAGTTGTTCATGTAGCCGAGAATCGGAAGCATAACCTCGTTCCTGCCATAGTATTCGCCGTTGAAGACAGAGCTGGTGCCGGAGACTAAATAATCCTTTGTGTAGACTTTCTTGTCTGAATAACGTGCTGATGTAAAATCTTCGATGCCCTTGCCCTGCATGACTTTTAAAAAGCCTGAGGTAATACAGACATCGCCTCCATGGATCAGGTGCTCTTTCATCTTGTCAAGAACCTGTTCGTCTATTGCGCTGTTTTGTGTAAGCAGGATTAGAGATTTTGTAGCTGGAAATGCGGGCTGGGGCTCAAAGGCAAGACCGGCCATACCAAGATAGTCGTAGAGATGGTCTTCACCATGGGCATGGTGTGGCTCGTATACCGGAATGCCGACGGGGTTGCCCGTCTCGCCAAGGATCTGATCCAGCTTCTCCAGCTCAAACCCAAGGGGAGGAACAAAAATTGTGTCTACAATCCAGCTATAGCAGAAGAGCATCAATTCGCGGCCTTTTGCGAAGTAGGTCAGATAGGCCTGTTCCAGATAGTATGCGAGATTTTGAATTCCCTGATAGGGGTCGATCCACCCGCCGCCATTTTTACCCGGCTTGACATTTTCCATCCAGCGCATCAGAGAATAGCTGCCGTATCGGGGAAGGTGCTGCAGGGAATGATTGGTGTCTCTTGTCTCTGTGCCTGTATAGATCTCATCGAATAGCTGAGACTCTATTTCAGTATTATAGCCTGTTTCCTGGTATGCTTCGTACCAGTTGGGGTACTTTATGATAATATTGCATTTGGGGTTGACTTTTTTTGCCGGTTTTATCACGAGGTTTTTGGAGACCTCCGCCATCAGCTCCAGCCTGAACTGCTCCCAGCTCTTTTCGCCCTTTGCTTTAATACAGGATTCACAGGTGCAGTTTGTAAAATAAAAATCGTCCAGAATAAATTCGTCAAAAATGGATGCGGTGAACTCTGAGACTTCCTTAAGCTTTTGCCTTGCACCCGGGTCCGTATAGCACAGTGTCTGCCACGTAGTCTTTCTGCCCTTGACCGGCGACGGCAGAAGCTGTGCGTTTTTTCCGAGAATAGTTCCTCCACAGCCAAAAATGCCTGTCTCATCGATCAGCGGCTTGTTTTCAAGAGTTTGGAACAGGGTGGTGGTGATACCGCCGGAAACCTTTATACCTTTGCTCTCAAAAAAGCTTTTCACTGACTTCAGCAGGTCTGCAGACATGTCCATGTCATCGCGGTGTGTCTCCAGATATACCTTTGAAATTTTTAAATGCTTCTCCAGGAAAGCGAACTCTTTTTCAAACGCTTCAATCGTTGTGATGCCGGCAAGGCAGCGGGTTGAGAAATATACGGCAATCCCGAAATTCTTATATTCGGCCATTTTGGAACCTCCATTATGATCGGTAAGTTTTCGATGAGGTTTCGGTCTGTTTCTTTGCAGAAATAACCTTTTTCATATTATACACTGATGTGCCGCATAAGTATTGTCAGGTATTGCCCAAGAGTTCTCAGAAATTGCCCTGTTATTTCTTCATTCCGGTGTAAATAAGGACAGCATCCCTTAAAAACTCGGCTGTGCCGGGCTGCTCCTTGTCATAGTAAGCTGTAAATCTTGCGTCATCCACATACATTTGTGCAACCCCTGCATGAGCCTCTTTTGTATAGGATTCCCAGAAATAGCTCAGCCATTGGCGGTGCAGGTCAGCTGCCTTTTGAGCCGATTCTCCCGCAGGGTCTCCTGTCTTGTAAGCCTCTTTCAAAGTATCCATTAACTCGGCGCTCAGTTTTTTAACCAGAGAATATTGTTCCTCTGTCATATTTTTTACCTTTTTGTTTGACCTTTCCACCTGCTCGTCTCCATATTTATCCCGTATTTCTTCGCCATACTGCTTCTCATTGTCATCAATCAGTTTTTGTTTAAAGCCTTCAAATTTCTCTCTATCCGTCATGATAATTCTCCCTTCTGATTCTGCTATTGTCTTTTCGACATTAGCGATTAATAAATCCAACTGCTCTCTTTTTTCTAAAAGCCTTTCATGGTGTTGTCTTAAAGCAGCAACAGCATCAAAATGCTGAGCTGTTACAATTTTTTTTATACTTTCCAGGCTTACGCCCAGCTCTCTATAGAATAGTATTTGCTGCAGCCTGCTTACTTCCTGTTTTCCATAAATACGATATCCTGACGAATTGATTCTTGCCGGCTTCAAAATTCCAATTTCATCGTAATACCGCAGTGTTCTGGGGCTGACTGACGCCAATTTTCCCAGCTTTTGAATGGTATATTCCAAACCTTCACCTCCTGACAATTTTACGATACACCTTAACGTAACGTTAATGTCAAGAGAATTATATCACTTTTCTAATTATTTACGTTCATTAAATCTAATCATCGAATTTTTTGAGACGTTGACCAATAAATATCGCAGTGCTATAATCAAAATAAATGAATAGCTTGTGTATTTGCACGTTACGTGCTGGTATTGTAAGGATGCCAAGGGAACCGGATGGGATTTCCGGACTATCCCAGTAACCGTGAAGCGGACGAAATGGCAAAAGTCACTGTTTTTAACGGGAAGACGCCAAAGTAGGATGAAGCTAAGTCGGGAGACCTGATTACACATTTACACTCCTGGGGTTGAGATTTTCAAGCAAGCATTTCTGTTTGTGCTTTCTGAGTTGCCCCTCAATCTTGGGGGAGCAACTTTTTTATGTGCTCCTCTCAAACTATTCATTGCAAACATTTGAAAGGGGAATATCCAATGAAAACCACTAAACACACACGGTACACCACAAGGCTAAGGTATACAGCAGTACTACTGAGCATGCTCTTTGTGACAGTGCTTGCCGGCGGATGCGCGCAGTCCGCTGACAGATCCGGACAAGAGAAGACAAATGAGCTAACCAATGGGACTTCAGCCGGGGCTGCTTCTGATGCAACACCGGAGAATATATCTACCGCCATCAACGTTAAAGATATGATGGGGCGAGAGATCATGCTTGACAAGCCCGCTGAAAAGATCGTTGCACTGGCAGCATCCGACTGTGAGATCCTCTATGCTATCGGCGCTGGAGATACTCTTGTCGGCCGGGGAGAGTATTGCGACTATCCGGCGCAGGTCATGGATGTACCTGCTGTACAATCGGGCTCTGAAACCAATATTGAGCAAATCATAGCGCTTGGGCCACAGGTTGTCATCATGAGTATAATGTCTCAAACGAAGGAGCAAGTTGCGGCACTTGAAGATGCTGGTATTGAGGTTGTAGCCGTCAACGCTCAAGATATTGAGGGCGTTTATACCGCTATCGATCTCATTGGAACAATCACCGGCAGAGTTTCTGAAGCGGCAGCAGTGATCGATGATATGAAAGCTGTCTTTACCGAGCTATCGGTAAAAGCTTCAGTCGATGGTACCCGGACGGTTTATTTCGAGGTTTCTCCGCTTGAGTATGGGCTTTGGACAGCCGGGAATGGCACCTTCATGAACGAGCTTACTTCCATGCTGGGTCTGAAAAACGCTTTCGAAGATGTCCAGGGTTGGAGCGAGATATCACAGGAGCAGGTTATCGAGCGAAATCCTGATTATATCATAACTGTTGCGATGTATTTTGGAGAAGGCTTGACACCTGTAGATGAAATTATGGGGCGTGAGGGCTGGCAGGAGATAAAGGCTGTAAAAAACAAAAAGGTACTGAACTTAAATTCCGATGAAATTTCACGGCCCGGTCCACGTCTTGCCGACGCTCTTGCAGCCATGCATTCTTTTATTTACGCAGATGAATCGGTAGAACCGGCTTCTTAGGAAAAGGAGAAATAATGAAGAGCAAAGAGGAAGGCTTTAGATTCCATGAGTATCTGTTGTTCAGCGCTGTTATGCTTGCTGTGATGATACTAAGTATATGCGCCGGCAGTGTCAGGATACAGGTAAGGGATACGCTTATTGCGATATGGAATACGATATGCAACAACCCAATACCGGAGGGAACGCAATCGATTATAGCATTTGTGCGCCTGCCGCGAGTGCTCTGTGTAGCGCTTGTTGGCGCTTCACTCTCCCTTTGCGGCAGTGCCATGCAAGGGCTTTTGCGCAATCCGCTTGCAGATGGCTCAACATTGGGTGTATCCTCAGGTGCTTCGCTCGGCGCGGTCATCGCAATTGCATTTGGCGTATCGATACCCGGCTTTGCTGTGGCTGGAACAATGGCGATGGCCATGCTGTTTGCATTTTTATCGCTCGTAATCATTCTTTCCATTACATATAAGCTGGACTATTCACTTTCAACGAACACAATTATATTGATGGGCGTTATATTTACCATGTTTACGCACAGCATAATCAGTCTGATTATCACATTTGCGGGAGAAAGGATCAAGTCCATTATGTTCTGGACATTGGGCTCTCTTTCCGGCAGCAGTTATTCCAACGCACTCACGCTGTTCTTTGCATTGATTGTCTGCGGGACAATTATTATATGCTGCTCCCGTGAGCTCAATGCATTTGCAATAGGAGAGGACAATGCACGTCATATTGGGGTTAATGTCAAAAGAGTCAAGCTGGTTGTCATGATATCTGTATCCGCGCTCATAGGCATTTGTGTATCCATTAGCGGGACAATCGGCTTTGTGGGCCTGGTGATACCTCATATGACGCGTATGATAACAGGGCCGAACCATAAGCGTCTTTTACCAGCGTCAATGTTCGCAGGCGCAACGTTTTTAATGCTTGCCGACCTTATCGGGCGAGTACTGCTCAATCCGGTGGAGCTGCCTATTGGTGTTGTAACTTCGTTTATCGGCTCCATTGTATTCGTATATATTTTTTATTCTTCAAGAAAGGGCAGATGAGCATGCTTGATGTGAAGAACCTCACTGTAAGCTATGGCGGTTTTGATATTGTTAATAATGTAAGCTTTACTTTAAAAGAGAAGCAATGGATGATGGTCGTCGGCCCTAATGGCGCAGGGAAAACGACGATTGTCAACGCCATATCTCAGGGAGTTCCGTATAAAGGCAGCGTATATTTCCATGGTAAGGATATTGCGAGGCTAAGGTCGTCTGAACTGGCAAAAAGTATAGGAGTTCTCACCCAGAGTCACTTTGTCGGCTATTCGTTTACTGTTGAGGATGTTGTAAAGCTAGGGCGGTATGCTTACTCTCCGGGTATCTTTGCCACAACCGATGATGAGGATGATGAGAAGATCAATGCTGCCATTGAGATCACCGGCATGCAGCCGTACCGTAAACAATCCGTTTTGACACTGTCCGGAGGGGAGCTGCAAAGGACATTTCTGGCTCAGATTTTCGCACAGGATCCAAAGCTCCTGATCCTGGATGAACCGACTAATCATCTTGATTTGGTCTATCAGAAGCAGATATTCGGATTGATTCGTGAATGGCTTAATCTCGAAGAGCGGGCAGTGATAAGTGTTGTTCATGATCTCAGTCTTGCAAAGGCATACGGGACGGACGCTTTGCTCCTGGACAGGGGGAAGGTCGTATCATCAGGCAGGATTTCAGACGTATTGACAGCAGAACACCTGCAATCGGCGTATTCCATCGATGTTTACGGATGGATGAGGGATATGCTGTCCCAGTGGGAACAATAGATTGCAATAATATGATGCGAAGATTGAAATACTGCAGTTCATGAATGATATGCGGTGTTTTTACATATACTCCATATAATATGAATTACTATACAAATGATGATATGGAGTGCAATACATGGCTTTTAAAATATTCCGCAGGAGAAATGTATATAATGACAACCCTGAGGATAATATTGAGATATCCAGAACATTGAGTGACAACCTGAATATATTGAAGGAACAGTTCAGAGATTGTGCCGATATCGTGATGAGCAGCTTGAATATCTCGGACGGAACATCTGCCTGCATAATCTATGTCAGCAACATTATAGACACTAATCTTGTACAGAGGGATGTTTTACCGACACTTTTAAGACTAAAAGCTGATCACTTAAGCAAATTGAAGGACACAAATATATTTCCTACTGTTCGCAGCAGTATAGCCTATACCCTTGAAATAGTCATTGACAGAGTTTTAAAAGCGAATACTGTTGTCCTGATAGATGGAAATGATTTCGCTCTCTGTTTTGATCTGAAAAACATTGAAAGCAGGGATGCAACAGAACCCGAGGTTGAGAAGATTATAAAGGGGCAGCACGACGGCTTCGTTGAGTCCATAACCAAAAACATTGCTCTTATCAGAAAAAAGATTGCTATATCTAAATTAAAAGTAAAGATGTTAACACTGGGAAAAAGATCAAAAAACGATGTTGCCCTTCTTTATATAGAGGATATAGCCAATCCTGAAATCGTCAAAAGAGTCGAGGAGCGACTTAAAAATATTGAAATTGACAATATCAATAGCGCAGGATTTATCGAGCAGCTGACGTCCGACAACCCATATTCACTCTTCCCGCAGTATCAGGGCACGGAAAGGGTGGATAAAGCGATTGCCAACCTGATGGAGGGCCGGATTGTCATATTTGTTGGCAATACCCCGGTTTCATTAATTGTACCGGTAAACTTTTTTCAATTCTTTCAAACCCCGGATGACTATAATATCAGCTTTTTATATGGATCCTTTTTAAGGCTTTTGAGGTTCTTTGGATCTTCAATTGCCATACTGCTTCCTGCGCTTTACATTGCTATACTTACTTACCATTACCAGGCTGTGCCGCTGAGCCTTATTACTCCCCTTGCGGAATCACGCTCAAGAGTTCCCTTTCCTCCCATTATTGAAGCAATGATTATGGAAATATCTTTTGAACTCCTGCGCGAAGCGAGTATCCGGCTTCCAACCAGCCTGGCGCCAACCATCGGTATTGTCGGAGGTCTGGTTATAGGCCAGACTGCCATACAAGCAGGTATCGTAAGTAATATTATGGTCATAATTGTAGGCATTACAGCAATCGCTACTTTTGTAATGCCACAGTACGATATGGGTCTGTTTTTCAGGATAGGCAGGTTTGTTTCAATGTTAAGCGCAGCGATATTTGGCGCTGTTGGTATTGTTATTTTTCTGCTTTACGTGCTGGCGCATCTGGTTACGCTTGAATCCTATGGACAGCCTTATTTTCAACCGATAGCCCCGTTTAAACTGAAGGATATGAAGGATACCTTTTTCAGGCTGCCTCTTAAAATGTATGATAGCAGACCGGAGGCAACATTGCCTGTAGATAAAACAAGGGGGAGGGGTAATAGTAAAAGAAAATAGTGTTGATTTAATTACATCAAAACAGGCAATTTTGTTTATCGTGGCTAATCAGGTAGGAATAGGCATAATGACCCTGCCGACAGATGTTGAAAAACATGCCGGACATGACGGCTGGATTCCTGTAATCATCGGCGGAATGTTAAGCTTGTTGGCAACGAGCATCATAATTGCATTGTGCAAAAGATTCAAAGGTCAGTCCGTTCTTGATATCAACAGAATGATTTTTGGAAAATACGTTTCATATCTGTTAAATATATTATTAATACTGTATCTCCAATTTACCTTAGTAACCAATCTGAGCTTTGTGGCATCCACTATAGGAGTGTGGTTTTTTAGGGAGACTCCCTTGTGGATACTTGCATTGTATATGATAATCCCTTCAGCAATCCTTGCATATAAAGGCTTGAAAGGAGTATGCAGATTTAACTTTTTGTTGTTTATTATAATCCCTGTACTTTTATCAATGATTGCTCTCACTCTCAATGAGTTCCGCATTACAAACCTGATGCCTGTGGGGATTCACGGGGCAGATAATATTATGAAGTCTCTTGTGGAAATACCGTTTGCATATATGGGATTTGAGACGCTGCTTTTTATTTTCCCATTTATAAAGGATAAACAACATATAAGTAAGCATGCCATTATCGGGGCAGCTATCCTGACACTAATCTGTACATGCTTTGTTATAACCAGCATTGCAGTTTTCGGTGAAGATCTTCTGAAAAAAAGAGTCGTAGCTTTTGTTGGGATTGCCAGGATGATTGAGATGCCGGTTTTTGAAAGGGTGGATCTTTATTACCTTGCGATATGGATACCCGCCATGCTGTTGGTGGTAAATGCATATTTATTTTTAACTTACAACTCGGTAAAGAAAGTGTTTAAAGTAAAGTCAAATATGATACCTTTTACAATTATTTTTTCTACTGCAATTGTCCTTACAGGTATATTTTGTGTGGATTCGTATACAGTATTCCAGATGACCCGGTATAACGGGTACGCCTTGATTATCGTTGGAGTTCTCTACCCGGTATTGCTGCTGATTATCGCCTTGATAACAGGGAAAGGGGCGAAGAATAAAGCATGAAAAAATGTTACAGGCTTATGGCAGTCATCTTCATTGCCATTTTTCTATCCGGCTGCTGGGATCAAAATATTTATGAGAAAACAGGGCTTATTTTGAATCTAGGAATTGACCCGGGCATTGATGATAAAGTTCAGGTAACCGTTTCATATCCTGTTATTTCTGAAGGGGATGGAGGCGCGAACAGCGGAGGTGGATCCGGGGGAGCTAAAGGAATCAGGGCAGAAGTGGTTAAGACAGAAGCATATTTGCTAAGGGAGTCAAGGGAGTTATCCAGTGAGTCCACCCCCAGGAAGATACAAAGCGGAAAAATTCAAAGTATCCTTATCAATAAGGATTTTGCCGAAGAGAAAAAAATATCAGAGTATTTAGAAATATTTGAGAGAGATACACAGACTACAGTGCAGGCAAGAGTTGTTATTGTTGATGGGAGTGCGGGCGAATTGATTTCAAAGGGAAGCCATTTTACAACCAAGCCCATCATCGGCATTTATCTAAATGAGCTTGTAAAAGGCAACGCCCGCTCCGGTTATTGTCCAGATACAGATATCATTCAATATGATATCAAAAATACGACTCCAGGGCTTTCTCCCGTACTCCCGATTGTTAAACTGGAGGATGACTTTATAAAGGTGACAGGCACGGCTTTGATCGACAGGGATAGGATGAGCGGCCGGCTGGATACTCGGGAGACAGCCTGTCTGTATCTCGCTATGGGAAAGACCAGGCAATCCGAAATATTATTTGATTTACCCGAAGAAATTCAAAGTGAAAAGAAAAAGGGAATAATATTTACCAGAAGTGTAAGAACAAGATCAAAGATTCAATTTCGGGATGGCATTCCGATGATTCATTTCAAAATAAAGCTGAAAGCAATTCTTGATGAATATACATGGGGAGATATAACCAATCGGGGATATGAAAAGAAACTGGAGGATAGCTTAAACGGCCAAATCAAAGCCTCCCTGGATAATGTTTTCAAGAAGCTGCAAAATGCCAACTGCGATGCGCTTGGGATAGGGGATAAGATCCGGGCTTATTATAATGCTTACTGGATATCTATAGGAGAACTTGATGGCTGGAAGAAGATATACCCAAAAATGGAGGCCAGCTTTGATGTAGAAACAAGTATTGTCAGGTTTGGCGAAATCAAATAATGATGTGTCACCTCAAAGTATATGAACATTTGCTTTTTTATGTTAAAATAAGCGTATAAGCATTTTGAGGTGAGGACGGATGGCTTTCGGGGCAAAAGCACATATAAATGATAATAATTGGTACAAGCTCGATAATGCAGCCAAGATTTACCCTGCGATCAGCGGACCCGGAAGCGGAAGTGTTTTCCGTATTGCTGCGCAGCTTACTGCAGACGTTGATCCGCAGATTCTGCAGGAGGCTCTTTCAACGGTTATTCTCCGATTTCCCACTTTTGGAGTGAGAATGAAGAGAGGATTGTTCTGGTATTTTTTCGAGTCTAATCCTGAAATTCCTGAGGTCACTGTTGAGCAAGCTCCGCCCTGCCGAGACATTATTCCGGATGAGAATAAAGGTTTTCTATTTCGTGTCAGCTACTATAAAAAGCGGATCAGCCTTGAGATTTTTCATGCACTTACAGATGGCACAGGCGCTCTTGTCTTTCTCAAAACTCTTATTTCACAATATCTGACACTGTCGGGGCATGGCTTGTTTTCTGATGCAGGTTTTCTTGATTGCGATGACTATCCGTCTGTCGGAGAAACAGAGGACAGCTTTAGAAAATACTATGATCCCAAGGTCAAAAGCAAATGGGTGGAGGATAAGGCATTCCACATTTCCGGCACAAGGATGCCTCCGGAGCATTTGGGGATTGTACACGGCATTATATCATTGAAGGACTTTCTGGCGGTGGTAAAGGAAAAGAAAGCTACTGTTACCGAATACACCGCTGCGCTTCTAATCTATTCAATCTATCGCACTCAACTGAACGGAAGAAAATCCAATGCTCCGGTTAAAATTTCTATACCCGTGAACCTAAGAAACTGGTTCCCGTCCAAGACCCTGAGAAATTTTTCATCCTATGTAAATGCGGGAGTTTCCTTTATAGAGCAGGATTATACCTTTGATAATGTTTTAGGCATTATAACGGACATTATGAGAAGTGAGGTTCAGCCGGGCAGACTGATAGAAAAGATCAGTGCAAATGTCAATGCGGAAAAAAATATATTCATGAGGCTTGCACCGCTTGCACTGAAGAACGTAGTACTGAGAACAGCATACAACGCTTTCGGAGAAAACCTTTTTACCAGCTCATATTCCAATCTGGGTGTGATTAAGCTGCCTGAAGAGATGGGTAAGTATGTAGAGCGGTTTGAGTTTCTTCTGGGGCGCCCTGTATCAAATTTGATCACCTGTACCGCTTGCTCCTACAAGGAGGATATGATAATGACCTTTACGAAGGTGATGCATGAGACGGATATTGAGAAGTTTTTCTTCCGGTTTCTTTCGGAACAGGGGCTGGATATTACAATAGAAACTAATTGGGGGTGACGAGACGAAGTATTGCGAGAAATGTAATGTAAAAGTAAATACCAACTCTCAAAAATGTCCTTTGTGTTCGATGCTGCTGACAGCAGATTCTGCCGCTGACACGGGAAGGAAAGTCTGCTCCTGCCCTCAGCCTCCCGAAGCTGCTGATATGGCCAAATATCCGGAACCTGAAGAGGGGAATGCCCGCAGGTATAATTTTCTTCTCAGGCTGGTTATCTTTATATCTTTAGTAATAGGCTCCTCCAGTCTGCTTATCAACTTCCTGACCTATTCCGGCAATTTATGGTCTTTGTATGTCGTAGGGACCTTGCTATATGTATGGATTGCGATCGTCTATCCGTTATTTTCAATAAAGAAGATCGGAAGGATCATTGTGCTTGATGCTATCGTGACCTCCGTATATGTGTTTGCGCTGGAACTGGCTACACAGACGCAGGGATGGGGCCTGACCTATGTGACGCCATTTATTTTCATAACAGCAACGCTGATGATCACCTTCATAATCTTTTTAAAGAGGCTGAAATGGCGTGAATACACTATTTATCAGACAATCATGGTGATCATGGGCTTTCTGCCCATTGTGTTCTGTGTGACAGGCCTGGTCACCTCCGTATGGCCAAGCATTCTGTCAGCCTTTTACTCATTTCTTACACTTGCAGGCATGTTCATTTTCGCGGACAAGAAGTACAAAGACGAGCTGATTAAGAGATTTCATTTATAGTAAACCTATAGTAAACCTTTAGTAAACGAGTAAGGATATAGTACAAATAATTTAGTACTGAAATTGCCTGGCATGTTGTTCTGTAATTTAAACTTTATGCTATAATAATTATTGAATCATGCTGTGAAGGAGAGATGGTTTTTTGTACTCCCTTAAAGAGAGTTTTTACGATGGGCAGGGAAGTCTGCGAAACCCGGGAGAAA
>JAEYON010000162.1 GCA_023411645.1 Bacillota bacterium | reverse complement strand
CCACAAGGCGACAGGCCGCCGTATCAGGGCGATAGACGTGCAAGGCCACAAGGTGACAGGCCGCCATACCAGGGTAACAGGCCTCAGGGCGACAGGCCGCCGTATCAGGGCGACAGGCCACAGTATCAGGGTAACAGGCCACAAGGCGACAGGCCGCCATACCAGGGTAACAGGCCTCAGGGCGACAGGCCATTCCAGAGCAACAGACCTCAGGGTGGCGCAGGCTACCGTTCGGCAAGCAGGCCTTTGGAGATACCCAAGCCTGATATTTCCATCGTTCAGAAGGAAGAACTTGCCAGAAGTGAAAGCAGAAGAGAATTTGTCAGCAAAGATATAGATAAGGATGTAAAGAGAGAACAGAGGAAAGAAGCACCGAAAACTCAGCTGGGAAAAGCAGGCAGGAGGATTAAGACAACAAGTATCGGTCTTTCCGAGAAAAAGGATCTTACTGAGGTTCTTTCGGAAGAATTCATTTTAAATGAGTTCTATAATGAAGCGGAACCAAAAAAGAAAAGGCAAGCAAGACCCAAGAAGGGCAGGGATATTCCGTTAAAGCACATTCCCCAAAGAGCCGTTCTCACATCAATTACCATACCGGAATCCGTAACGGTAAAGGATCTGGCGGAGTCATTGAAGAAGACTTCCTCAGATATCATCAAGAAATTGATGGGCTATGGTATGATGGCAACTCTCAATCAGGAAGTTGACTTTGATACGGCTACGCTTATTGCAGACGAGTACGGCGTAAAAACTGAAAAGGCCGTTATAATTAATGAAGAAGATATTCTCTTCGATGATTCTGAAGAGATCGATCCTGCAAAGCTGATTCCAAGGCCTCCCGTTGTGGTGGTCATGGGACATGTCGACCACGGTAAAACATCATTGCTCGATGCAATCAGGTCCACTCATGTCATCGAAAGTGAGGCAGGCGGGATTACACAGCATATAGGTGCTTATACGGTCAATATTAATGACAGGAACATCACCTTCCTTGATACCCCGGGACATGAGGCGTTTACGGCCATGAGAGCCAGAGGCGCTCAGGTAACTGATATTGCCATATTGGTCGTGGCTGCCGATGACGGCGTAATGCCTCAGACCGTGGAAGCGATCAACCATGCAAGGGCAGCAAATGTATCAATTATCGTTGCCATCAATAAGATCGACAAGCCGGGAGCTAACCCTGACAGAGTCAAGCAGGAACTGACACAGCATGGTATTGTTTCAGAGGAATGGGGTGGCGATGTCATTTGTGTAAATGTTTCCGCTAAAAATCGTGTGAATATCGACCAGCTCCTTGAAATGGTACTTCTGACGGCGGATATGCTTGAGCTGAAGGCTGATCCAAATAGACAGGCAAAGGGTACGGTTATTGAGGCCAAGCTGGATAAGAACAGAGGACCCCTTGCGACGGTACTTGTCCAACGAGGCACACTAAAGGTCGGCGACTCTCTTGTTACAGGCACTACAGTCGGTAGAATCAGGGCAATGGTAGATGACAAAGGCGTCATGGTAAAGAGCGCCGGACCGTCTAAGCCGGTTGAGATACTGGGCCTTTCGGAAGTTCCCGAAGCAGGTGAGCTGTTCTACTCAATAGATGATGAAAGGGTGGCTAGGCATCTAGCTGAGAAGAGAAAGATCAGGCAGAAGGAAGAGCAGATGCAGACAACCTCCAAAGTAACGCTGGATGATTTGTTTAAGCAGATACAAGAAGGCAAGGTCAAGGATCTTAACCTGATCATCAAAGCAGATGTGCAGGGTTCTGTGGAAGCGGTGAAGCAATCTCTTGAGAAGCTCACGAACGATGAAGTCAGGGTAAAAGTTATCCATGGCGGCGTTGGTGCGATCACAGAGTCGGATGTGACTCTGGCGGATGTTTCGAATGCCATTATCATCGGATTTAATGTAAGACCTGGCACCAATGTGACTGAAGCTGCCGAAAATGCAGGTGTTGATCTTCGTCTTTACAGTATCATATACAATGCTATCGAAGACATAGAAGCCGCCATGAAGGGATTGCTTGAGCCAACGTTTAAAGAAGTGGTATTGGGGCATACTGAAATCAGACAGATATTCAAGGTTTCAGGAGTAGGAACCATTGCTGGCTGTTATGTGCTGGATGGAAAGATACAGCGGAACAACGATATCAGGGTTATCAGAGACGGGATCGTCGTTCATGAGGGCAAGCTGGCTTCTCTCAAACGTTTCAAGGATGATGCAAAAGAAGTGCTGCAAGGGTTTGAATGCGGTCTTGCTATAGAAAGATTCAATGACATCAAAGAAAAGGATATAGTTGAATCGTACACAATGGAAGAAGTCAAACGGTAAAGTGATAGAATCCTGCAGAACTAAATAATGATGTATCGTGAAGGCCGGATGGGCGGGAATACTGTCTGCCCGGCCTTTGTTTTAAAGGAGTGATAAGAATGGACAGAACGGATAGAATATCGGAAGAAATAAAGAAGGAAGTCAGTACGATCATTCAAAATGAACTGAAGGATCCGCGACTGCCTAAAATGATCAGTGTGATTAGTGCTGATGTGACCAGAGATTTGAGATATGCAAAAATATATATAAGTGTATTGGGGACGGAACAGGAAGCAAAGGATGCGATCCATGGACTCAAAAGCGCCGCCGGTTACATTCGTCGTGAAATAGGTCATAGGCTGAAGCTGCGATATACGCCTGAGCTTTTGTTTGAACTGGATCATTCTATTGAACGGGGCGTATATATCACAAAACTGATCAATGATACAATGCATGATAAATAGGGGGGCATTACCATGCTGGATAAGATCGCAGACACAATTATGGCGTCAGACACGATAGCGATATTACCTCACGTGTTTGCAGACGGTGATGCTCTGGGTTCCTCATTTGCGCTGGCACTGGCATTGGCTGCAATGGGAAAAAAAGCAGATGTGCTGCTGGAAGAAGAGGTTCCGCTTTTATATGACTTTTTGCCGGGAAGGCATCTTTCGAACATCCATGTAAAAAGTCAAAAGCAATATGATCTTGCACTTGCGTTGGACTGCGGCGATATGGAAAGATTGGGCAGAAGGAAAGAAGTATTTGACAGAGCAAACCGTACGGTAAATATTGACCACCACAACACCAACAACGGATTTGCCATACAAAACCATGTGGATACGGCCTCCTCATCAACGGGAGAAATTATTTTTGTACTGCTTGGGCAAATGGGTCATAGAACCAGCCCGGATATTGCTGTAAACCTTTATGTTGCCATTTCGACCGACACAGGCGGATTCCGCTACAGTAATACGACACCTCTTACGCATAAGATTGTGTCGGAGCTAATCAGTCAAGGAGTGGATGTGGCGGAGCTCTCCAGGACCATTTTTGATACCGCATCATTCGAAAAGGTAAAACTGACAGGGGCGGCCATTCAGTCATTGGAACTAGTTGAAAACAGCAGGATTGCGGTGATGACTCTTACGAATGAAATGATCAGCAGTACAGGCGCCAGGGAAGAGGATAGCGAAGGGATTATCAATATCGCAAGAAATATCAGGGGAGTTGAGGCTGCGGTCATGTTAAGAGAGCTGAACAACGGAGATATCAAGGTAAATCTTCGTTCCAATAAGTATGTTGATGTCTCTGTTATCGCAGGCAGGTATTCCGGCGGCGGACATAAAAGAGCAGCCGGATTTACGACTACCGGTGATCTGACGAGAGTGAAAGTCGGACTGCTGGATGAATTGCGGAAAGAGCTCTGATATGGATGGAATATTGAATGTTTTAAAACCCTCAGGCATGACTTCATTTGATGTAGTGTCACATTTGCGAGGATTACTGGGAATCAGGAAAATCGGGCATGCCGGTACACTGGACCCATTAGCTGTCGGAGTTCTTCCTGTTTGTGTGGGCAGGGCTACAAAAGCAATCGAATTTATGATGGATAAGGACAAGGTTTACCGTGCGGAGTTGACGCTGGGTATCACGACGGATACGCAGGACTCAACGGGAAAGGTGCTTTCCTCCTGTGAGGTGAACTGTACCGACGAGCAAATAGATCAGGCGATCTGCTCCTTCAAAGGAAAATATATGCAGATTCCACCGATGTTTTCAGCGTTGAAGGTGAACGGAAAAAGGCTGTATGAGCTGGCCAGAGAAGGGGCGCAAGTTGAACGTAAGCAAAGAGAAGTTGAGATTTACTCGTCACGCGCACTGAACATCAATAGAACGGACGGTATCAGGATACTGCTGGATGTGCATTGTTCAAAAGGAACCTATATCAGGACACTGTGTTCGGATATAGGTGAACGGCTTGGCTGCGGTGGTCATATGTCCTTTCTTTTACGAAAACAGGCAGGGCCTTTCGATATATCCTCAGCATATACGCTGGAGAAGCTAGGCAGGATGAAAGAAACCGGAAGGGTCATGGATGCATTTTCTCCAATCGAGCTTGTATTTACACAACTGGGGAGGTACACGCTGGATGAGCATACAGAGAAAAGATTTATGAATGGGATGGCGATTACAGTTCCGGACACCGCCGGAGAAAGAAATGAATTGGTTCGTGTATACAGGTCAAATAACGAATTTACAGCGCTTGGCAGCATTCTTTCGGGAGAGGGAGAAAAGCAGCTAAGGGTGAAAAAATTTTTATAGACTGCACAAGTTGCAGTCTGATTGGGGTCATTGTGTTGAAAGCTATTTATGGAAATGAAAGTGAATTTTTTGCTAATCGTTCTACAGCAATCGGCTTGGGAAATTTTGACGGTCTCCATGTGGGGCATATGGCGCTTGTCAATACACTCATCAGTGAAGCCAGGATTCATGGGATGCAATCTGTGATATATACGTTTACCAAGCATCCTGAAAACATACTGAGAAAAAAATTGTTCACACCTCTTTTAACAACAGTGGGTAAGAGAGTACAGATCCTGGGAGAGACAGCCCTGGATGCTGTTTACTTTGATGAGTTTGATGAAGATTACTCGAGAATGGAGCCGGAGTGCTTTGTCAAGAAGGTTTTATTGGACAAGCTGGGAGCGCGGCTGATCATTGCGGGTTTCAATTACCGTTTCGGCTATAAAGGCCAGGGAGATGTAGATCTGCTCAGGACTATGGGGAAGAAATATAATTTCCGGGTAATTATTATTCCGCCTGTAAAGGTGGATAATGAAATAGTGAGCAGCACTGCAATTAGAGAATATGTTAAAAAAGGTGAAATGGAGAATGTTTTCAGACTTTTAGGGCGACATTATTCAATAACTGGAGAGGTTATGGGCGGGAAGCGTATAGGCCGGAGGATCGGGTTCCCAACTGCAAATCTGCATCCGGAGGAGTATCTGATCCTGCCGAAGGATGGAGTATATATAACTAAAACTCTCTATAACGGTGAGTTCTACAGCAGCCTGACAAATATCGGCCGGAACCCGACTTTTGAAGACGCTGCAAAAGTCAGTGTCGAGACGCATATACTAAATTTTGACCGTGATATTTACAGAAGCAGCATTGAAGTGTTCTTTTTGTCTTTATTGCGCGGTGAAACTAAATTTAAAAATGCACAGGAACTGTCAGAGAAGATTTCTCAGGATGTCATTGCCGCAAAGGAATATTTTGGACTAGATTAAGAAAATCTGTAAATGATTGGTTCATTCATAAGACAATATTTTATGAATGCCGTATATTAACTAGAGGTTGCTTCAAAGGATGGTAGGATCATGATCATAAAAATGAATGATATAGGTAAAATTTATGATACCGGGAAAATTCAGGTCGAGGCACTGAAAAATGTTGATCTGAGTATTGAAAAGGGTGAGTTTGTTTCCATTATGGGTCCCTCCGGTTCAGGAAAATCCACATTGATGAATATTATTGGCTGCCTTGACAAGTCCACCTCAGGTTTTTATGAGTTGGATGGTGTGAATATATCAGGATTGGAAGATACAGAGCTGGCAAAAATTCGAAACATGAAAATCGGCTTTGTGTTCCAGTCATTTAACCTTCTCCCCAGGATCACAGCACTGCAAAACGTTGAATTACCCATGATTTATGCAGGAATGGGCAAAAAGGAGCGCAGGGCCAGGGCGATTGAAGCGCTTGAAAGGGTTGGTCTGGAGGACAGGAAGGATCACAAGCCCAATGAGCTCTCCGGCGGACAAAAGCAGAGAGTTGCCATAGCGCGGGCGCTTGTGAACAATCCGGCCATCATACTGGCTGACGAACCTACGGGCAATCTGGACACGGCATCTGGCGAAGATATTATGGCAGTGTTTCAGGCGTTGAACAGGGAAGGGGTCACGATGGTACTGGTTACCCACGAGCCGGACATTGCCGAACACACGAAGAGAGTCGTAAAATTCCGAGATGGCTTACTTACCTCTGACGAGAGGATTAGTAAACCGATAGACGCGAGAGATCTCATCAGAAAAATAAAAGCTCAGGCAGTTGTCTGAAGCACCATGAAACCATAAAGCAATATGAAATAAAGCAATAAAGCAATTCATGAAAGAGGATGATAATATGTCAGAACTTCAGGTAACAACTATGAACAAAGAAGGATCAAGTGTACAACCCGGCTTTTTCAAACGTCTATTGTGGATTTTCACATCCCCGGGAAGGCTTATGACAGCTCTCTCAGAGAAGCCGAAGGTACTTATCTGTATGATCATTGGCGCTCTGGCAATGGATATCAAATATATCGTCAGGATGCCGCTGTACAAGGATATGCTGCGGCAAGCTGCTCTGGCTCAAGCTCAGAGCGGTCTGTATGAAGCCTACGGTATTGAAATGACGCCTCAAATGATAGAGGAAAGTCTGCCCACATCAATGATAGCAGGTTTGATTGCCGGTCCGCTTACAGTAATCCTGATCAACTTTCTGTTAGTTGCACTGATCTTTTTTGCCATACTGAAGCTGATGGGCGGTCAAGGCAAGTTTAAAGCTTATTTGTCGGTTATGGTACATGCAAATATGATTATGGTGCTTTATACTTTGCTGGTTATCCCGATTTCTTATGTCACCGGCAGTCTGCATGAAACTCCGACACTGACAAGTCTTGCGACACTGCTCTCTTCAGATCAGGCTGGTACTCTGGTTTACTCCATATTATCAGCTATTGATGTTTTCGCCATATGGTATTATATGGTCTTAGCCATTGGCTTTGCTGCAGTAAGCAAGTTGAAGAAGAAATATGTATACGCAGTTACAGCCGGTATATTTCTGATTGGTATTATTATTAGCGTTATCTCAGTATCGGCGACGCAGGCTTTTATGTAACATGACTGACAGCGCCTGGAACAGACATATTTTTTGGAGGTTTAATATGAATAAGAAGGTATTAATTGGCGGGTTGATTGGAATATCGGCAATCACACTTATTACAGTGGGAGTCCTGAAGGCAGTAGGGAATTCCGGAGGAAATGCGGTTTTAGTCGATACAATTAGAATAGAAAAGGGTGAGCTTTCTTCCTACATATCTGCGGATGGTGTTATAGAAGAGGTCGATAAAGCGGAAGTCTTTTTTGACACACCATTGAAGGTAAACAAGGTGCTGGCGGAGGAAGGCGAGAAGGTGTCAAAGGGACAGCAGTTGTTGGATCTGGATCTGGATGCGTTGACGTCGCAGTTGGAGACCCTGAAAATCAACAGAAATGCTCAGCAAATCTCATTGGATTCTAAGGCGCTGGATGCGGAGGTTGAAAGGGCATCCAACAATTTGAAGGCCGCTGAGAGAAATTATAATGATTCGAAGAAGACCTATGAGGACAACAAAGTACTCTATGAGGCAAATGCCATTTCAAAAGCGGAGCTTGATATGTCGGAAAAAGCTTACATTGAAGCAGAATCCGGTATCAGCGGTTTAAAAAATGCCAGAATTGCCTACAACGCAGCTGTAGAGAGCAGAAATAATTCTAAAAAATCCGGGAGCGCCAATCTTATAGTAACAGATATTCAGATTGCAGATCTGGAGAAAAAAATCGCCACGATCAAGGAAGATTGCACCAGTCCAATGAATGGCATTGTGGCGGCAATCGGAGTGCAGGAGGGAGCCTTTACCGGCACAATGCAGCCGGCTTATAAAATTATCGATCCCGACAAACTGCAGGTAAGGGCAAAAATCAATGAGTATGATATCAAGAATGTGGTGCCGGGGCAGAAAACCAGGCTGACCGGAGATGCGATAGAAAAGGGCACTGAAGTAATGGGCAGCGTGAAGAGTGTGTCCCCCGTGGCTGTGACCAACATGACCTCCAGTGGAAATGAAACAGTTGTTGAAGTACTGATCCAGGTGGATGGCGCAGGCGATATATTGAAGCCCGGACTGAATGTAACATGCGAAATTGCGACACAGGACAAAAAGGATATCCTGATTGCGCCTATGGATGCAATCACACCCGATAAGGATGACAATATGATGGTGTTCGTGGTGAATGAAGATTCCAAAACAATAACTCAGCAGAAAGTAACAGTTGGTATCAACTCCGATATGCAGGTTGAAATTCTGGAAGGACTGGAAGAAGGAGCACTGATTGTACTGGATCCGCAGCCTAGCTATACGAACGGTATGAGGGTGAGGATAAAAGACTAAAAGGAGAGAAGTGAGCACATGAACTTTTCCGAAAGCTTCATACAGGCGCTTGACAGCCTTAAAGCGAATAAATTGCGCTCCATTCTTACAATGCTTGGAATTGTTATGGGTGTGTTCTCAATTATAACGATAATGGCACTGGGGAGCGCAACAGAGAATTATATGAATGCCCAGTTTGAAAAAATCGGGGCGAATACCATCAGTATCGGCTATAAAAATATGACCGTTGAGAAAAAGAACTGGCTGACGCTGGAGGATATGGATTATGTTAAAAAGATAGCTCCTGAGATAAAAAACATTGCAACTTATATACAGCGTGCAGGTACGCTGCGCATCGGCGATAAAACCAAGGATGCCGTCATATTGGGCGTTTCTTCTCAGTATAAGAATTTTGATTTGCTCGAAATGAAATATGGGCGGTTTATCAATGAGTTTGACGTAAGCAAAAGAATGAAAGCAGTTATTGTGGATGAGACGTTTGTGAAGAAGTTCTTTAAAGAAGGCCAGGACATTGTCGGGGAAACGATAGCGTTGAGGACCTCTTCCGGAAGCTCGGCCAACCTGAAGGTGATCGGTGTGAAAAGCAGCGGAGAAGACATGTTTGCAGGTATGATGGAAAATGATATGTTCCCTGCAATCATATACATGCCGATCACGACAGTCCAATCATTATTTCCTAACAGCGAAAGACTTGACTCAATCAGTGTTTCATTGGTAGATAAGGAGAAATTACGCGATGTGGGGAAGCGGATCGTTGACAGCCTTGAGCTCAAGCAAGGAGAAGAAGATCTGTATCTTGCTCAGAATTCAGCTGATATGCAAAAAGCCATTGGCGATGTGTTAAATGTTGTATCCTCGATACTGCTGGTTATAGCTATTATTACACTGATCGTCGGCGGTATTGGTATTGTTAATATACTACTTGTGTCCGTTACGGAGAGGATTAGGGAGATTGGTATCAGAAAGGCGCTCGGAGCACAGAAAAAGGATATTATTCTTCAGTTCATAACAGAATCCATAATAATGACGGGAATTAGCGGATTAGTCGGTATTTTGCTTGGTATTATTGCCGGTGGCGTCATATCCTCACTGATAAGTATCCCTCCTGTTGTAGATATTCAGGTGATAACGCTGGCCTTTCTGGGTTCTGTGGCACTCGGCCTCATATTCGGAGTAAATCCTGCAAAACGCGCCGCCGATCTGGATCCCATCGAATCTCTGAGATATGAATAAATGTACTTTGGTACGAATCGGACGCTGAGTAAATAAATATGCACCCGTTTTCACCATCCGCCATATAATACACAGGGTAAGGGTGATAGCGGGTGCGAGTAAATCAGAATAAGACGCCGCTTTTCGACGCGGTAAAAAAGTATATCGGTGATGAGGTGATACCCTTTCATGTCCCTGGACATAAGCAGGGCAGGGGTATCCGGGAACTGGTAGATTATATTGGAGAAAAAGCGCTCCGGATGGATGTGAATGGCATGGATGACCTCGATTTTGCCAATAATCCCACCGGAGTTATTCTTGATGCACAAAAACTTATGGCTCATGCATTTGGCGCAGAAACGGCATGGTTTCTCGTCAATGGGACGACCTGCGGCGTTCAGACGATGATTCTGAGTGCTTGTGAACCGGGAGATAAAATTATCCTCCCCAGGAACGCTCATAAATCCACAATAGGCGGGATCATTCTCAGCGGGGCGATGCCAGTATATGTCCAGCCTGAATTTAATACGGAGCTGGGAATTGCAATGGGTGTATCCATTGATAGTATGAAGAAGGCTATTGATAAAAATCCCCATGCGAAAGCCGTATTCATTATTAATCCAACCTATTACGGTATGTCCTCCGATATCAAATCCATCGTCAGAATCGCCCACAGGCATGATATGGCTGTCCTTGCGGATGAAGCTCATGGAGCACATATGCTGTTTCATGATGATTTTCCCCTTACAGCAATGGAGGTCGGAGCGGATATGAGCGCTGTCAGTATCCACAAAACGGCCGGCTCTCTGACTCAAAGCTCTGTTTTGCTATCCAGGGGAGGGCTGATACCAAAGGATAGGATTAACCATTCTCTCGGACTGACCTTCACTTCCAGTGCGTCCTACCTGTTAATGTGTTCTCTGGATATTGCACGCAAGCAATTGGCTACCAGGGGTGCGGAAATGCTGGAGGAGACACTGAAGTTGGCAAGATGGGCCAGAGACGAAATCAACAAGATCAACGGACTTCATGCGTTTGGCCGGGAGCTAGCGGGACAGCCGGGCTGTTTTGATTTTGACGAGACCAAGCTGGGAGTTTACGTAGGAAAAACAGGTTACACGGGCTATCAGATCGAGGTGATGCTAAGAGAAAAATACAACATACAAATAGAGATGTCGGATCTGTATAACATATTGGCGATTATTTCCCTGGGAGACAGACGGGAGGAGGTTGAGGCATTGATCCATGCTTTGAGGGAGATTGCTTCTTCAAAGAAAGATGATCTGCCAGCAAACAGCTTTGTTATTCCGGAGAGCCCTGAGATGATCGTCACCCCCAGAGATGCTTTCTATAATGCAAAGAAAAGTATCAGGCTGGACGAAGCCTGCGGTGAAATAGCAGGAGAGATGGTGATGGCATATCCGCCCGGGATACCGGTAATTTGTCCGGGAGAGAAAATTACCCGGGATATAATTGACTATATCAAACTGTTGAAAGAACAGCCCTGCGAGCTTCAGGGCACCTCTGATTCAAAGCTTGATCATATTTTGGTTCTGGGTACAGATTAAATTATCAAGATAATCCCGGCGATCACCAGTCCTGCTCCAATCACACGCATGAGCGTCATTTGTTCACCAAGGAACAGAATGGAGCAAAGGATAGTGATTAAAGGGGAACTGGACATGATAATTGTCACCAGCGATACATCTCCTTTTTTCAGCGCAGCATAGTAAGCCAGATCTCCGACGAGCGTTGCAAGCAGGGCTTCCGTACCGATAAGCCACCATGTGCCAGCAGGGATCTTACTCACATTTGAGAAGTTGCCGGTAAGGAGTACCCAACCGGATACAACGCTGGCCGCAAATATGGTTCGGAGCACAAGACCCGCTGTAGGATCGATTCCCTTGAGCGCAGCTTTGGCAAAGACCGGTGCGATGCCCCAACAGATCATGCCGAAAAGTGCAAGAAACACCACCATTCTCTTTTGACCTCCGTTTATTGCTGCCATTTTTTCATTCATCCCTTCAACAATGACAATATGAAAATGATCGACACATTATTACTGGAATTTATTTCGCAGTGTAATTCCTGCTTGTGCAGATAAAAATATTAGTATGAAAAAATTTAGCCAAAGCAAAAGAAAAACAGTTATAGCAATCATATTATTTGTGTGCCTGTGCCCGTCAACTACAATAGGGTTACCAACGCAGGGAGAAAAAACGCATAGGGCGGATATGGCTAGACCTTCTAGTACTAAAGAGATGATAGAAGAGGGCATCAGTATGGAGCTGGTTTCCGGGGCAACAAGAGGAATGCCCTGGGAACGAGATGAAGAATTCATCGAGGCAAAGCAGCGAAACAATACACCTGTGCTTCTGGGAGGGTACAGGACCGTGCTGCGTGATCCGCTGCCGGGCGAAGAATACAATGTTCACCTTGCGGCAAGTATGCTGGCAGGTATACTGGTTAAATCCGGAGAGGTATTTTCGCAAAACATGGCAATCGGCCCGTATACGCAGGAGAGGGGTTTTGAAAAGGGCCCGACATATCTGGGCACAACACTGACTGTTACAACCGGAGGCGGTGTTTGTAAAATTGCTTCTACTCTATATAATGTTGCGGTGCTCTCTAATCTTAAGATCGTAGAAAGACATAATCATACCATGCCGGTGCCATATGTACCTTACGGACAGGATGCTACTGTAGCGTACGGTGTGAAGGACTTTAGATTTCTGAATGATACAGGCTCGGATTTGATGATCTGGGCACAGGGAATTGATAATATCTTATATATGGCTTTTTACGGAAGCCAGGCGGGGCCTGCTGTGGAATGGAAACACGAGGTGCTCGAGATCAGAAAGGCGCCTGTCCTTTACAAAACGAATCCCCAGCTTGCTCCGGGAGAGCAAAAACTTCTTTTGGAGGGCATGGACGGTGCTGTAGTCAAATCATGGATAACCATTTTGACTCCTGAAAGTACTCAGACAAAGTATATGGGTGTCAGCAATTACTTGCCGATGCCGCATCTTGTGGAAAGAGGCAACGGTCAGGAATAATCCAGCTTACCGGGAATAACATCTTAATATATGTTATTTTAATGAGGTTGGGATTTGATGGAGAGGGCTCGAAGTCCATTCCACTTTTTTCTTGTCGGGCAGGGGATTCTGGCTCTTGGTGAATCAATACGGTTTATTGCGGTCACAATGCTAATATATGACCTTACGGGTTCTGGGATTTCTGCGGCAACCGGGGTTGCTCTGTCCGCGCTTCCTGGTATACTGCTCTCACCCTTCGCAGGAGTCCTTGGTGACAGAATCCGAAATGGCAGGATACTAATGCTGATTGATTTGGCCAGATCACTGGTGACTTCGCTATTTTTGCTGTCCGCCACGGTTGGGCATGTATATATGCTCCTCATCATTGTTTCACTGTTGGATGTCTTCTACCTTCCTTCCAGAAGAAAATTTATTCTGATGCTGACCGGGAGAAAGGATGCCATTAGAGCTAATTCCTCGCTGACTGGAGTGAATGGAGCGGCTTATCTGGCAGGCCCCTTGCTAACCGGTGTTTTTACAGACAGACATGGGTATGCGCAGGTAATCCTGATTGCTGCCGCGTGTTGTATTGCCGCCTCTGTGATGACGCTGTTGAGTCTGTTTGCGGCAGGGGATGAACGAAAATTTGTATCAAGAGAAAAAAGGGAAGGATTGGAGTTTAGTCATGCATTGAAATATTGCCGTACTGATCATCATGTTCGGGAATTATTGCGGATAGGGATCATTATAGGAGTTTGTTCACTTTGCGTGAATCTGGCCTTCTATCCTTTTGCTTTTGATTTGCTGAAGGTCACAGCAAGAGGTTGGAGTTTAATGATTACTATTTACTACGGAACAAATCTGATTGCCATGTTACTGATCCGATGCAATGCAAAGCGAATTAAGGGACATGAAGCCTGTATGTTTTATTTTTCTCTGTTGACGGTTTCATTGATCTGGCTCGTATATGCTTTCACGGGTAACTATGCTGTTGTACTTATACTTCAGTTTACAGAGGGCATATTGATTTCCGGGTGTGGAATCCTCTTGGCCGCAAGATTCCAGAGGCTCATTGATAAAAACTACATGGCAAGAATCTCCGCTCTTTATGAACTTCTCAGCAGTGTGGGGAAGCTTGCTGGAATGGGCTGTGTGGTGATGATTCTTCGCAGCTTTTCGTTCAATGAAGTATTTGTTTTCAGCAGTTTGATCATGGCACTGTTTGCCGGTATCAGACTTGCCGGAAGGCGGTCACGTAATAGTCGCGACAGTGTATAATACTGAATTAATACTAAATTAATAATTATTCAGATGGGACACCGCGTCTCTGCCTTTTTGCTTTGAGGCGTAGAGACCTTTGTCTGCAGCTTCGACCAAAGCATTGACGGTAGTGCCGTCTGACGGATAGCATGCGACGCCGATTGAAATTGTGAAGCGGGGGGAGCTGGACGCTGCTATGTGTTTTCTGAAGCGTTCGGCGATTACGATGGCCTGCTTTACTCCTGTCCCGGGTAATATCACTATGAATTCGTCTCCGCCGAATCTGCCGATAATATCGACATCCCTCAAGCTGTTTTTTGCGTTGATGGACAGATCTCTGATACACTTATCTCCTGTGACATGGCCATAAGTGTCGTTGATTGTTTTAAAGTGGTCTATATCAAACATTAGAATGGAAAACTCCGATTTCGATCTGTTGGTAATCAGACGTCCGATGGATTCCAGCAGGGCCGATTTATTGAGACCTTGAGAGATGGCGTCGGTTTTGGATATGTCTACCAGCCTGCGGTTGACCTTCTCTAATTCCAACATTCTTTTTTTAACTTCATGTTCAATTGAACGGTTGAGCTCGTCGAGCTTCTTTTTATTTTCTTCTGATTTCGCAAGCATCGATTGCAGATAAACCCGGTAAAAGTAACGCAGCATCATCCAATAAGCGGCTATTTTAAAAACAGGTGCTGCTACAAGGAACAATGATTGCCACAGGTAGTGCTTCACAAAGGCGGAGACCAAGAGAAAGAATACAGCCTCAAATAAAAGATCCATTCCGTCTCTTTTCTTCAAAAGATATAACAAGAGGACGGACAATACTGTCAAAGCGGACAAACTTGGGGTTTGGCCGGAAAGTATATCGCGGACAGCTCCTGAGGTGATAATTAACGTAATTATCAGGACAGGAGCTATGACTATGGCAACACGAATAAACACGCTCCCGAGAATCTTATTAGCCCCTGCAGCCAGCAGCATTACAAAGAGCAATAGCAGCACCGGCTCCGCAGCATTAGTAAAGGCTGCCGCCACCGGTGTTTCCTGACCGTAAATCAATGATGCGGCGTGGAGCAGAAAGACTGGGATGAAAGAAAAGCCGAACATCCTCGTCAGTTCACCTGCATTCTTGAACCAAGCGGTAAAAACCACAATGCAGAATGAAAAGCATATCGCGGCCAGTGTTGAGATTAAAACTGCCGTATCCTGTATCAGTAAATGCAATTGCATCTGAATCCTCCAATCATTTTGCCGGTAGACTAATCTATCCCATGATTTAATATCGGTTACAAATGAAAAAAGTTTTATAAATATAAAATGGAAGCAAATATCTTATTTATATAGAATACAATCAAGCTAATATATTATACTATATATGACAGGTAGCTTGTTAGCCGACCGGGTTGCGTATGGGAATCATGTTTCAGGGTGCGAAGCAATGCTGCACAGCGATACAATCCTGTCGCTGACAAATTTGAAGCAGGAAAGGAAGGTATTGATGGATAAGGAGTTCGCAAAAGATCAGGCAGTCAGGATATCGTCGTTTAACGGTATAGATGTGTACAGGATCAGTACGGAGAAATTCAAGACCAGCAGCATTCACTTCTTTTTTCAGGATAATCTTACAAGGGAAAGTGTTACTAAAAATGCACTGCTGCCTGCGGTTATGAGACGCGGAAGCGAGGAATACCAAACGTTGAGGGATATTTCAATAGAACTTGAAAAGCTTTATGGAGCCAGCTTCGACTGCGGAGTGACGAAAAAAGGCGAAAGGCATATCATCCATTTTTATGTGGAGTTCCTGTCACCAAAATTTATACCGGACGGTATTGATTCATTCACAAGGGGCTTTGAGCTTTTGTTTAACATCATTAGCAGACCGCTGCTTGAGAATGGCAGATTCAGGGAGGATTACCTTTCCCAAGAGAAGGACAAGCTGAAAATGCTGATAGAAAGCAGAGTGAATGACAAAATGCAGTATAGTGTAGACAGGTGTCTGGAGGAGACTTGCAGGAATGAACCCTACGCGATATTCGATTATGGTTTCGCAGAGGATATTCAACCGATTAGTGCGGAAAATCTTATGAACCATTACCGAGCCATGATGGAGTGCTTCCCGCTGCAGGTTTATTTGGCCGGCAGTATTACCGAACAGCAGGAGCAGTTGGTTAAAGAGCGTTTGTCCGGGATGATCCGAAGAAATGTGGTTGCTCTTCAAAATGGTTTTTCAAATAAACATGAAATGGAACCTAGAACTGTGACAGAAACGATGAACGTCACACAGGGGAAGCTGTGCCTTGGATTTAGGACCAATACCGAACCCGGCGGCACTGAGTATCCGGCTTTGATGGTGTATAACGGGATCCTGGGAGGAGGAATCCAATCAAAACTGTTCCAGAATGTCAGAGAAAAGGCAAGCCTTGCTTACTATTCCTATTCGCGTCTTGAGAAATTCAAGGGGCTGATGGTGATAAGCAGCGGTATCGAAACAGGCAATAAAGAGAAGGCCCTTGAGATCATACTCAAACAGATGGAGGATATTAAAAACGGCGTTATAACTGATGTCGAGATGGAGGCAGCCGTTAAGGGAATAGAGACGGGAATCAAATCTCTCAGCGACAGTCAGATCAATATGGTGGACTTTTATCTGAGCCAGACGATCTCACAGACACAAGATCATTTCTCCGATGTAATCGAAAAGGTTAAAATGGTTACAAGGGAGGATATTATTCACGCTGCGCAGCGTATTGTGCTCGATACAGTATATTTTCTTACTGCGCCTGCAGACGGCGGAGAGGAGATGGTTCAATGAATATAGAAAAGTTTCAGTATGATAAGGCCGGAGAGGTCCTGCACAGCTATGAGCACAGCAGCGGGCTCAAAGCATTTGTTATTCCCAAAAAAGGCTATTCAAAAAAGTATGCAACTTTTTCGACCCATTACGGGTCTATTGACAATGAGTTTATTATCCCCGGTGAAACCACTCCGACAAGTGTGCCTGACGGTATAGCGCATTTTTTGGAGCATAAACTGTTTGAGCAGAAAGATGGCAACGTGATGGACAAATTTGCCAATCTGGGATCAAATCCTAACGCTTACACGAGCTTTAACCAGACTGTGTATCTGTTTTCCTGCACGGATCGGTTTGAGGAGAATTTTGACCTGCTGCTCAACTATGTACAAAATCCATACATTACAGAGGAAAGTGTTGAAAAGGAAAAAGGGATCATCGGTCAGGAGATCATGATGTATCAGGATAATCCCGATTGGAGAGCATTTTTTAACCTGCTCGGCGCGTTTTACAGCAAGCTGCCTGTCAGGATTGACATTGCCGGAACAGCGGAAAGCATTGCGAAGATCAATAGGGAGACACTGTACAAATGCTACAATACGTTTTACCATCCATCAAACATGATAATTCTGGTCGTTGGTGATGTTGATCCCCAAGGCGTTTTCAGTAGGGTGGAGGAAATGCTGGAGAAAAAGGATGCGATGCCGCAAATCAAAAGAATATACCCGGCAGAGCCGGAGCGAATTAATAAAGATTATACGGAGCAGTCACTGGCGGTATCAACTCCAATATTTCAAATGGGATACAGAGACAACAACTTGGATGGCGATGGGATTGATATGCTGATGCATGAGGTTGCTGTAAAGCTTTTATTGGATATGCTGATTGGCAGAAGCACTTTGCTTTATGATCAGCTTTATACAGAAGGCCTATTGAATTCAACCTTCGATACGGATTTTACAATTGAAAGGGGTTATGCGTTTTCAATGCTGGGTGGAGAGTCCAGAGACCCTATGAAGGT
Organism: Bacillota bacterium; assembly: GCA_023411645.1. Taxonomy (GTDB): domain Bacteria; phylum Bacillota; class Clostridia; order Acetivibrionales; family DTU013; genus JAEYRF01. The sequence continues at coordinate 13,187 of JAEYON010000162.1, read as the reverse complement.
TCAGGAAAGATTCTGCCAGGCTGTGGAGGAAAGCAGAAAAAACGGTCTTGACAGGGAAGCTTATGATCGTCTGATCAGGTCAATGCTTGGCAGATACATGAGACAGTTCAATTCTGTGGAAAGGATTTCCCACTCATTTATTTCTGTATACTTTAAAGGAGTCAACATGTTTGACTATTTAAAAGTTTATGATAAAATAACATTTGATTATATTAAAGAGGTCTTTGCGAAGCATTTTATAAGAGAAAATCTTGCAATGTCCGTAATTAAGCCTATTTAGAGGGGGATTAACATGAAAGTCAGTTTTCCGGGGCTGAATCTCGATTTCGAAATGAGTCGTGAGGCATTTAATGTATTTGGGATTTCTATTTATTGGTATGGGATCATTATCGCGTTTGCATTTTTAGCGGCGGTGCTGCTTGGACTCAGAAGCTGTAAGAAATTTGGTTTGGAACCGGACAATATACTGGATCTGGTGCTTTTTGCCGCACCGGCAGCAATTGTTGGCGCAAGGCTGTATTATGTTGTATTCAGTTGGGATCAGTATAAGGACAATCTGATTGACATCTTTAAGATCAGGGATGGCGGACTGGCTATCTATGGCGGAGTAATTGCCGCAATGCTTGTGGCATGGCTTTATGCCAGGAAGAAAAGGATATCTGCATTGAATCTGGTTGATTTTGGAGTGCCGTATCTTGCCCTAGGACAAGCCATCGGACGCTGGGGCAATTTTTTCAATCAGGAAGCTTTTGGCATGCCGACCAAGCTGCCCTGGCGCATGAACGGAACAGTTGCCGATTCGTACCTCAGCAGTCTTCCGGAAGCGCTGGATCTGTCGAAATGGGGTGTTCACCCTGCGTTTTTGTATGAATCCCTCTGGGATTTTGCACTTTTCTTTTTCTTGATCTGGTTTAGAAAGAAAAAGAAACTGGAAGGGGAAGTGTTGTTTCTTTATCTGATCGGTTATGGAATCGGAAGATTTATGATCGAGGGCCTTAGAACAGATAGCCTTTATCTAGGCAGCTTCAGAGTGTCACAGTTCCTATCCGCTCTGCTTGTGGTTGTATTTGTCCTATTATTTATTATCAGGCGGGTCAGGAAAAGCAGGTTAGAGGACGAAGAACCTGTAGAACTAGGACAGAGCCAATATGGATCGCTGTTGATGAAGCTGAAGGAAGAAGAAACGGCAGACGAACCTTTGGAGGAAGAGACAGGAACGGAAGAGAAGGAAAAGGCAGAAGAGATAGTAGAGATAGTCGAGACAGAAGGGACAGAAGGGATAGAAGAGACAGAAGAGACAGAAGAGACAGAAGAGACAGAAAAAAGTCCGGCTGACGGAGAAACGACGGACGAAAATTAAGCCAATATCAATACTACGGAAGAGGAGAAATAAGTTTGTCGCTAATGGAGTTGTGCTCAAAGATTGAGGAGCTAAAGGAGGAAATGAAGAGGCTTATCGATCTGGGAGCAAGTTTTAATGAGATATATGAAGTAAGTTTGAAATTGGATGTGCTTATTGTAACATTTTACAGGAAAACCTTAAAGAATTCTGTTTGATATACATTACATTCTATTTCTGGTTTTCAAGGTGGTTTGAATGTATTTTGTTGAGAAAACTAAGGGAACAAATTATCTGAAGCAATTCGATTATCCACTTTTCGTTGCTGTTATAATGCTGTCTGCGATAGGGCTGATCGCCCTTAGAAGCGCAATTGGAGATGAAGAGATCACCAGAACCTGGCTCAAACAGTTGATATTTGCTTGTGTTGGGATTGTGATGGCTATCAGTATCAGCGCAATTGATTATAAGGATTTCAAGACACTTGGCATAATATTGTATGTGGGAAGTATCATGCTGTTGATCCTTGTACTATTGACCGGTGATGAACGACACGGTGCCCGAAGCTGGCTCAACATTCCTTTTATCAACATGTCCTTTCAGCCGTCCGAACTTGCAAAGGTTGCGTTTGCCGTTGTTGTGCCCGTATTTCTTGAACGTCTGAAAGAAGGGAAAGATGTCGGCAAAAATGTCATAAAGCTGCTGATATATGCCATGCTGCCGATCGGTCTGGTCTTGCTGGAACCTGATGTAGGTACGGCTGCCGTATTTATTTTTGCATTCATTGTGATGCTTTTTATATATGGCATCCCATACAAGTTTTTTTTGATAGCCCTGGGCGCACTTGCCGTTGTAGCACCGGTATTCTGGTTTTTTATCCTGCCGCCAAATTCCCATATCAGATCCAGGATCATGACATTCATTTTCCCTGAAACAGACCTATTAGGAGCGGGGATGCAGGTCCAAAATTCTAAAATGACCATAGGCTCAGGACAGCTCTTCGGAAAAGGTATCTTCTACAACATCCAGGCGAAGAGCAGTGGACTGTCAAGCAGCTATTATGTTCCTGAAAATCAGACTGATTTTATTTTCTCAGTGATCGGTGAGGAAATGGGCTTTGTCGGGTCCGTGATTATGATAGCCCTTGTCTTTTTTATTATGTTCAGGTGCATTTATATTGCAATGAATTCCAGGGATGCTTACGGTTCCTTTCTGGTAATCTGCATCACGTCTATGCTCGGATTTCACTTTATTGAAAATATTGGCATGTGCATCGGAATTCTGCCTGTAACAGGAATTCCTCTTCCGTTCGTAAGTCAGGGGAACAGCTCGCTGCTTGCTAACTTCTTTAATTTAGGGCTGCTGCTAAGCGTGTCCATGCGCAGGAAGAAGGCCATCTTCAACAGCTCGCAGTAATACGGCAGCATTGCCACACAGTTTGAAGCTTTTGACGCCTGGAAGCAGAGTTCTTCTGCTTGTTTTAGAAATGAAAATAATTTTGTACGCCGGCACCGCCTGAACGAGGCGGTGTTTTTTAATGGCCATTTGCGCAGCAAATCCGGCTAAAAGCACAGGGGCTCGATGCCCCTGTGTTTATATTTTCCCTGCTATCCGGGACCATTTTCCTATTTTTTAAAATATATTGCATTTACATCTTGATTATTCAACAAATATGACTTAAAATGAAATAGAAGTGGGACAAAGTGGGTGAAAGTGGTTGACTTTAGTCAACAATTGAGGTGAACTGATTGTTCTATGGTGAATTTCAACACACGATAGACCCGAAGGGCAGAATTATTATCCCGTCTGCCTTCAGGGAAGAACTGAATGTGAAATTCATGATAACAAAAGGCCTGGAAGAATGCCTTTTTATATTCTCCATGCCTAGATGGAACAGTCTGGTTGAAAAACTGGAAACCTTACCGCTGTCAAATAACAATGCCCGCAGCTTCACCCGATTTTTCTTCTCCAGCGCGGCTCAATGCGAGATGGACAAGAATTTCCGAATACTAGTACCTCAGGATCTGCGCAGCCACGCAAAGCTTGATAAGGATATAAGCATTGTTGGAGTAGGAAACAGGGTGGAAGTATGGAGCAAGGAGAAATGGGAAACATACATCCATGGCGACAGCCTCACGCCTGACAGCCTATCCGAGACATTTGCCATGCTGGGGATATGAGGAGATGAATGCCTGAGATCGGGAGAAACACAATGGATTTTAACCACAGGCCTGTTTTACTGGATGAGTGCATAGAAAGCCTGAATATAAAAAGCGATGGGACATACCTTGACGGAACACTTGGAGGAGCTGGACACTCTCTTAAGATACTTGAAAGGTTGGACAAGGGTACGCTGATTGGGATTGATCAGGATGAATTCGCCATCAAGACGGCAGGAGAAAGACTCAGGCAGGTACATAGCAGCGCCGCTCTTGTTCTGATCAAAGGTAATTTCAGGAACATGGCTCAATTGCTCCCAGAGAATGGTATAAACGGCGTAGACGGGATATTGCTTGACATAGGAGTGTCATCCCATCAGTTGGATGAGGCGCAAAGAGGCTTCAGTTATAAACAGGATGCTCCGTTGGACATGAGAATGGACAGGAGCCGGGAGCCGGATGCGGCTACAATAGTGAATACATATGATGAGAAAGAAATCAGGGATATTATCCGACAGTACGGCGAAGAGAACTGGGCATCAAGAATCGCATCCTTTGTTGTGAAGGCCAGGGAAACGGAAAAAATCGAAACAACCGGGCAGCTGGTGGACATCATTAAGGCGGCAATACCAGCAAATGCAAGACGGGAAGGTCCCCATCCCGCAAAAAGAACGTTTCAGGCGCTACGGATAGCAGTGAATGACGAACTGGGGGCATTAAAGGACGCAATAGACAGCGCAGTACAGATTCTTAAGCCGGAGGGAAGACTGAGCATAATTACTTTTCATTCTCTGGAGGACAGAATCGTTAAAAATGAATTCAACAAAAGAGAAAAACCATGCACATGCCCGCCATCCTTTCCGGTATGCGTGTGCGGGAAAAAGCCTGAATTAAAAGTACTAACGAGAAAACCGGTTCTTCCCTCACAGGAGGAACTCGCGCAGAACCCGAGATCACGGAGCGCAAAGCTGAGAACAGCTCAAAGGATTTGATCAGCGTTACAAAAGATTAAAGATTAATATACATTAGACAAGCGCTATTTTGTACAGAGGAAGAAAGAACAATACACAAAAGAAAATGTCAAAACACAGAAGATAAAGTTTCCGAAAGGAAAGAAAAAACAAAAGAAGATTTACTAAAAGTGAGCAACAAAAGGAAAAATTTCACAAAGAAAGAAACTAAAGCAAAACCGAGGGCTGTCCGAAGGGCCGGCTCTCGGCATTATCATCCCTAAAGCGGCATTTTAGGCTGCATAAATCACTGATGAGGTGAATAGAATTGATACAAAAGGATTATGAGTATATTCGGGGTTCTGCCGTAAGGCAGCTTGAGCAGGAATCAACCGCGAGACAATATGAGCAGGATTCGACTGCAAAACAGCAGCAATACGATGTCTACGAAGAGAACAGAGTACTCAGGGAGAAGAAACGATATAAAGGCAGCCGTAAAATTAAGCTGAAGATGGTTATGGCCATCGTGGCCGTGCTTGTGGCAGGACTTACAGTAATGTGGAGATATGCCATAATAACAAAAATAAGCTATGAGATTAACCATAAAGAAGATGAATTTGCTGAACTGAGAAATGAAAATGCGATCTTGAGAGTCCATATCGAAACGATGACAAACCTGACAGAGGTAAAGGATGTGGCTGAAAACAAACTGGGTATGCAAATGCCTGACAAAAGTCAGATCGTTTATGTGAAAATACCCAGAAATGATTACACCGTAATGATGAAAACGCAGGAAGAAACTGCAGATAACGGCAGCATATTCAAAGCGGTTCTCAACAAGGTCAATGGTCTAGTCAGACTTTTTGAATAAGGAACGACAAAATACTCGTTCCGATTCTTTTAATGGAGAACTGTAATGCAGAAGACACTGCCCTACGATTTGATAAAACGCAGACTGTGGATGAATGTAAAATGATATTTTGCATAGTCTATGGTCTTTTTTTAGGATACCAATATAGTTGAAAGCAGCTTTTTGCTACTGGGGGGATTGTTTTGGCGGCGCCGGGTCTATCGAATAAAAAAAGAATGCTTGTATTGCTGTTCATATTTGCTTTGGTAGTTGCCATTTTGATCGGCAGACTTGCAGTGATCCAGTTTGTTGATGGGAGCGAATTACAGAAAAAGGCTTTTGAACAGCAAAATCGGGGAAGAACTATCAGCCCTATCAGAGGAACCATATATGACAGAAATGGCAAAAAACTGGCCATAAGTGTGCAGGTAGCCACAATCAGCTGCAACCCGAATCAGATAGCAAACAATACGAAAAATATATCCGTTGATGGAGTCGCAGACGGTTTAGCGTCCATACTGGATATGGATCGCAATTTGGTTTTAAAGCTTATTACGAAAAAAGAAGGCTATGTCAATATCAAAAGGAAGGTGGACAAGGAGACCGAGATTAAGGTCAGAACATGGGTATCAGAGAATAAGGTCAAGGGGATAAACATAGATGAGGATGCAAAAAGGTACTATCCCAATGGAAACCTGATGGCACATATCCTTGGTTTTACAGGAGACGACAACCAAGGTTTGATGGGCGGTGTTGAAGAAATAATGGAAAAGTACCTTAGGGGTACGCCCGGGAAGGTACTCAGTGAAGTAGATGCAAGAAACAACGCCATCCCATCGGATACGGAAAAAAGGATAGATGCACAGGATGGCCTTAATCTGGTGCTGACGGTTGATGAGACAATTCAATATCTTGCATCAAAATCACTGGATAAAGCGATAGATGATAACAAGGTAAAACAGGGTGCCGTTGCTATTGTCATGGATCCGAGCAACGGAGATATTCTGGCTCTCGTATCCAAACCTGATTACGACCTAAATACACCGTTTGCCTATCCTGACAATATTGAAGGAATGAGCCTGCCGGGTGTGGAGGAACTGGATCCAACCAAGTGGGTGGAAAGAAGCAGAGAGTCGTTTAATATACTCAGCCAGTCTGTATGGAGGAATAAGGCCATATCGGATACTTATGAACCTGGCTCTACTTTCAAAAGTATCACAACAGCGGCCGGTATTGAAGAAGGTGTTGTAACACCGGATACCATTACAAGTGACCTTGCAATAAAGGTCACCGGCTGGCCCAAGCCGATCCAGTGCTGGAGATATTACAGGCCGCATGGGACGGAGAGCTTCAGGGAGGCTGTGTATAACTCCTGCAATCCAGCTTTTGTAAAGGTTGCGCAGAGTCTCGGCCTAAGGCGCTTCTACAGTTATGTGAAGGCCTTCGGTTTTACAGAAAAGACAGGTATAGGGCTTTTGGGAGAAAGTAAATCCATATTCCAGAATAATCCAAAGGAGATTGATATGGCTGTCGCATCCTTTGGCCAGAGGTTTACCGTCACTCCTTTACAAATAGCAACAGCCTATTCGGCCATTGTAAACGGCGGGAAGCTGATGAAGCCAAGGCTGATTAAGGAGTTGACCAACGCTGACGGAAATACCGTTAAAACTTTTGAACCCGAGGTGATCAGAACCGTTATTTCTGAGCAGACATCAAGCACTGTCAGGAACTTATTGGAGGGAGTTGTAGCACATCCCAACGGGACCGGCAACAATGCCTATGTCAAAGGATACAGGATAGGAGGTAAGACAGGGACCTCTCAGACAACTAAAGAAGATGTGTATATCGCTTCATTCTGCGGCTTTGCACCTGCGGATGATCCCGCTATCGTTGTCCTGGTTGTGCTTTTTGATCCAAAAGGGGACTCCCACATGGGTGGTGTAATTGCCGCTCCGCTTGCGGGAAAGATAACTGAAGATATTCTTAACTACTTGCAAGTAGAAAAGAAGTTTACCGAAGAGGATCTGAAGGCTATGACGGAAGAGGTGTTTGTGCCGGATGTGCGTAAAAAAACCGTCGCGGATGCCGTTAAGGAACTCAAAGCAAAAGGCTTGAATTATAAAATAGAAGGAAATGGCAATAATGATAGCAGTGTTGTGGAGCAGATGCCAAAACCTGACGCAAGTATTCCAGAGGGGTCTGTCGTAATTTTATACACCTATATGCCCGAGCAGCCACAGACGGTAAAGATGCCGGACCTCAGTAAAAAGACGATGTCTGATGCGATCAACATTATGAATAAGGCTGGCCTAAATATTAAGGTGAACGGAAGCGGCACTGTCTTCAGGCAGGAGATTGAAAGCGGCTCGGAGGTAGAGTTAGGTCAGGTGGTTTCAGTGGAATTCAGAAACATGGATAATATTGAGTAAGGGGGCGTTCCCATGCTGTTAACTGAACTGATTGGAAATTTAAAGATTCTTAACATTACAGGAGACCCCCATATTGACATAGATGGGATCGCTTATGATTCCAGAAAGGTAAAGAAGGATACTGTTTTTGTGTGCATTGACGGCATGAAGGCTGACGGACATAAGTATGCCTCACAAGCATTGAAGAATGGTGCATCTGCTTTGATCATAGAAAAAGAATTGGATTTTGACGCTAATGTTCCGGTAATCAGGACGGAGGATTCGAGGATCGCGCTGGCATATATGGCAGATAGGTTCTACGGGCATCTCTCGGGAAGGATCAACTTGATTGGAATTACGGGAACAAAGGGTAAGACGACGACAACTTATATGGTAAAATCCATCCTCGAAGCCGCAGGAAGAAAGGTGGGACTAATCGGTACAATGGGCACCAGGATAGGCGACAGGACATTGTATTCGGAGAGGACCACACCGGAATCGCTAGACCTGCAGGAGTTGTTTGTACAAATGATGGAGGAAGGTGTGGATGATATCGTTATGGAGGTTTCATCACAGGGCCTCGCCTTACACAGAGTTAGCTGCTGCGAGTTTTTCGCCGGTGTTTTCACCAACTTCTCAAGGGATCACATAAGCGCCATGGAGCATGCATCCATGGAAGAGTACCTTGCAGCAAAAAGTATGCTGTTTCAAATGTGCAGACACGGCCTGGTTAATATAGACAGTGAGGCCGCGCCGAAGGTAATAGCCCAGGCAAGCTGCGAAATAATGACCTACGGGATTGACAGACCGTGTGATATTAGAGCAGTTGAGATGATAAAAATGCCCGGGTATGTGGAATTTGAACTGTTGTCTGCCTGGTACAAAGGCCGTTTTAAGGTCAATATACCAGGAAAATTTAGTATATATAATGCGCTTGCGACAATCGGCGTATGCGGATTGATGGGTGTGTCTCAGGAAGCTGTCAGGGCCGGCCTGGAACGGGTTCAGGTGCCTGGAAGGGCAGAGTTGGTTGACACGGGCCGGGATTTCAGTATTATCATTGACTATGCTCATACGCCGGACAGTCTTGAGAACATATTAAGGACGGTTAAGGATTATGCTGCGGGTAAGGTTATTTGTGTCTTTGGCTGCGGTGGCGACAGGGACACGGCAAAGCGTCCGATGATGGGCGCCATTTCCGGCCGTATTGCGGATTATACGGTCATCACCTCAGATAACCCGAGGACAGAGGAACCGATAAAGATAGTTGAGCAGATTGAGGAAGGTATCAAATCGACGTCCGGTGCTTATATATGTATCACAGACCGTCGTGAAGCGATCAGACATGCGATCTGTTCGGCAGGCTCGGGAGATGTAATCATTCTGGCGGGCAAAGGCCATGAAACATATCAGATTTTTGCAGACAAAACGATCCACTTTGACGAGAGGGAAGTGGTATATGATATACTGAAGGAGATCGGAACTAATAGCATATCCGATTCATAACAGAAGGAGCAGATATATGATCCATTTCAATATTGAGGAAATAGCAAAGGCGACAACAGGGAAGCTTGCCCATATCGGTGAAGTTACAGCAACAACAGGAGTCTGCACCGATTCGAGGAAAATCAGGCCGGGGGACCTGTTCGTACCGCTGATCGGAGAGAATTTCGACGGACATGACTATATCAAGTCAGCCTTTGAAAATGGAGCAGCTGCCTCGTTGACTCAGAAAGAGCCTGTAAATTTCCCGGGCAAAACGATGATTGTTGTGAATAATACGCTTACTGCACTCCAGAAACTGGCAGCTAACTACAGGAGCCGCTTCAGCATCCCGTTTATAGGAATTACCGGCAGTGTTGGTAAGACCAGCACTAAGGAAATGGTTGCATGCGCGCTCGCTGAAAGGTACAATGTATTAAAAAACGAGGGAAACCTCAACAATGAAATAGGTGTTCCGCTGACGATCTTCAGACTGGAGCCGGAGCATGAGGCAGCAGTGATTGAGATGGGAATGAGCGGATTTGGTGAAATAAGAGCGCTTACAAACATTGTCAGACCAAAAGTGGGAATCATTACAAATATCGGAATCTCACATATCGAAAAATTAGGGTCTCGTCAGAACATCCTCAAGGCAAAGCTTGAGTTGCTGGAAGGCCTTCAGCCTGACGGACTGTTGATTCTCAATGGAGACGATGTGATGCTCAGCGGCGTAAAGGAGCTTTTGAACTGCAGGACAGTCTCATACGGTTTGGAGGAGGGAGTGGATTACCAGGCATACAATATCCGCTCCAGAGGCGAACATGGAGTCGATTTTAACGTAATGGTCTCGGGAGAGGAATACTCGATCCAATTATCGGCTCCCGGCGTACACAATGTTTACAACGCGCTTGCGGCCATAGCATCAGGCCATGAGCTGGGCGTGCCGATGCATGATCTGTTAATGGGCATCTCCCATTTCAGTGCCGGCAAGATGAGGCTGAATATAATTAAGGCCAATGGCCTCATTATTATTAACGACGCGTACAATGCTAGCCCTCAGTCCATGAAGGCTGCTCTTGATGTTCTCAGTGAAATGGGTTCATCCAGAAGGATAGCTGTTCTTGGAGATATGCTGGAGCTGGGCGACTGGTCTGAAAGAGCCCATTTGGATACGGGTACTCAGGCCGCAAGGAAAGAAATTGATTATATTATTACGGTAGGAAAAGAAGCGGCACATATCATTAATGGTGCTGTAAATTCAGGCTTCGATCCAAACCGGACTGCACAGTTCACGTGCAATTGCGACGCAATTGGATATATCAGAGATCTGGTGCGGGAAGGCGATGCAATTTTAGTCAAGGGATCAAGAGGCATGAAGATGGAACAGATTGTTCAGGCCTTTACAGAGGAATAAGGATAACGAAAGCAATATTCCTGAACATGTGATAAAGATACGGGGGAATAACAATTGGCATTTGATTTGTTAAATTCGCCGGAAGTGGTTGCATTTGCAGTAACCTTTTTTCTGGCACTGATCGCGGGACCTATCATCATTCCATTGCTCAAACGGCTGAAATTTGGGCAGACAGTGAGAGATGACGGGCCGGCCAGCCATTTGAAAAAGATGGGCATACCGACAATAGGCGGCTTGATTTTTATCATTCCAATGATTATCACATCACTGCTTTTTGCATCCAAATACCCCGGGATCGTGCCTATTCTTGCTGTTACTCTGGGATTTGCGGTGATAGGTTTTATTGATGATATGATCAAGGTAATCAAGAAAAATAAGGATGGCCTGAGTGCAAAGCAGAAATCCTTTGGACAGTTTGCTGTATCTGCTGTTTTTGCGTTTTATGTGGCCTATACACCTTCTCTCGGGACAGGAATGATTCTGCCTTTCACGGGCAGCACCGCGATTGTGGAGTTGCCTGTTTGGCTGTTTATTCCACTTGTAATCATTGTCATGTACCTGATCACGAATTCGGTGAACATGACGGATGGGGTGGACGGACTTGCGGCGGGGGTCACACTTATCGTTACGGTCTTCTTTACGATTGTTGCTATGACGGCTGATCAGTGGGATGTGATTAAGCTGATCTGTTCAATCACGGCAGGAGGCTGTCTGGGCTTTTTGGTATTTAATATTTATCCGGCAAAGGTAATCATGGGGGACACCGGATCTCTCGCTCTTGGCGGTGTTGTCGGAGCTGCTGCGGTTGTGATGAAAATTCCATGGATCCTGATGGTGGTAGGAGCAATTTACGCTGTCGAGAGCCTGTCGGTATTTATACAGGTGACATCCTTTAAACTCAGAGGTAAAAGGGTCTTCAAGATGGCGCCTATACACCACCATTTTGAGCTGTCCGGTTGGAAGGAAACGAAGGTGGTTACCGTTTTCTGGCTCATCACTCTGGCATTGTGTTTTGTTGGCTTTGCCACGTTGAGGATGAACCTATTCGGATAACTTGGCTGAACCTGGAGGTTTTGTATGAAGGATAAAAAACCGTTTGATTTCATCCTGTTTATCACAGTATTAATATTGTTGTCACTGGGCCTGATTATGGTTTTCAGTGCCAGTGCGCCAACCGCTGAAAAGGAATATGGGAATATATACCACTATATAAACAGACAGCTTGCTTTTGCGGCACTGGGCATGGTTGCCATGCTGTTTGCCGCGAATCTTGACTATCACAAATATGGCAGGAAATTCGTCTGGACGTTGATGGGTATCTCCATCGTTCTGCTGATACTGGTTTTGATTCCGGGTATAGGCAGTAACGCCAATGGTTCCTGGAGATGGATCGTGATCGCAGGAATCCGTTTCCAGCCCTCCGAGATGGCAAAACTGGCACTGATCCTGTTTTTCGCCTACAGCCTTTCAAAACGGAAACGACCACTTAACTCGTTTTTTGTGGATCTGATGCCCTACCTTTTTATGATCGGACTTATTGCACTGCTGTTGCTGCTTGAAACGCATCTGAGCGCCACAATCATTATGATTGCTGTTGCTATGATTATATTGTTTGCCGCAGGGGCTAAGTTATGGCATTTTGCAATGCTAATTACCCCTGTAGCCGCAGTGATAACCGCGGTAATTATGTTTACGGACTATATGACGCCCCGCATCAATGCATGGCTTGATCCATGGAGTAAGCCGCGTACTGATGGCTATCAGACTATTCAGTCGCTTTATGCAATCGGATCTGGCGGATTGTTCGGGCGCGGCCTTGGGCAAAGCATGCAGAAATTCCTGTATGTTCCCGAACCTCAAAATGACTATATTTTTGCGATACTGGCCGAGGAGCTCGGATTTGTTGGCGTACTTGCCGTATTGCTGCTTTTTATGATATTTATCTGGAGGGGTATCAAGATAGCTCTCAACGCGCAGGATGTCTATGGCAGCCTGATTGCCGTCGGGATTACCGCGTTAATTGCCGTACAGAGTCTGTTTAATGTGGCCGTCGTCACCAATACGGTACCGCCCACGGGGGTTTCACTTCCTTTCTTTAGCTCCGGCGGCACCTCCCTTGTCCTGTTTATGGTTGAGGCCGGCGTATTGCTCAATGTATCGCGCTATTCCAGGTATGAAAGAATCTGAACACATTACATTTTCCTCGCATAAAATAAGATGTGTGCGAGGTGTTTTTATGAGCAAATTAGTTATTGCAGGCGGAGCCAGGCTCAAGGGCGAAATTGCTGTGGAAGGCTCCAAAAATGCTGTTTTGCCGATATTGGCCGCATCCTTGTTAAACGGCAGGGAAAGTATTATCAAGAATTGTCCCAGGTTACGAGATGTGGAGGTAATGATAGAGATATTAAGAAAAATTGGCTGTAGTACAAAGATGGAAGGAGACGTTATCACTGTTAACTCTTCTACAATCAAAGAGACCCAAATACCGGTAGAATTGGCTGCAGAAATGCGGTCATCCATTATTTTTATGGGACCTATGCTGGCTCGATGCGGTAAAGTGACTATAAGCTACCCGGGTGGGTGCG
>JAEYON010000154.1 GCA_023411645.1 Bacillota bacterium | reverse complement strand
CAATGGGCTGCCCGCATTTTTAATTGAGCAGCCCGCCGACACATCACATGGCGATTTTGCCACCAACGCCGCTATGGCGGGGGCACGTGCATTCGGCAAGCCCCCTCGCGTTGTCGCCCAGTCAATTATCGACAACTTAAAACTTGAGGGCACCCACTTTTCCCATGCTGAGGTTGCCGGCCCCGGGTTTATAAACTTTTTTGTTTCTGACCTTTGGTTTTCTGACGTGTTGGTGCGCATTAGGTCAGATGGTGACAACTACGGCAGAACCAATTTTGGCGGCGGTAAAAAGGTGATGGTAGAGTTTGTCTCGGCCAATCCCACCGGGCCCATGCATATGGGCAACGCGCGCGGCGGTGCTATCGGCGATGGCCTTGCAGCAGCTCTCGATGCCGCGGGCTACAGCGTATCTCGTGAGTTTTTAATTAACGACGCTGGCAATCAGATAGAAAAATTTGCAAAATCGCTTGAGGCGCGCTATCTTCAGTTCTATGAGGGCGAAGAGGCTGTCCCTTTCCCTGAAGACGGTTACCACGGCGCCGATATTAAGCAACGCGCTGAAGAATATATTGCGATTTATGGCAATAATCTGCTAAATAAAGAATCTGAGGTGCGAAAACAGGCACTGGTTGACTTTGCGCTTCCTAAGAACATCGACAAAATGAAAAGCGATTTAGCTCGTTACCGCATCAGCTATGACCGTTGGTTTTCAGAGACGTCTTTGCACGAATCCGGCGCGGTTATGAGAGCGGTTGATGAACTGACCCGCCGCGGCTACACCTACGAAAAGGACGGCGCTATCTGGTACAAAAATGCCGAGGTGCAAACCCAGGCACTACTTGCGCAGGGCAAATCTCAAAAGCAGATTGACCAGCTGGAGCTCAAGGATGACGTTCTGGTGCGAGCAAACGGGTTCCCCACTTATTTTGCGGCGGATATTGCCTATCATGTTAATAAAATGCAAGAGCGCGGGTTTGAAAAATGTATAAACATCTGGGGTGCTGACCACCACGGCCATGTGGCGCGCTTAAAGTGTGCGCTTGATGCCATCGGTGTTGGCGGAGACAAGCTGGATATTGTGCTTATGCAACTGGTGCGTCTCACCAGCGGGGGAGAGCTCGTGCGTATGAGCAAACGTACAGGAAACGCCATCACCCTTTCTGATTTGTTGGATGATGTGCCGATTGACGCTGCGCGCTTCTTCTTTAATATGCGTGAACCCAGCTCTCAGCTTGACTTTGATTTGGATTTGGCAGTGGAGCAATCCAATCAAAACCCAGTGTACTATGTGCAGTATGCCCATGCGCGTATCTGTTCGATTGCCAAAAACCTCTCGGCGGAAGGAGTAACCCCCAAGGATTTGACAGCCGAACAGCTGTTGGTTCTTACCGAATCTTCTGAGCGTGAGCTTATTCGTGCTCTGGCAGCTTTCCCTGAAGAAATTATGGCAGCTGCTAAAAACTATGACCCGGCACGATTGACCCACTATGCGATAGATGTTGCAACGTGTTTCCACAAATTCTATAATGCTTGCCGATGCAAGGTTGACGATGAAAACCTCATGCAAGCACGCCTGACTCTTTGCCTTGCAACCGGGCAGACCCTTAAAAACGTATTAACCATGTTAAAAATTGACGTGCCAGAAACGATGTAAATACTTTAGAAAAGCGCGGTGGATACCGCGCTTTTTTATCTGATAGCAACTAACACATGGCAAATTGACAAATTTGCATAATTGGGTTACTATACAGAACAGGCGTAAATCGGGAATGGTGGCAGCTTCCCGTACGCCGTGCAGCCGCATGGTCTTGCGGCGCGCGGGCATACGTATGGCGCCGCCATAAATTTTCCGTTGTCCGCATTCATGTTTGGAGGCACCCATGAAAAAAATCTCCCCTAGTGACCTTACCCGCTGCGCCATGGTCGCAGCCCTTTACACCGTTATATCTGTCGCTTTTCTTCCGTTGGCCTTTGGCGTCGTTCAAGCCAGAATATCTGAGGCGCTGACGCTGCTTCCGGCAATCACTCCGTTGGGCATCGCTGGCGTCACGCTTGGTTGTCTGATTACAAACACATACGGCGTGGCATCAGGGGCCAACATACTAGGTGCGGCCGATATTGTTATAGGCACAGTGGCAACGTTTGTGGCTGCGGTTATGACACACGGCCTGCGCAGACCCCGCATAAAAGGGCTGCCGGTACTCGCTTCAGTCCCTCCTGTGATTATAAACGCTGTTATTATTGGTGCTGAGTTAACCTATGCAGAATTTAACACCCTATCTTCCCCTATGCTATGGGTTAACATGCTTCAGGTTGGTTTGGGGCAGCTCATTTCCTGCACGGCACTTGGCCTTTTGCTTGTTTGGGCGCTGGAGCGCGGAGGACTTGAAAAAAAACTATTTGGTAAAGATAAACTATAAACGAAAAACCGTGGATACCGGGCAAAGCACCGGTGTCCACGGTTTTTTCACTGATTAATACCGCCGTTAAAGTACCAATAATCATTTTGGTTGTTTTCGTTTAGGCGTGTTTAGGCGCGTTTAATACCTATAGCATATAGCGCCCTTGAAATTGCACCGCCAAGCACACAGCAGGCGATGGCTTCAATAACCCCGTTAATACCAACCATTGCTACAACAAATGCGAAAGGGCTGCTAGTACCAAGGCTTGTAGCAATATTCTGAATAAAATCGGTATCGTAAAAAAACACAATCAGAAGACCCATAAAAAACGCGGTGTTCAGCAGTGCACCTATCAAGCTTGCTGCCGCAAATGAGAAGGTTTTCCCGTTGTCTATGCGGATAAATACCTTTGCGATAACGCCTGTTAGGTATCCCATAAGTATGCGGGGAATCAGACAGGTAATAACGAGACCGACAGGGTTAATTCCGATAAGCGTTGTGCCGAAAGGGTCCAATCCAAAGCACTGGATGATCGATGTTACGCCAAAGGCAAGCCCCAATACGCCCCCGGTGACAGGCCCCATGATAATCGCGCCGATAACCACTGGTATTGGCAACAATGTAATGCTTAAACCGCCAGTTTTAAAATAGCCCAGCGGTGTGAAAGCCATCACAAAAATGATGGCAATCAGCAGTGCGGTGCGCACCAATTTGCCTGCGTCGAACTTTTTTGCTGTTTTTGACATTGCTTTTCTCTCCTTGCTGCTGCTCGCCATTAGGGATGCAGCGCATATTATATCGAAAACCGCCCGGAGGCGATTGGCGATCAGAGTAGGCATAATGTGATAGCGGTCTTTATCTGATAATTCCGACTTAGGGCTTTCGACCAGCATATCGCATCTGCCTGTATTAAATATTTTTTTGATAGATGTTTAAAAGGCCATCCAGCAAAAGATTACTGTCGATAATAATATTATGCCTGCAGTGCGGGATCACGACGTTGGCTAAGCCACCGCAAGCAACAACGGTTTTTACCTCGCCAAGCACCTCAGTAAAACGGTCAACCATACCGTCGAGCATGCAGGCGGTGCCCAGGATACTTCCGGACATCATGGCGTCCACCGTCTCAGTACAGATTACCTTCAGTTCACTGCTTAAGCCAACCGTTGGTAGCAAAGCCGCACTTTTTGCCAACGCGCCGAGCGAAACCATAACCCCCGGGGCAATTGCGCCGCCGATATAGGCCTTTTGCGCATCCACCACAGTGATTTTGGTTGCAGTGCCGAGGTCGATAATAATAGCGGGCAATGGGTATTTTATCATAGCACCCACCGCCGTGCAGCACAAATCGGCCGCGAGGGTGCCTGGGTCGTCAATGCGGATATTCAAACCGGTTTTGATGCCGGGGCCAATCACCAAAACTGGGATGTTGCTTATTATTTGTATCGCTTCCCGCATTACTGAGGTAAGGGTTGGTACGACCGAAGAAATGGCTGCGCCAGTAAGCGCTTCAATCTTAATATTATGCAGCGCTAAAATATTAGATAACAGTACAGCGTGCTCAGTCTCGGTACGCAGTGAATCGGTTTTGATTCTTGAAGAAAACAAAAGATTATTTTGAGCCTGTACGCCAAAAACAATATTCGAGTTGCCAATATCTATGGTAAGGATCATGAGCATTCCTCCAAGGCGCGTTAAAATATGCACACCAATAATAAGCCTTGAGCAGATTTTTGTCAAGAAACGCTCAATCATGCGGCTTTATTGTGAATTCATTCTCTGAATTTTATACCAAATATGGTGCTTTTCACTGCTTTATGCTATAATAAGCATTAATTATATTGACATTTTAGCAACGGAGGGGTGCGAATGGGTCGCGTTATCGCGGTGACCAACCAAAAGGGCGGGGTAGGAAAAACCACTACCGCAGTTAATC
>JAEYON010000070.1 GCA_023411645.1 Bacillota bacterium | reverse complement strand
ATCGTGGAATAAAGCGGAAACCTGGCTCCGAAACTCTGGGATGATGGCTCAACGGCCGCCGGAATAATTATTTATGAATTGAAATCAAAAACTCATTTTGTCCTTGACAAAGGGTACACTTTATTATATTTTTATTTTGGACAAAAAAAGGGTATCCCCCGTTTTTATCTCTGCATTGCCTCAATCAATTTCTTTGTTCCCACCAAATTGATTGCCCTTTTCATATTGTATGCAAGGAAACTAAGGCCAATCTCAGCTGTGGCCTTTTCCTTTCCCTTGCATAACAGGTAGTGTGCCCCGTGATACCATTTCACCGTCCCGAAGGGGTGTTCTGAAAGACACATTCGTTCCTTCAGCTTGTGGATATCTTTCTTAATGTGGAGGATAACTTTTGTTTTTGCGTGATCCTTCCGGTCAAGTGTGTGGTTGAAAGGGTTAAGAGGAATGTTGTCGGGTATTGGATTGAGCTTTTGCTTTATACTCCCATACATTCTAACCGGGACATATTTGGTTCCGGGTCCGAAGCTGACGGTTTTGAATTTCCTTGAGTCGGTACATCTGTTGGGACACTGTCTGCAGGCATCTTTACTGACATATATGGTATTATTGCCTTTATTCTTTGTTTTTCTAAGTATGTTACCCATTGGACAGGTCACGGTACCGTCTTCATTGAGGGTAAAGCAGCTCAATTGGGACTGCCCTTGAAGTTCTACTTCAATTGCCGTGTTCTCATAACATTTGGGCAGCACACCTGCTTTAATACACTTTTGTATGTCTTCCGGCTTTGTGGAATTCCTGATCTCTTCCGTTATTTCAGCTTCTTCATAGTCTATGTTATATAGTCTTTCATTCTTGTCATATTTAAATGCGATATTCGGAATGATACCGTTCATTACGCAATTTTCTATATCCCGTCTGCTTTCATAGCCCTTGTCAGCTACGATCTCCAGGGTTTGAACCTCCAAAGCCTCCCTGGTGATATCTGCAATCTCCTTCAACAGCCCCTGGTCCGTATTATGGTTGGTAACTTCGTATTCGGCTATCAGATGGCTGCCTTTGTCCACCGCCGTCTGTACGTTGTAGCAGCAGTTAAAGCCATCTTTTGTGTGCATACGGTGAGCTTCTGGGTCCGTGGTAAGAATCTGGGTATTACCGGTTTCAAGCAGCTCTTTCAGGTAATCCTGGTATTTTTCCTTACGAAGGGTTAATTCATGGAGAGCATCCTTGATCTGCTCAGGCGAGGGGGCATCAGGTTCTACTTCATCATTTGTGTCCATTTGAGAAAGATACTCCGCTATATGTTCATCTATCCTTTTAAGTTTCTTTTCTAGGATCTGAGTGTTATATGTATTGTCCTTGCTGTTGACTGCGCGGAACTTCGATCCATCAATAGCTAGAAGCTCTTTTTGGTACAAATTCAGCTTAACACACAGCTTCACAAAAGCGCTGAAAACTTTCTTCAATGCTTTGGCGTTGTCCTTTCTAAAATCCGATATGGTTCTAAAATCAGGAGTCAGTTTACCCAAAAGATAGAAAAGCTCGATGTTTCGTGTACACTCTGTCATAAGCTTTCTGCTAGAGCGTATTTTATTGAAGTAACCGTATACATACAGTTTCAGTAGATCCCTTGGATCATAGGGGGGACGTCCCGTCTCCTTCGGCATGGTTCGCATAAAGCCTGCAAGATCGAGGTCGAGACTGTCAACAAATGCGTCTATTACACGGACGGGGTTTTCTTCAGATATGTACTCCTCCAGACATTCTGTTACCATAGTCATTTGGTCTCTTGGTTGTCCCTTTTTATATTTCATAAGAGCACCTCTGTCACTTGTATGATATATACATTATATCATATTTATGTAAACTTGGCCAGTCGAAATGCCAATTTCGTGCACTTTTCAGACAGTCTGACCACAATATTTTGTCGAAAGAAGTCGATTGCTATTGCTGTCGGCTTCTTTTGTTTTATATAATAAAGTACTAACTAATTTATATTATGTGAAGCTGAGTTCTTACATCTTTTTTAGGGCATTGGGAAAACTCCCTTTATCATATACAACAGCTTTCATTTTTTTCATCCTCTACTCTTATTGGAATAGTCCACTTCCACGAATACCATATAATGCCCAGCATGCATAGTATTTCAACAGCCTCGAAGTAATAATAATGGAGATATGCTGAGCCGCCCCCGATAACATATACAATCGTTACAGCACCGGCGAAGATGTTTGCCCACCGATTTGCCTTATACTTCAACACTCTGGACAGGAAAATCATCCCAATTGGAATTGTATTGATTATTGCCATGACAAGCATAAGCTCCTGTGTAATTTTAATCGGTGTGTTTCCAGTCATTAAGTCACTCGCGAATCCAGGCATCATAAATGTAAAAATATCTGCAAAAGTCATGATAAACATAACTACGATCCATAGTAAAGAAATTTTTTCTCTCATGTCTATATTTTCGACTTTTTTTACGATACTCATAGTCTTCCTCCAATTTTAAATTTACTGTTTAATTATGCTTTTAAATTATAACTGATTTAGATTCATTGATTCCTCTTATCAATAGATAAAACACAAATGAGAATTCAGCAATCATCATCGGCAGCATCATGATTGTCTCTATCGTTGCATTTGGCACAAGAAAATGTACTATAACCGCAGGCAAACCAAATATAGTTTCAATTACAAACAGAATACCAAATATTTTTGGAATAAATCCCGATTTATAAATCAATATTCCAAGGGGAAGTACCCAAAGGGCAAAGAAAATTTGTCCTATCATATATCCATGTTGATATAGATTATAAAAGAGCATTGCCAGAGACTGCAGCTGTTCGGGGTCAAAAGCGCCCAGATATTCATTTCCGCTTAAAATGTAAAGGGGAGCTATTTCATTCAGTACATTAAACATGAGCACTACACTTCCTGCAGTTGTAAAAACGACCATTGCTGCGGCCATATTCTTATTTATCGGGGATAGCAGCTTATATAATACCAAAGCAGTAAGCAAATAGATGAGAGCCATGATGATATCGCTTGTGATACCAATTCGGTATAAAAAGGTATTTGATAAAATATTATTTGCTGTAGCTGCTATATCCGCAGCAACGAACAGCTTCTGGCGGAAAAATATTTCCGCAATCAGTCCAAACACGACCATAAGTAGATATAACAAGCCTGCAGTACGAGCGGTTCTTTTATTGATGTTACTTGTTTCCATGTATATTCTCCTCCTTAATTATCTCACTTCTTATTGATTTATGTTTATCATCCTAGAGAACTGATTGCAGATTTATTAAATCCTTTCACAATCAGCCAGACCGCCATAATCATTTCCTGCACGGCTAAAATATACTGCAGGAATTCAAAATCAAAGCCAAACATCATGAAGACTGGTGGAGATATACAATATGGCTCCAACCAATAATATGCCTACTTTTCTGGCGGACTTTTGCAAGTTTTCCATTCTTTTAATCCCCTGTAACTTCATAATCAAAAACTTCTCCGATTTTAACACCGAACGCATCGGCGATACGAAATGCCAGTTCCAAGGAGGGGGAATACTTTCCCGCTTCTATGGCCATGATGGTCTGTCTGGAGGCCCCGGCTTTTTCAGCAAGCTGCTGCTGTGTCATTTCATTGGCAAAGAATCGCAGCGTTCTGATGTTGTTCTTAATTTCAAATTTCTTAGCCATTTCTGACCCCCCTCCTGTAAAAGTATAGTTGGGTGATGCCTTCCACCATCGAACCGATACCGAAAGAAACAAACATAATGTTGAGCATCACTGCGGGAGAATAATTCAATACAAGGGATACCAACGCCGCAATAAATCCTATACCTACAACGGCAAAACTAATCCTCATTGCTTTTAGCCCAATCAACTTATCCATTTCATCTTCAACCATATCCAGTTCAAGTGCTTTTTCTATTTTCTTGTCATCATATTCTCTGTTTTGCATTTCTTCCTTGACTGCCATTGTAATAGAAAGCAGAATTTGAAATACGATTAGAATAACGATTAGTGCGACAACTCCAATGCCTATAAATATCAGCATCGTCGACGCCCAAAACTTCAAATTATCCAGGGCAGTCATTTTATTGAACGCATAGATGCAATATGCTGCCAAAATCAACACTCCCGTCACAAGTGAAACAATAGTTTTCTTTTCCTGATAAGACATAGCATGCACACTCCTTTTAACAATATGTTATTTAATATATACTTATAGTATAATATTTTTGACAAGGTGTCAAGTATTATATACCATTTTTTAAGGATTTATAGGCTAAAAAAGTATCGTGCAGGCAACCCCTCGCTCATGGTTTGTGCCAGAAGGTGCATTTTTCAACCCACGCACTGATGGCATCTATATTCACCTAACTTTCCACAATTTGTCTGAAAAGCCTTGCGTAGCAAGGCTTTTCAGCGTTTTATATGGTCACCTTGAAAATGGTTGGCCTTTATTGTTAAAAAATGTTATAGTAATCTTGCCTAGCTATGATTGTAATAAAAGAGGGTGGTGAGGAATAT
>JAEYON010000060.1 GCA_023411645.1 Bacillota bacterium | reverse complement strand
ATACGTCAGATTTCTCTCGAGGTGGGAAATGAAAACTGCCTGTTTATTCATGTAACGTTGATCCCGTATTTATCAGGCTCCGGAGAACACAAATCCAAACCCACTCAGCATTCGGTAAAAGAGCTTCGTGCCATGGGAATCTCACCAAATATCATTGTCGCCAGAGCCGATGAGCCGCTTAATGATGGAATTAAGGCAAAAATATCTCTATTTTGCAATGTTAAGCTTGATTGCGTTATAGAAAACCTCACTGTGCCGTGCTTGTATGAAGCGCCAATAATGTTGCATGAGAACGGTCTGGACAAAGTAGTCTGCCGGGAGCTCAAGCTTGATGTGCCGGCGCCCGATTTGTTGGAATGGCAGTCCATGACAGCTAAGATCAAGGCAAGGGAAAAAGAAGTCACCATTGCAATTGTCGGCAAATACGTTAAGCTCCACGACGCCTATCTTTCAATCATAGAGAGCTTAAATCATTCAGGTTTTGACGCGGGGGCGGATGTTAAAATCCTCTGGATAGACAGTGAAGATGTAACTTCGGACAATGTGTGTGAGCTGCTGAGCGGCGCGAACGGAATAATTGTTCCGGGCGGCTTTGGCGATCGAGGCATTGAGGGGAAAATAATCACATGCCGGTACGCAAGAGAAAATAATATACCGTTCTTAGGCATCTGTCTCGGACTCCAGATTGCAGTAATCGAATTCGCCCGGCATGTTGCAGGCCTTGATGGCGCTCACTCCGGCGAGTTTAATGAAAATGCCGAGCACCGTGTTATAGATACGATGCCGGATCAGATCGGCATCACGAAAAAAGGCGGTACAATGCGGCTTGGCGCATACCCCTGCAAAATAGCTCCAGGCACATTGATGTACGAACTGTATGGTGCAGATAATATAAGCGAACGGCACAGGCATCGTTTTGAGGTAAATAATGATTATCGAGAAATTTTGTCCGAAAATGGGATGTGCTTTTGCGGTACATCACCGAACGGCAGGCTGGTGGAGGCAGTTGAATTACCGGCAGATATGCACCGGTTCTATATCGGCGTGCAGTTTCACCCCGAGTTCCTGAGTCGTCCAAATAAACCTCACCCGTTGTTCCTGGGACTTGTCAGAGCGGCACTGAAGATACGCTCTGATCGTAATTTTTCCGGGTCTCAAAAAGCATAAATATGTTACCCTGACATAAAAAATCTGCTATAATATACATAAATATATATTGGAATGGAGTATCTGCAGATTGAATGCAAAAATAATTGATCTCACAGGTAATATTCCTATAAGTAATATAGATGGCAGCATGAAGGTAATTGAAAATTACGCAGCTGCCAATATAGTTGTAACTACTACCAACAAGCTAACCAATATTACCCGTGGGACCCATTTCCATGACAGCTATGAATTTTTGATAACCCATGCCGATATCCCTTCAACCACAATTGATAATAAACTCTACGACAGGACAAACAACACATTATTTGCCGTCAATCCCATGCAGGAGCATGGTATGGCTATTAATGTGAAGGGCTTTAACCTCTGTGGCATACATATCGATAAGGCCTTTATGCATTGTGTTTCGGAGGAAATATATGGTTCCCCAAATATTACTTTTTCAAACGAGTCCTTTGTTGTTAGTCACGAAATACGCATGCTGTTAAATCTGTTTATTGACGAGATAAAGTATGATCAGTTTGGCCGGAAATTTACAATTGAGAATCTTAGTATGCTTATTGCAGGTATTCTTACCAGAGAGCTTAAGCATAATTTCCCGTTAAAAGCACACAATGTTCCAGAAGGTAAGGTATATAATATAAAAAAAGTAATGGACTATATGAATGAGAATTTAGCTTCAGGCATATCAATTACTAGTATAGCTGACCTCGCAAAAATGGGTAGGTTTGGTTTTATAAGGAGCTTTAAGGCTCATACCGGTAAAACCCCTTATGAATACTTCCTGGATATAAAAATAGAAAAGGCAAAAAAAATGCTTATGACAAATAAGTACTCCATAACCGAGATTAGTATGATATGCAACTTCTCGAGCCACAGCCATTTCACATCAACTTTCAGAAAAAAAACAGGTGTTTCTCCTTCCGAGTATAGAAAGAATTTTCAATAATAAAGAAATTTCAGCAATTTTTTGACAGCCATCGCAATTTAATGGAAGTATTTCAACAAGCTCAATGCTAAAATATTTTCATGCCTAATTATAATTTATTTAATCAAGGAGGAAAAGACATGAAAAAAAGACTATTGGCACTTTCACTATGCATATGTTTTATTTTTACTATGCTCATGACTGTACCGGTTTTTGCGGCAGGCAGCATAACTATTAATAAAACTGAATTCACCGCCGGTGAAAAGGGCGAGGCTTCAGTCACAGGTCTTACACAGGATGAAATAGACGGCGGCGCATACCTGGGTATTGCCAAGAAGGGCACAAGGCCGGGAAATGTACCATGTGATATTTATGTGTACGATTTGCCTGAGGACAATATTTATGAATTTCGTGCTCCTAACGATCTTGGTACATATGAAATATTCCTGTTGAACTGGGATGGCAGTGTTTTTAACAAGAAGGAATTCACGGTAGGAGCTCAAAAAGCAAAGGCCGGTGATATTACATTATCCAAGTCGGAGGTAAAGCTTGGTGAGCCCATAACTGTTACAGTAAAGGGCCTTACAAATGAGCAAATAGATAACGGTGCATGGTTCGGATTTGCAGAGTGGGATCAAAAGCTTGAGAATACCATTATGGAAGCTTATGTATACGACATGTCTGTTGAAAATAAATATGAGTCCAAAGCGCCTGACCGCTTTGGAAAATATGAAGTAAGGGTATTCTCACATGATAGTTACGATTATGAAGCAACCCTTTTTGGGAAAGCAGAATTTCTGGTTGTATCAAGCAAAGCAAAAGCCGGTGATATAGTACTATCCAAGACCACTGTAAGTCCAGAGGAGAAGATATCTGTTACAGTAAAAGGCCTGTCCAAGGGAGAAATAGAAGCCGGCGCATGGCTTGGTATCGTACCTGCAAATGAAAAGCTCGAAAATACTATTATCGGTGCTTATATATCCGACCTGCCTGTTGGCAACGTTTACGAGTTCACAGCACCATACACTCCGGGCACGTATGAGGTCAGAGTATTTTGCTCCAGTCTTTTATCAGGTGAAGAGTATGAGTACGGCAAA
Source organism: Bacillota bacterium (assembly GCA_023411645.1). Classification (GTDB taxonomy): domain Bacteria; phylum Bacillota; class Clostridia; order Acetivibrionales; family DTU013; genus JAEYRF01. Next base: position 10,663 of record JAEYON010000060.1, on the reverse strand, counting down.
TTTGGCACAGTGCAATTCACTGTAAGCGGAGATGCAGCTCCAAGCGATGATTTTTCGGCAGGTTATGAAGGTCTTTCCGGTTGGGCTGCTCCTGTTGTAAACGAGGCAAGGAGCGAAGACCTGGTTACCGACAAGGTTCTAGTTGATTTTCCTGCTGATATAACGCGTGAAGAATTCTGTGAACTAGCAGTATTGCTATATGAGAAGATGACAGGCGAAAAAGCAGCCCCTGTTGCTTCAAACCCTTTCACCGATACAAAAAATCCGGAAATATTAAAAGCATATAATCTTAAGATCGTTAATGGAATAAGCGCAGACAAGTTTGCCCCGAACAATAAAGTAACAAGACAGGAAATCTCTGTAATGCTGCTTCGTACATTAAAAGCTGTTATGCCCGATATATCATCAGAAGCAGAATTCAAGACCAAGTTCCAGGATGTAGACGATGTTGCCAACTGGGCACTCGAAGCAGTAAGATTCATGAATGCAAACGGTATCCTTGGCGGTTCATCCGTAGGTGGAGTCACCTATATACTCCCGAAGGGAAATACCACTAAGGAACAAGCTATCGCACTGGTATTAAGATTGTACAACGCGTTTTACAAAATCTAGAATCTGATTTATTGATTTGGAAAGCTATCGGAAAATAATCTCCGGTAGCTTTTTCTTTTGGAGACAGCGTTCTTCTTTTGGCCAGGTAATGATGCTAATCTGGCGGAACATGATTCCTGTTATAATTGCGATTTCTTATCAATATTGTCATTTTACAGGTATTATGATAATATTTTAGTGGTATTATTTTACACATATGCTTTGAAAAATAACATAAGGGGTGTCTTTATGGCTTTTAGCAATGGCTTATTATTCGCAAAGGGAACGTCCGAAATAAGAATCCTGCCTCATATGGCTAATCGTCATGGTTTGATAGCCGGAGCTACCGGCACAGGTAAAACCGTATCACTGCAGGTTTTATGTGAAAGGTTCAGTTCAATAGGAGTTCCTGTTTTTCTGGCTGATGTGAAAGGCGATTTGTCCGGCATCGCTAAGTCCGGTAAATCTAACTCAAAATTAGATGAACGGATAACCAATCTTGGACTTGAGGGCTTTAGCTTTTCCAGTTTCCCCGTGACGTTCTGGGATGTTTTTGGACAGCAGGGGCATCCAATGCGGACTACTGTATCTGAGATGGGTGCATTGCTTTTTTCAAAGCTACTGAATTTGAATGAAACTCAAAGCGGAATAATGCATATTGTCTTTAAAATAGCCGATGATATGGGAATGCTCCTGATAGATCTGAAGGATCTGCGTGCAATGCTGCGATATGTGGGCGATAATTCCAGTGAATTTACCACACAGTATGGAACGATATCAAAACAGTCAATAGGAGCTATTCAACGCGGTCTGTTAACTCTGGAGGAACAAGGCGCAGAACAATTCTTTGGAGAACCATCTCTTGATATCAGAGATTTTATGAAAGTGGATAGCAGCGGAAAAGGATTTGTAAATATTCTTGCCTCGGATAAATTGTTCTTGTCGCCGGCACTTTATTCTACATTTTTATTATGGCTTCTATCTGAGCTATTTGAAGAGCTTCCTGAGGTTGGTGATCTGGATAAGCCTAAGATAGTATTCTTCTTTGATGAAGCTCATCTGCTTTTTGATGAGGCATCAAAAGCCCTTCTTCAAAAAATAGAGCAGGTAATGAGACTCATCAGGTCAAAGGGCGTCGGCGTTTACTTTATTACTCAGAACCCTGACGACATTCCGGAAACTGTACTTGGACAGTTGGGTAACAGAGTGCAGCATGCGCTCAGAGCGTTCACTCCACGCGACCAAAACGCAGTCAGAGCAGCAGCTCAAACTTTCAGAGCCAATCCTGATCTTAGTGTTGAGACTGTTATAACAGAACTTGGCGTCGGCGAAGCACTTATTTCATTTTTAGATGAGAAAGGGAGTCCGCGTATTGTTGAAAGAGCCTTTGTATTACCTCCCCAGAGTAATATCGGGCCGATATCTGCTGAAGAACGCGAAAAAATAATCAAAGAATCCTTGATATATGGCGAGTATGAAAAAACCATAGACAGGGTGTCAGCATATGAAAACCTTAAGGACGCAGAAGAACAGCAAAAAGCTGCAAAAGATGCCGAAGAAGAGCGAAAAAACTATGAAAAGCTGATGAGACAGCAAACATACGTAAACAGTGGCAGAACCAACTATGGCAACAACAGCAGAACAAGCTATAACAATACCAAAAGAACCACACAGCGAAGCCGTACATCCGATACACCCCTCAACAGATTCGCTAAATCAGCAATGTCATCAATAGGAAGGCAGGTCGGGAATGAACTGGTAAGAGGTTTGCTCGGATCGTTCCTTCGCAAGTAGAGAAGCTGTTCTGACACCTTAGGTGAAATATTGAATTTTTGATTGTGGAAACCTGTCAAGTATCAAAGACGATAGGTATTCTTTAATTTCATTTGCCTGTTCCTTATGGTATACATATTTAAATCGTCCAAATCTTCCCCACTTAAGTAGTCTGCTTTCCTCTTCCATATCCAGCTTTGTATTCGGAAACCGCTGAAGAATGAGATCCTTAGCAACAGCTGTAAATCTATGCTGAATCAACTCAAATATTAGCTCCCTCCGGCTAAGCTCGGTTCCCAAACGGTTTTTCAATTTATCAAAGAGCTGAGTATACTCTTCCTTCCAATGATCATATACTATTATCGGGGCTACAATGAAGCCAATGGGATATCCTGAATCTGCAAGCTTAACTATCGCCTCTATCCTCTCATCAAGAGTTCCGGTATTATGTTCGAAATTATCAAGAACATAACTGGAATTTATACTTATTCTAAAATGTGTGTGCTCGTTGTGCTCCAGCCCTAAAAGAGAATCAACATTACTATATTTTGTAACTACTCTGAGTCTTCCGTTTTCAAGTCCCGAGAAAAACTCAATAGTCTTTGCAAGACTTCCTGTAATATGCTCTAGCGCTAGAGGGTCTCCCAAGCTTGCAGCCTCAAAAGTAGTTACACCCTCTTTTTGCTTTATGTGTTCTAATATAGAGCTAAAAATATCTTCCAGATTTACGAAAACTTTTATATAAGGTTTGGCGCCTTGAGTAGTCTGCAGATAACAATATTCACAATTCCCGGGGCAATTACTCACAAAGGAAAACTGGTAATCCGCGGAAGGCTTGCATACATCGAGTTTATTGTTATTATTTTTTGTAACCAAAATAGTTCTCTTGGAATTGGCATATTTCTCGGCAGGTGTTTTACCCGGAATAAACCGCGCTGCATTTCTTGCATCGGCCTTGATTATGTCTACAGGTTTATTTTGAAAAAACTTGTAGATTTCCTTTCCCAATGGATATTCGAGGCTGGCGGGTTCAAATATTACACGTTGTGGCATAAACAGCTTCATCAGATCACCCCTTTTATCAACTGCTATTTAGTGTTTTCCAGTGAAAGGCTGCTTATACAATTTACCGCCGACAAATTTTTATCTTTTACTTCAAGCATAATATCTATATCATCTCTTTCAAGACTATAATAAAAAGCCATAAACTTATCTAAAAGGATACTGTCGGAATGTGAACCGGGTCTTTTGGCAGGATCCTGCTGTGAATAATGAATCTTTTGAATTCCGTCATCTTCCTTCCATGTTTTTTTGCATTCATTAATCCAGAAAGCATCACTTTTTTCCCTATCGCAGGGATTTATTTCATTATGAAGATTGTCAAAGACAACAGGTACATTTATGGCCGCACCTATTTCCAGCACATCACATATGTTATAGGATTTATCATCATTCTCCAGAACAATTCTGTCTCTTATAGAAGCGGGCATACTGCAAAAATTTGCTACAAACCGGCTAACAGCTGATTTTTTATCATTATAAACTCCGCCTATATGTAAAATGATTTTATGCTCTTTCCCCACGCCAAGACAATCTAATACTTTGGAATGGTACTCCAGATCATAAATCGCCCTTTTCACAACTTCTTCATCGGGAGAGTTTATTAAAGTGTATTGTCCGGGGTGCATTGATACTCTCATATTGTTATCTTTAATTTTTTTACCAATCCTTGAAAACTCAGTACTAAATAAATCCCACCATGCAATTTTATTTATAGTGCTTGAACCAAACGGAATTATATCAGAGCTGATTCTAAAGAGCCGAATATTGTTCTTAATATTATAGTCAATGATATTTTTAAGTGAGTCTAAATTATGTGATATCAGCCCAAACAGCTTAGCATCGCTTGCATTCTTCATTATGCAGCTTTTTATGCCGGTATCCGGCACTCCAATGGCTAAACACGCATATCCTATTCTCATATACAGATTAATATCCTCATAAGTTTTCTGATCTCATTAATTTGATTATTACCATAGGAGTTATATTATCCACAGTTCCTCCTCTTATTCCACCCGTATCAGTGAGACGTCAAGATAATAAAAGCGAGATTGAATGAAACAGCAAAATTACGCCAATAATCCCCACAATAGCAGGCACCAAAATATTAGCACACTTTGCGATTTGTGTCTTTATAAATCTGTAAAGACGGTCAAACTTATCCTGTGCTCTAATATATACAAAGTACAGAATAATTAAAGGCAATGTGTAAATTGTATTGTATACAACAAGTATGAATGTTACTTGTAATAACGTAAGCTGGTAATTAAAAAGTATGGCCAAAAATGCAAAGTACGGAAGCGCTGTTGATAATTCAGAAATCGTTGCACCAACACCTAAAGTAACCAAAGCTAATGGGGATACGGATTTTATTCTGCGCTCTGCTTCTTCCTCATCATACTCATTATCATTATTATCTTCGGCTTTCAATAACTTAGTCTGTCTTTTAAGTGCTACGATCTTTCTGTTCTGAAGTATAATACCAGCGGCTATAAGAGAAGCAATTCCGAGTACAAGTTCAGCAGTGTATAGTGTCTGTGCATGCTTTTGTGCTAACTTCCCTAAATAATTACCGATAAGAGTAATAAATCCATAATAAGCAAGATATCCTCCTATCAGGTTTGTAACTCCGGTCGGTATAATAAAATACCAAATGTGTTTCGGCTTTTTAACCATGCCCTGTAAAACAAATTGCTGTGTAATTCCAATCGGGTTCAGGCTATCTGCCGCACTTGTTAAAATCGTTGTAAGTAATAATCCCCACATATTGTTTGTCCTCCTTCTGTGCAAAAATTAAGCCCGGGAGTATTATAAATAACTCCCAGGCTTTTATCCTTCCGTGTACACAACCTTTTAATTGTGCGTTTTCTCTTGGACCAGGCTAACAATTATTGTTACGGAACCCTAGAAAACTTTATATGTTCATTTTGTCGTATTAACATACCAAAAATCATTGGATGTGTCAACCATCCACCATTTTCTCTTCACAGCAAACACTTTGCCACGTACTGCACAGAAGGCCTTCAGGATAATTCCTGAAGGCCTTCATTCCTCTTACATTCGTGGGAGATATTTTGTTAATTAGGATCACTTAATGGAGCCTATTTCCTTACCTTCAATAAATCTCATGATAATTGCAGCAGCCTGTGCACGACTGGTATTTCCTTTAGGGTTAATGCTCGTTTCACTTACACCTGTGATAAGTCCATCAGCTACCGCCCATTTTACTGCCGTCAGTGCCCATGGAGATATCTCATCTGAGTCATTGAATTTAGCCAAATCATCCGTTGCAGTTACATCATAACCTTTATAGCTTGCATACCTGTAAAGGATTGTGGCCATCTGCTCACGTGTTACCAGATCTTCTGGTCCGAATGATTCCGCGCTATAGCCCTTTACGATGCCATTTACGTGTGCCCAGTTAACAGCATCTGCGTACCAGGCTCCGGCAGCTATATCCGTAAACGGGATAGGGGTTGTTTCTTCAGGCTTACCTTCAAGTCTCCAGAGGATGGTTACCAGCATGCCTCTCGTCAAAGCCTTATCCGGTTCGAACTGACGATCAGATACACCTTTTAATAAACCTCTTCCGGCAACATACTGAACCGCATCATAATACCAGCTATTTTCCGGAACGTCATCAAAGATAATCTTCTCATTGCTTGGGTCGGCAGATCCCGATGGAACATCTTCTTCCGGAATTTCTTCAGCTGTCGAAGAGCCGGAACCTCCGCTGCCGCCGCTGCCTCCGCTGCCTCCAGAACCTCCGCTGCCTCCGCTGCCTCCGTTACCCGATGTGACAGGGGTAGCGGTAAATATAGCCTTGTAGGTTACAGGTCCGGTTACGTTGCTTAATGCAGGCTCCCAGCCTGTGAAGGTATATTTATACTCTGACGTTGCAGCCTTGCTGCCATCCGCGTGAGTCGGCATCGTGCCATAGGCAGCAGTGGTGGTGTCATCCACCGTTCCGTCACCGTCCGTATCCCAGCTGATAGTATAGGAATTTACTGCGCTGGTAAACTGTGCTGTGTAGGTTACAGGTCCGGTTACGTTACTTAATGCAGGATTCCAGCCTGTAAAGGTGTACGTGTACTCCGCCGTTGCAGCCTTGCTGCCATCCGCGTGAGCCGGCATCGTGCCATAGGCAACAGTGGTTGTGTCATCCACCGTTCCGTCACCGTCCGTATCCCAACCGATGGTACAGGTTTCTTGCCCTGCTCCAACCAGGTTCACGATAGCGGAAGTGTTTTTGCCTGCAACTGTGAAAGGTTCACCGTCCAGGTTGTAGTAGGTCAGTGTCACCTGCCTGCCACCGGCAATATCTGTAATTTCAGCAATTATTCCCTTGCCAAGTACAGCTGCACTGCTGCTGTAATATTCCTCATCGCTCATACAACCGGCGGCTGTATAAGTAAATTGAATCTCTGTTGTCTTACTGGTGCCGTTTTCTCTATTCAGGGTTGTAATGGTATCTCCGGACTTTAGAATATTATCATAACCGTTCTCATAAGTTCCGGCATCTGTATGGTTGTGTGCCCAGAGGAATATAACATTCGGGTGCTCGTTCAGGATCGCTATGACATCCTCCGAACGCTCAACAATCCTATTGCCGTTATAGTGCAGCGGGTAATGTGACATTATAAATATCGGGATATTATCAGGTACACTCCCGCTATTTAGGAATGTCTCCAGCTGTTCAATCTGCGTCTGTGTAAACTCCTGCACTAAGCTGGTCGTAACATTATTACTTGCTCCAAAGCAGTACACAACATAGTCTTTATAATTCGCAGCCACTCCGTTCTGCGTCAGTTTCTTAGCGGTTGCATTACTATTTTTATTATTTTCATAATCTCCGCCTGCAATAGGTCCAGCATATTGTTCATGGTTGCCGGTTGTATAGATTCCTCCGCCTGTAACAAAACTACCGTGGGCATTGACCGTATCGATAATATCCTGGACAAACTTCCAATATTCATTCACGGAGGTTGATGAAGTACTCCCGATGTCTCCGGTAATACCGATGTGCTCCAGGGTCTGATACCGCTGGCTCATATCGGTCAGCCAGCTATCCAGATTGTTTGTGACACCGCTTTCATAGTGGGTATCGGAGGTAAAGGCAATGTTTATGGAATCCGACCAGCCGGTAACACTCACCGTACAGGTAGCCTTAAAACCGTTGGCTGAGGCTGATATAATGGCTGTTCCTTCTGCCAGGCCTGTAACAAGCCCGGTTTCGTCAACGGATGCAAAAGCGTCTCCGCTGTCCACAGACCATGTCACTGCACTATTGGCATTTGCCGGAATCAATGTTGCATTTAGCTTAACAGTTTGGCCTTCCTTAACAGAGACTGCTTGCGGCAGCTCGATTCCGGTGGCATCGACAACCGGGGCAAAGAGTGAGATATTGGATGCATTGCTGGTCTTGCATAAAAACTCACCGTTGCTGTAGGACAGATAATAGGTAGATCCTGATGCAGAAGAAGTATAGAAAAGTTTATCTCCATCGTAGGACATTGCCCGGCCGGTCGCATCCAGATATAATGTAGACCCATACCCCATATACAACCGGAGAGCTGAATTGCTGCCGGTCGCCGGACATATCAGCCAACCATCGCCTGACTTCATTGCTTTCCATAGGATGGTTTCATCTCTTGTAATGATTGTATCTTCAAAGACTCCTTCGACTGTTGCTGTTGCTGTGGTTCCGGAGCTACCCGTTTCCAGTTCGTCGGCATCCAGGCAGTAAGCATTGCCGCTATCCACATAGGCGATAATGTATTCCCTGCCCTCCGCAAAGTCATCGGTCAGTATGTACCTGGTACCCTGCGTAGCAGAAATGGTAAAGTGGAGGGTGTACGTTCTGGTTGTGAGTACGTCTTCCGCTCTTACAGTGATTGTAGCTGTCGCTGCCCCGTTCTCCAGCGTAGCTCCTGTATTTGACGTAATCTCAGCATCTTTGCTGGCACATACCCCATATAATGTAATTTGGCTGCCATCCGGTGTTCCATAGGGCAGCGTGATACTATATTCATTTTGAGTCGGTGAGAATCCGGGACAACTGATTTGTGCCCCACCGTCCAAGGAGTAGGAAAGGGAGGAAAGATTCGCATTGCTGCTGACAGCAGGCTCTTCTATTTCAACAGTGGTGCTTCCCATAGGCTTGCCATCGAGCCCATAGTAAGTCATGGTAACGGTGCTTCCGTCATCGGCTACCTCCATGACCATCCCCTTTTGCCTAATCGAACCACTATCACCCATGCATCCGGCTGCGGCATAGGTAAAGTCAGTTTGTGCAGAAGAGCCGGAGGCATAATTAATGATAGAACCTGCTGTATAAACCGTTCCATAGTTGGTATCCGACACGGAATGATTGTGGCCCCAAAGGAATATAACATTTTTGTGGCGGTTAAGCACATTGATCAGGGCACCGGCATTTGTAGTAAATCTGCTGGAATAATAATGGATCGGATAGTGAGATATTATGATGATGGGAATATCATCGGGTGCAGCATCCAGATACTGCTTCAGTGTATTGATGTCACCGTTTGTGAACTGCTGGGAACTGCTTTCAGCACCGAAGCAATAAATAATATAGTTGTCGGTTCTAACTGCCTCACCGATCCTGGTGATTTTTGCAGCAGTGGAGTTGCTGGTGGATCCATAACTTCCATTCATGTATTCATGATTTCCGGTAGTGTATATAAACCCGGGAGTTGTTGAGATGAGATTGGATCCAGTGACTGTATCCAACATCGTTTGTGCATAAGTCCAATAACTGTCTCCATTGGCACTGTAACTGGCCATATCGCCGCAAAAGCCCATATAGTCCAGTTGGCCTTTCTCCAGGACATTCCCGCTTTCCAGCAGTCCGAGCCATGTCGAAAGGTTGTTAGTCCCGCCATAGTGCGCATCAGAGGTAAATGCCAGGTAATCGGAATCCTCCTCTTCATATGCTTTCACCTTTACAGCAGTACGACTACTTTCTCCCTTATCACCGTCAGTGACAGATATATAGTATGTCGCATCCTCAGTCGGTACCTCTTCAAATGTCAACGTTAAAGTATCATCAGCAAGACTGGCCGTCACACCTTCAGCCGGCGTAGTGCTACTGTTGTTGGCGTATACATTGAATTCCGGTGCATCATATGTATTGGTCAGCGTGAATTCAGCGGTGTTGGCATCGGCGGTCGGCATATTGTATGTATTACTGCTGAATGCAGGTGCACTGGTTACGTCGACATCCTCCTGTTTCTGGAAAACATAGATCGTGCTTGCATCACTACTTGAAGTACTAGCGCGGAATCCGCTGTTATTCGAGGAATAATAAAGCCAGGCATTCTTTGTAAAGGTAGTTTCACCATCAGGCACGGTATAGGAGACGGTATTGTTTGAGCTGTTATATGCCCAGTTTGTTCCGCTGCTTTCTAATGATAAGCCATACATATTTGTAGTACTGCTGGGGTTGATATAAAGAGAGACATATTTCGCCTTGGCACGGTTATACATTGTGAAGCTGCTGTTCGAACCGTTCAAAACCCATTCCACATCCCGGGCTTCATCCGATTCCAGGATGATTTTGTTGCCACTATCACTAAAGGTAACATTATCAATTCCAAGATAATAGCCATAACCGCTTGTAGACGTGATCAAAGTTGTATTCATGGCGTAATTATTACTACTTCCGGCTCTGACAATCAGGTAAGTTCCGCCCGAATTAATTGTATCCACTCGCGTATATACGAAGGTCTCTGTATACGCTTCCACAAGGATTTCCTTACGGGCACTTTCTTCCTGAGCACCGTCAATGACGGAGATGTAGTAAGTTGTATCCTTTGTCGGTGCCTCATCAAATGTCAGCGTCAAGGTATCATCATCGAAACCGGCTGTCACACCGCTAGCCAGCTGGGTGCCACTATTGTTGGAGTATACAATGAATTCTGGTGCATCATATGTATTTGTAAGAGTGAATTCAGCGGTTTTGGCATCGGCGGCCGGCATTTTGTAAGTGCTGCTGCTGAATACAGGTGCTTTGGTTGCATTAGAGTTTACCAGCTCATAGAAGGAGATGGTGTTAGTGCGATCGCTGTTTGAGAATTGGAATCCAGTATTTGTTTCAGAATATCGGAGGTATCTTGAGTTATACGTCAACTTACTTCCACTATAGGTCCAGGCCCTCTCGTCTGTGTTTAGATAAAGCGAACTCGAGCTGCTACTCGGATAAAGACACTTGTCTTGATGA